>JBAZYB010000045.1:0-20245 GCA_041659545.1 Hyphomicrobium sp.
TTTTTCGGGAATGATTTTTTTAATCTGCGAAATTATTTCCCAATCTACTAATCCGGAAAATCCGCCTTCATATGTTCGTCCGTGCACCATCACAGCGCAGTAGGGAAGATCTTTGGTTTTTTTGATAAATTCCAGTGCCGAAATACTTTTGGGTTTTGAGAGCTCAGCTCTCGGTTTTCCGAGAGCTGAGCTCTCGGAAACACCCGCGCGAATTTTAATTGATACTGGCAGACTGGTGTTGTCGCAAACTGCAGAAATGATTTCACGCGCCAGTTCAATTTGAGGCATCAGAGCGCAACCAGAGCCATGTTTGAAAACTTTTTTGGCCGGACAGCCAAAATTAATATCAATTCCATCGGGCTTGACTTCTTTGGTAATAATTTTTGTGGCCACGGCGAAATGCTCGGGATTGTTGCCAAAGAGTTGAACGATGTAGGGGCGCTCTTTTGCTTTGAATCGCACCAGCTCAAGCGTTTTTGCTGGTTTGTAAAACAGCGCGCTTACGCTCGCCATTTCCGAATAAGTCACGTCGGCGCCATGCGCTCGACAAATTTGGCGAAAAGCACTGTCGGTAATGCCTGCCATGGGAGCCAATGCCAAAATTGGCCGTTCAATTTTTTGCCAGAAATTTTTCATCTACATGGTTACTTTGATTCCATCCTCACCTTCTTCTGTTTTGAAGCCTAGAGCTTGAATGTCATCTTCAAGGTTTTTTAGTTTTTTTTGCGCCTCTTTTTCAGCATCATCATCCGCATTATTTTCTTCGTCGCCACAATGATGTGGACACTGCGCGCAGTTGCAAGAATCACCCATATTAATTTTTCTTAATTAAATAATTATTATCTTTCAAATCTTCAACGGCATAGCCCAAGCTTTCAATTTTTTTACGCAGTTCATCAGAAAGGGTGAAATCCTTTTGCTCCTTAGCTTGTTTTCTTTTTTCGGCCAGCATGGTTAGTTCTGCGGGAATTTCTGTTTGACCATGAAGCATGAAACCAAAAACAGTGTTTATTTTCTTCCAAAAAGCCAGAATTTTTTTGGCATCTTGGGCACTCAGGAGAGATTTTAGCAATAGTTTGTTGGCATCGGTTATCAGTTCATAGACAATACTTAGTGCAAGTGGGGTATTGAGATCATCGTTCATAGCCGATTCAAATTTTTCTTGATAGGGCGTGATATCAAAGTTAGCTTCTTTTGTTTTAGCGGTGGAAAGTGCTTCCATGTTCAGAATGAAGGCATTGATTTTTTGTAAGTTACTTTTAGCTTGATCCATCGATTCCCAAGTAAAGTTCATCTGACTTCTGTAGTGAGAGGAAAGAATAAGCAGACGCAAATCCATCGCGGAATAGCCCTTGGTGGTAACGTCTTCCAAGCGATAGAAATTGCCCTTGGATTTGGACATTTTTTTGCCATCTACCATGAGAAGGCGGGTATGGAGCCAATAGTTCACAAATTTTTTGCCCGAAAAGCATTCGCTTTGCGCGATTTCTGCTTCATGATGAGGAAAGATGTTGTCTTCTCCTCCAGTGTGAATGTCGAAAGTGTCGCCCAGATATTCTGAGCTCATGGCGGAACACTCAATGTGCCAACCGGGATAGCCAAGCGACCATGGCGATTCATATTTCATCAAGTGTTCTTTTGGAGCGCGAAGCCAAAGTGCAAAATCCCACGGATCTTCTTTGTCAGGGTGCTCTTCTAGGCGGGCGCCAACTTTGAGATTGGACAGTGTATTGCCAGAGAGCTTTCCATAGTCAGGGAATTTTTTAATACTAAAAAAAACATTGCCATTTTTTTCATAGGCGAAGCCTTTCTCAATGAGCCCAGTGATGATTTTAATCATCTGGGGAACATGTGCGGTGGCGCGGGGAAAAAAGTGGGCTGGTAGAATATTCATACTTTTTTCCACTTCACGGAAATATGTTTCATAGAACTGGGCTATTTCAGCGGGTGATTTTTTTTCCGCCAAAGCCTTTTTTTCCATCTTGTCTTCACCACTGTCACCTTGAGCGACATCATCTTCAGTCAAATGCCCGACGTCGGTGATGTTTTTGATGTGGCGCACTTCATAGCCGAGATAGAGAAGGTAGCGACGTAATGTGTCGGCGGTCAGATAGGATTTGATGTTTCCGATGTGAATGTAGTCGTAGACTGTTGGACCGCAAGAATAGAAACCCACCTTGCCAGTGTGGATTGGTCTAAATTCTTCTTTGGTTTTTGCGAGAGTGTTATAGAGTTTGAGCATATAGATTTTGACTTAGAGCCACTTTCTGGCTTTAAAAACGGTTATAGTGATCAAGGAAAGCAAAAACATAATACCTAGATGAATCCAAAAAGCATTAGGATCTTTGCCAAACGGAATGTCTGCGCTCATGGCCAAAATGTTGGAATAGACTGTCATAGGAAGCATTACGGCGGAAAAAATGGTGAGCACTTTCATGGTCATGTCGAGTTGATTGGAAAGGAGGGAATTATTGGTGGCTTCTAGTGATTCAATGGTTTCTTTGGCGCTTTCGAGCATGTTCCAAATACGGATGTTGGTGCCAATGAGATCTTGGAAATAGGGACGCAGTTCTTGTTCGATATATCTATTTTCTCTGACTAATGATTCAAAAACGGTCCGTTGCGGCTTCATGGTGCGGCGGAAATTGAGGATATCGCGCTTGACCAAAGATATCTCAAAAACCATTTCTTTTTCATGGCTGTCAAAAATCTCTTTTTCCACGAAATCCAGTTTTTTAGAAATGTGATCGAGGCGGGGAAAGCAAGATTCCAAAAGCATTTCAAGAATGAAACGCAATAGCGCTCCTGGGCTTTGATTCATGTAGAGATCTCTTTGTTTTTTGCTTTTTTGTAGTTTTTCAAAGAATTCACCGAGCTGATAGATTTCCACATCATGGGCCGTGATCAGGGTTTGTCCGCAAATAACGATATCCAATTCGCCCGGGTAGGTGGTTTTGTTTTCATTGTCATAGAGTGGGATGTGGATAGCTAGATAGAGACAGTTGCCATATTCGGCGGCTTTCGGTCGCAACGTTGGAGTAGAGAATTCCTCCACGACCAATGGGTGCAAATTGAATCTCTTTTGCAACTCTACGATTTCCTTGGTGCTGGCTTCTTGAAAGTCAATCCAGCTGACTTTTTCGGTTTTTATTTCAGGCATATTTTTTTTAGTTTATGATTTGTTTTCAGCTTAGCATTGTTTTTGGGTTTGTTCAACTGCTTTACATGGAAAGAAGATGTGGGTTATAATCGAGATGCAAAAGTAGGGTTTAGGCATGGCTATGAAAACTTCGCATAACCTGCAAATTTCAGCAATTATTCAACAATAAGTTCGCATATAAACGAGTTAGCTGAAATATTCCTTTTCTTTTTTGGGCTATCGCCCAATTGTTTTAAAAAATTTTAAAATTTCTTTTTCATTAATTTAAGAGGGGTATAAGGTGTTTTCTCCGCTATCGCTGCGAAGACGATTTATAAGGGAAAGACAGGCATAAAGCGGCTATTCAGCCTGTGTATAAAAATATGCCCAATTATCAAATATGACAATATTTTGGCAAAATACTTGACATTAATTCTACAAAGAGTATAATTATGATATATTAAGACAAATTAATGTCATTTATTAAAAAATATGTTTATAACACGAATTAAGGCAAGTAACTTTTATGGGATAAAAAATCCTATAGAAGTATCCTTCACTGAAGGGGGCAAAATGGAAAAAATAGGTTATGTGAATATAAGGAAAGAAAGAGTATCTCTTATTTCTGGTTTTTATGGTGCAAATGCCTCAGGTAAAAGTACCATATTAAACATTATTGATACTATAACTAGAGTCATGGTGTCAAAACAACAAGAATCCATACTTACTCCTAATGGTATGCAAATAGAAACTGCTATTTCTCTTCCCAACTACACAAAGGAAATGGAATCAAAGCCGATTGTATTGGAAATGGATTTTATAATAGAAGAAACTAAATATAACTATTCAATTTCTATCATAAATGAAGGGAAAGAAATTTCTGAGGAGGTATTATACAAAAACAACAAAAAAATCTTTAGTAGAAAGAATCACAGTATTTTCTTGGAAGCTAATATGGAAAGCGAAATGAGTTCTTTGGCGAAGAATATTGTAGCACCAAAAAAGTCTTCTTTTCTCTCTGTAATTTTAGATGACAGTTCGGATATTTCTGTATTTGCAAATCTTAAAGAAGAAATCGGTGTTTCTAATCTTAGCCAAATAAAAACTAAATTTTGTTTCATTACTGACAAGCGTTCAGTTCAAATGGGACAAAATAATTTAAATGGATTATTTGCTTTTGCGGTTAAATATATTAACAGTGACACGAAAATACAGGATGAAATGCTTGCCATAGTAAATCCTGTATTAAAATATTTTGAAACACCTTCTTTTGAGACTCTTGTTATTAAAAAAGAAGGTGATCCAAATCCTGCAAACAAATTTTTTACTTTCACTTATGAGGCAAAATATAGCAATTTCTATAAGAATCTTGGTGCTACCGAGCTTTCTGCTGGAACACGCGAACTCGTTGCATATATAGGCGATATTCTTAAGATATTAAAAACAGGAGGTGTTGTTGTTTATGACGAAACTAGCAAGTTTTATCACCCAGATATGGAGATTGCTATCCTCAATCTTTTTAAAGATAAAGACATAAACAAAAATAATGCGCAGTTGTTCTTTTCTTCTCACAATCATGAAACTTTTGATCTCTTACAAAATGACCAAGCACACATATTAGAGAAAAAAAATGACAATATCACTGTATCAAAAGTATCTGATTACGATGTTAGAGAGAGGGATAATATAAAAAGTAAATATCGTCTTGGCTCCATTGGCGGGGTTCCTGACACTATAGATTTCAACAGAATTATAAATAATCTTTTGTAAGCTTTATGGATAAGAAAAAAAGCTTCATAATATATTATTTATTGCTTTGCGAAGGAACTACAGAGTATAATCTTTTTGCATATATAACAAGAAATAAGTTTAGAGGATTGTTTGATGAGTCTAATATTAAGTTTAGCGATAGGGTGCAAATTGTAAAATCAAACGTATCTCAAGGCAAATTAAATGGTGCTGGTACTGTTGGTAGTTTTAAAGCAAAATACGACTCTATTAAGAAAAAGTACTCTGGGCAGACATTGTTCTTTGTCTTAGATAAAGACCTTGACGACTCTTCGCAAATAGAAACCATGATACAAACTGGTGGTGATATTGTTCAATTCTTAATATGCAATTCTGAACACCTATTATTAAAACTTGCTGGAAAGAGCCCAAAAGAGCCTTCAGATTTTATCACTCTGAAAGATTTTAGAGACTATTGCAAAGCAGAGTTTTTGAAACAATTTGGAAAAGACGCTCCTAAGTTTAAGGATTTCGATTTTGACTTAGTTTTCAATAATTGCACAGAAGATGAAATAAGAGCCAACTTCACCGAACTTTTTGCTACTACAGAATAAAGAGTTTTGGATTTTGGGCATTCACCCCCTGACCCCTCTGCCCAAAATCCAAAACGGAAAAAGAAATTTTAAAATTTTTTAAAACAATTCCGACTGCTGTCGGAAAAAAGAAAAGGAATACATCAGCTAACAACGAGTATCCGGTTGCGGCTTTCCCTGAAAGCCTCCACCCAAATTTTTCTTCCGCTCCGCTACAGAAAAACTTCGGATACTCGTAACGTTGTGCGAAATTTTACAAAAGATTTTTATTTTTTTTATGAGTAATCAAAAACCTACTTGCAAAACTGGACTGAAGAAAAACGTTATCAAGAAAGACGTGTTTGAGCGTGAACTGGCTCTATGTAAAAACTTATCATCTGAAAATGGCGGTAAGTGTGGTTGGGGGGTTTGTTCTAAGTGTGGCGTTTTGCCGTTGCTGTACAAACTTCACGAAGGTATTTTGCTTGAAAAACCTGTGAAGATAAAGGAAGTAAAAAATAAAATTCTTTTGTAAAACTCACGAATTTAAACTAAGGCCAAAAATTATGGAACAATTAATTCAGCAATTCAAGGAGCATGTTATCGAGGTTTCCCAAAACCCTAATTTCATACATCATAAATGGTTTGTGAAATATCATTTGGAGATTGTCGAGAAAATTGCTTTGGAGCTTTGTGATATTTACAAGGATGCTGACAAGAATCTGGTCATGCTTCTTGTGTGGCTTCATGATTATGGCAAGATTTTAGATTTTGACAATCAATATAATGTGACACTGAACAGCGGAAAAGAAAAGCTGCTGGAGATTGGATTTCCAAAGCAATTTCTCGACAATGCGTTATCTTATGCTGAATTAATTGATAGGAAGGTGGAAATTGACCGCGCACCAATCGAGGTAAAAATCATATCATCAGCGGACGGCGCTTCGCATTTAGTAGGCCCATTCTATTCATTGTGGTGGCATGAGAACGCTTCGAAAGATTTTCAAGATTTGATGAGTGATAATGTTCGTAAAGCAATGAAGGACTGGGATAAAAAGATCGTTTTGCCTGAGGTGAGGAGCGCCTTTCAGAATAGACATGATTTTTTGCTTGAACAATGCGGTCAATTTCCACCACATTTTTTAAAATAATTTTTGGTTTAAATTTTAACATCGCCTAACACGGCATATCTGGTTTCGCTACGCTACACCCAAATGCTTCGCACTTCAGATGATGCCGATACGTTGTGGCGAAATGTTACGCACTTTATTTATTATGCAAAAAAATATGAAATATCTTGATGAGCTGGAATCATTGAAGTTGCCGGTGGGAAAATTTGCGATTTTTGGTAGTGGTCCGATGGCGGTTCGGGGGATTCGGGAATCTGCTGATTTGGATATTATTGTGAAGCAAGAGTTGTGGGGAGAATTGCTTGGAAAATATGCAACTTACTTGCATGAAAATCCAACTTGCCTGCGGATTGGGAATATTGAAATTTTCAAGGATTGGCCTAATTTAGCTGACAAGATAAACGAGATGATTGATAGCGCTGAAATTATTGCGGGCTTTCCCTATGTACAAATCGGATATGTTGTGGAATGGAAAACGAAATTCGGGAGGAAAAAAGACAGTGAAGATCTTGAGTTGATCCGAAAATATATCGATAATCAAAAGCAGGGGCAAAAAAGGCAAAACATTGACTAAACTCATTTCTGTGCTAGAATAACCCAGTGCTTTTTGAGGCGCGCCATTAACATAAAAAATATGCACGAAAACAGAAAAAAGTTAGATTTAGTGCTTAGTTGTGCGGTTTGCACAACGGTCATGGAAGAAAAAAACGTAAATGTCGTGGCGGAGCAGGAAATGAAGACAGTTTTTCATGCCCTGTGCCCCAAATGCCTCACCGCTTCACTCTTTTTTCTTTCCCACACTGAAAAAGGTCTCGTGAGCGTGGGAACGGCAACGGATTTGAATAGAGAAGAAGCAAGTAAGATTTTTGGTCAAAAAGCGATTAGCGCGGACGAGGTGATTGAGGTTTATCGTTCGATGACGGAAATGAAAAGTGAAAAATAATGTATTTTTTAAAAGATAATTAATTTTTTTAATCCGCTTGAGAGGCTTCGAAATATTTCGGGGGTGGGTAGAGCGAAAATAAGATGGATAAAATAGCGTTAGAAGCAAAGCCGAGAGATGTGCTAGGTCGCAAAACTAATAAAGGCAGAAAAGAAGGACTTGTTCCGGCGGTTGTGTATGGCAAAGGAGTGGCTTCAAAAAATATTTGGGTCAAACTCTTGGACTTCAAACGTCTCATCAAAAAATCAGGAGAAAGCACGGTGATTGAACTTAAAATTGATGAAAAGGACAATCGAAATGTGCTGATCTATGACACACAAAAAGATCCGGTGCGGGATAACTATGTGCACATTGATTTTTTTCAAGTGCGCATGGATGAAGAAATTGAAACAGAAGTGGAATTGGAATATGTGGGCGAAGCGCCAGCTGTGAAAGAGTTGGGCGGAGTTTTGGTGAAAAATATTGACGCGATTGAAGTGAAATGTCTCCCAGCCGATTTGCCAGGAAGCATCACAGTGGATATTTCAAGCCTCAAAACTTTTGAAGATCGCATTACCCTAGGAGACTTGGCGATTTCCAAGAAAATCGAACTTAGTATCGACTTGGAAACAGTGATTGCACTGGTAGCTCCGCCAAGATCAGAAGAAGAGATGTCAAACCTGGAAACAAAAGTAGAAGCGGATGTGACCAAGGTTGATGGCGTCATCAAAGAAGCTGGCGTTGAGGGAGAAAAGACTGACGCTAAAAAAGACGAGAAGAAAGATAAGTAAATTTGCGAATAGATTCACAAAAAACACCCCCGAATGTTCAGGGGTGTTTTTTTGTGCTACAATAAGAAATATGCAAAAGACAAAAATAATAAAAAAAATATTCGTGATAGCCGTTCTCTTTTTACTGGCTGGTTTTGGTGCTATTTCTTTTGGCAATCGGGCGTTTGCGGATGAGGTCTCTAAACTGGAAGATAAGAAAGAAAATCTTGTTGATGCAATAGCAGATGCGCAAAAAGAATTGCAAACGTCCAAAGTGTTATTAAACAAAAACGTTGTCCAAGTGAACACAACCAAGACAGTCTTGCAACAAACGGAAAGTGACATTGCTAGAAAGCAGAGTGAATTGGAGATGCTTTCTAATCGGGCAAAACTTAATAAGTCAATTTTGGAAAACTATTTGCAGCAAATCTATTTTTCCAATGTTGATCCCCTGGTTGAATTGGCTGTGACGAATCGGCAAACACATGAGATTGCGGAAAATTTTGATCAATTACTCAGCATTAAAGAGCGGATAAATATTACTTTGGTGGATATTAGTCAAAATGAAGAAGCGATTTCTAATGTGAAATCTGAGTTGGCTGACAAAAAAGTGGAACATGAAAAATTGTTGCAAAAACAAAAGGCAGAGCAGGGCGCGATTGTGGCTGATATCAATGAAACAACAGCGACGCTGGCGGAATTGCAGAAAAAATTTGCTAAAGTACAAAGTGATTTGAATGCTTTGATGAGTGCAAGCTATGATGCCAAGGATATTAAAGACGCAGTGGGCTTTGCTAGCGATAAGACTGGCGTGCCGAAAGGTGTTTTATATGGCTTTCTAACTCAAGAATCTGGTCGTGGTAAAAACGTTGGTCAATGTACCTATGCAGACGTGGAAAAGGTATCGCTTGCTGGGTATAAAAAATATGGCAAAAAATACCAGGCGTCTATTGATCGGCTATATTATCGAGAAAAACTTTTTAATAATATAATTGATAGTTTGGGATATAAGAGCAAAAAGGTTTCTTGTACAATTCCTTTTTCTAGCGCTGGTCCAAATCAAGGCGGAGCAATGGGCGCGGCGCAGTTTATGTCTGATACTTGGGGTGGAGCTACTGGCAAGCAAGGCTATGTGCCTCAGATTTCAAGCATAACTGGACACAGCAAGCCCGATCCATGGAACATTACCGATGCGGTGGTGGCGATGGCAATCAAGATAAGAGGTGCTGGTGGGACGTCAGATAGCAATTCAGCCATAAAAAAATCGGTGATCAACTATTATGGAGCATTCAGTCAAGGCTATTACAACACTGTTGTTTATTGGGCGAAAAATTATAAGACTCTTTTGGATTAGAATTTTTGGTGGAGGGCCATTGCTTTTTCCATCTTTAAATTCACAAAATAAATTCACTCCAAAATAATCCAGTAATTTTATGAAAAATAACCAAAACCCAGAAAATCAGATTGCCATTTTTAAGGGCAAATCAATTAGAAAAACCATTTATCAAAAAGAATGGTGGTTTTCGGTTGTGGATATAATTGAGGCATTGACCGAGACAGAAAGACCAAGAAAATATTGGAGCGATCTAAAAAAGAAGCTCGTAGATGAGGGTTATATTGAAGTGTCCGAAAAAATCGGACAGTTGAAAATGCTCGCATTTGATGGAAAAATGAGAGAAACTGATTGCGCAAACACAGAAACCATATTTAGGATTATTCAGTCCGTTCCATCTCCTAAGGTAGAGCCACTCAAGCGTTGGCTAGCCAGAGTTGGCTATGAACGAGTGCAAGAAATTGAAAATCCAGAACTTGCCAGCAAACGAACAAGATTATTGTATAAACTCAAGGGTTATCCTGATGAATGGATTGAAATGCGGATGCGAGGTATTGCAATTCGTGAAGAGTTGACTGAGGAATGGCAAAAAAGAGGTGCAAAGCACAACCAGGATTATGAAATCTTAACTGCAGAAATATCACAAGCGACATTCGGACTAAAGCCAAACGAATACAAAAAAATTAAAGGCTTGAAGCGTCAAAATCTTCGTGATCACATGGATGACTTCGAGCTGATTTTAACTATGCTTGGCGAACGAACGACAAAAGAAATTCACAAAACCAAAGATTCCAAGGGCATGCAAAGATTAAAAGATGATGCCAGGCTTGGCGGAGAAGTGGCTGGAACAGCCAGAAAACAAATTGAAAGAAGAATTGGCAGGCCAGTTATTTCTCAGAAGAATTTTTTGAAATCTGGTAAACAAAAGCATATGGTCGCTTGACCGGTTTTGGTGGAGTTGCTATAATTCTCAAGGTGAGGTTAATCAGTAAAAGGTGAAAAGGGGAGACAGGGGAGAATCTTTTTATGAGTGACGATCTGCCGAGTTTACAGGGAGGAAACCCGGGAAGAAAAAAAGGAATAGTCTTGAAACTACTGCTCGCGATTTTTGCGGGGCTGTTTTTTTTGCTTCATTTGGAAGTGGCGCCTAGTTCATTAGCAGAAGCGCCAAGTCCCGAAGAGCAAAGGGAAAGATATCAACCACTTGATTTTGGCGAGTTTGACCCAATGAGGCTGGTTAAAAAACATTTGGAAGCGGCGGTAGCGGAAAAGGAGCTGAAAGCGAAAAAGAAACAAGCAGAAAAAATATTTATTAGTAGCCTTTCGGAAAAGTATTATAATTTAGTAGTTGGACATCCAATTGAAGAAATGTTGCCCTATATCGCCAAGTGCGACAGCGAAACGGCCATTTTTTTAATTGCAATTGCCAAAAAGGAAAGTGATTGGGGCGAGCATTCGCCAAAAAAAGAAGGCAAGAATTGTTATAACTACTGGGGTTATCGTGGAACATATAATCAAACTGATTCGGGTTACAGTTGTTTTGACTCGCCTGAGCAGGCGATTGAAGTGGTGGGGCGAAGAATTGGGGAACTTTTGGCGAAAAATATTGATACGCCGCAAAAGATGGTGGTGTGGAAATGTGGAAGCAGTTGCGCCGGGCATGATCCAGCGAGTGTGCGAAAATGGATCAGTGATGTTGCGCTCTATCGAGATAAGTTGAATTCTTAATTTTTTCAATTTCATCATTTTTCATTTCTGTGGTATATTGGAAATATGAATTGGCTCGCAATTACGACAATTGCATATTTCTTGCTTTCTTTGGAAATTATTCTAGATAAATTTTTGCTGTCTTCGAAAAGAGTTTCCCATCCAGCGATCTACACTTTCTATTCTGGCACGTTCGGTCTTTTCGCGTTTGTTTTTTTTCCGTTTGGTTTTCATATGATCAGCTTCGGAGAAATGCTTCCAAGATTTTTGGCGGGAATTATTTTTATCTATGGAATGTTGGCGCTCTTTTTTGCGATCAATAAGAGCGAGGCCAGTCGGGTGACACCAGTAGTGGGCGCTGTGGTTCCAATCACACTATTTTTCCTGGCCTGGTTTTTTCTACAGGAACATTTGCGACCAAGAGAAATTTTAGGGCTAATCCTTTTGATTATTGGTGGGCTTTCCATTTCCTATGATTTTTCTCCTGAAAGAACGCATAAATTATTTCGTGGTTTCTACTGGTCAATTTTGGCCGGGGTGCTTTTGGCACTTTCGGCGGTGTTGATTAAGGGCTTCTATCGTTTTGATAATTTTTACAACGTGTTTATCTGGACACGCGCAGGGGCTTTTTTGGGAGTGTTGAGTTTTTTTCTGGTGCCGTCTTGGCGTAGGATCCTTTTCGCTTCATTGAAAAAAGCAAGAAAACCTGGAAAAGAACATAAAACTTCCGGGTTGATGTTTACTTTGGCAAAAGCAACCGGAGGCACGGGAAATTTTCTCAAAGAGAAGGCTACTTCCTTGCCCTTGGCCAGTGTGACAATTATCAACGCCATGGTGGCGATGGAGTATGTCTTTATCTTTCTTTTGGGAATTGCTTTTTCGCTGTGGTTGCCAAATGTATTTGAAGAGAAAAAAGACTGGAAAAGTGTAGTGCAAAAATTATCAGCAATCGTGGTAATTACGACCGGGATTGTTTTGGTTTCACATATGAGAAAATAATTTAAATAAATATGAATTACGCATTTCCCCTCACAGCCATATTGACTAAAAAAATAACTCGAACGCTCTTTTTTCTTTTCAAAACTTTCCCTCACGGGGCGGCATCCAATGGAAAGTTTTGAAGAAAAAAGGCATTCTCAGACAAGATTTTTTTAGCCAATACGGCTGACTCGGGTAAATGCTTAAGTTATAATAAAAATAAAAAAATGCAAAAAATAAAAAAAGGGTTGAAGATTATTTTTAAGTCTCTTTTGGTTCTTTTTGCACTCGCCTGTGTTCTTTTGATTTTTTTCAATATTCCTGTGGCGAAAGAAAACGCGGATGCGAAGTTGGGGGTAACTTTTTCAATGCGTTATGCCACGGATATTGATTTAAATTGGCGCGAGGCCTACACAGCGATGCTTGATGATTTGGGCGTGCGAAAAATTCGCATCCCGGTCTATTGGGATTTAGTGGAAAAAAAGGCGGGGGAATATGATTTTTCCGATTTGGATTGGCAACTTGCGGAAGCCAAAAAGCGCGATGCACAAATCGTTCTCGTGGTGGGGCAAAAAGTGCCACGCTGGCCAGAGTGTTTCATTCCGGAATACCTCAAGAATGATGATGCTAAGCGCAAGACAGAGCTGATTAAATTTGTTGGCACAGTTGTTGAGCGTTATAAAAATAATTCAGCAGTGAAATATTGGCAGGTGGAGAATGAGCCATTTTTGAAATTTGGTGTTTGCCCAGTCTTGGACGCCGATCTTTTGGATCAAGAAATTGCTACTGTGCGCGCAGTGGATTCGACACGAGAAGTGATGGTGACGGATTCGGGTGAATTGAGTCTTTGGACGCGCGCTGCGTCGCGAGCGGATGTTTTTGGCACAACGATGTATCGCACAATCTATAGTGCCAAGTATGGTTTTTATACCTATCCAATCGGACCACGCTTTTTTCAGTTTAAATATTGGATGAATCGCATTTTAGTGGGACAAAAAAATGCGGTGGTAATTGAACTTCAGGCTGAGCCGTGGATTGCTGGCTGGACAACTGCACAACCGCTAGAAAAACAATTTGAATCGATGAATTCTGAGCGCTTGAAAGAAAATGTCGCATTTGCCAGGCAAGTTGGCTTTCCGGAAATTTATCTTTGGGGTGTGGAGTGGTGGTATTGGTTGAAGGTCCATCAAAATCATCCGGAACTGTGGGACACAGCCAAGGAGATGTTTCGCAATCAATAAAAATAGAAGTTATGCGTTGACTCGGGTAAGCGTGTAAATCATAAAAAACAAATGTCGAAGATAAAAATTCAAAATTTAGCAGGAATGTCGCTTATTGAGATGATGATGGCGATTGCAATTTTTGCGATTGGCTTGGCTGGTTTCTCACAGCTATTTATCAATGCTTGGCGCAACAATTCCTACACAATTGAAATGGGCGAGTCCGCTTTTGCTGCTTCGCGAGGAGTAAATAAGGCTGTGGAATATGTTCGCAAAGCGCGTCAAGGCGATGATGGCAGTTATCCAGTTAAATCTGTTGGTAACAGTGATTTGGTTTTATATTGTGATTATGATAATGACCAGACAACGGAACGACTGCATTTCTATTTATCCACCGGTACTTTTTTTATGGGCGTAACTGATCCGACCAGTGGTTTTCCCAAAACTTATCCAACTGGTGATGAGCAAGCGATTGTGCTGGCGACTAGAATTGTCAACACGAGTAGTGATCCGCTTTTCTATTATTATAACAACAATTATCCTGGAGACACGACGCACAATCCCTTGACGAGCCCAATTGATGTGACGGCGGTGCGCTTGGTCAAGATTCGTTTGAAAATCAATATTAATCCTAATCGCGCTCCGGACAATATCGAAATGGAGTCTTTTGCCGAGTTGCGCAATCTTAACGATTATGCTGGTGTTCAATAATAAAAATAAAAAACAATACAAAGGCTCTATCCTACCTTTTGTTCTGATTATTATGTCAGTCGTTTTGATTATTTTGGTGTCGATGTTTGGCTATATTTCGGCGCAAATGAAATATAGCTATGCTCAAGTGGAGCGGGAAAGGGCTTTTCAAGTGGCAGAAGCGGGCGTCTATTATTATCGCTGGTACCTCGTACACAAAATTGCCGGAAAAACAGTGCAACAAATTAAAACTTTTTGGCAAACTGGGAATCCAATTGGTGTGGAAGAAGGGAATCCCTATACGGACGATTATTATGATCCGGAGGGGGGAAAAATTGGATCCTATGAAATCAGTGTTATTCCGCCTGATCCCAACTCTACGATTGTCATTGTGACCTCAACTGGCTGGACAGATAAAGAGCCTAATTTGAGAAGAACGGTGCGGGTGAGGTTTCGCAGGCCGTCTTGGAGTGAAAATTCTGTTTTGGCAAATGATTTCATGCGTTTTGGCGATGGCACAGAAGTTTTTGGCAAAATTCATTCTAATGAAGGTGTTCGTTTTGACGGGTTGGCGCACAACATTGTTTCCAGCTCACTCTCTACCTTTGATGATCCTGATCATTCTGGTGGAGTGGAATTTTCTGTGCATACTCATGTCAATCCGCCACCGCTTACCGGGGTGAATGATAACTTTCGCGCTTTAGAAGCCCCCCCCAATACTCCAGCCAGAAGAGAAGATGTTTTCTTGGGAGGAAGAAAATTTCTTGCTCCAACAGTTGACTTTAACGGAGTGGTTTCAGATTTGGGAAACATGAAAACGGAATCACAAATTGCGAGAAGTGGAAAATATTTTGATGGAACGGGGGTGGGGCGGCAAGTTATCCTAAAAACAGATGGCACTTTTGATATCTATACCGTCAACTCTTTTGATAGTGGCAGTGGGGGCTCCAATTCAATTGTTAGTTATATCGGAACAAAAAGAGCTGATGGTTCGGGAGGCAGTTGTGCGACAACTGTGACTACGACTGGACCAAACACGCAATGCAAAGACATTACGAATGGACAGAAATGCTATTGCAGGCACGATAATTATTCTATTCCTGATGGGGGAGTTATTTTTGTGGAAGATAATGTCTGGTTGGAGGGAGCAATAAACGACAAGAGGGTGACGATTGTAGCGGCGAAATTGAGCGGATCGGACACAGCGACGATGTTTTTGGGAAATAATAATTTGCTCTATACCAATTTTGATGGACATGATATTTTGGGTGTGATTGGCCAACAGGACATTGAGATTATTGAAAACAGCCAAAATTATTTGACACTGGATGGTGCGTTTTTGGCGCAAACTGGCCGGGTAGGCCGGGCTAATTATGGGTCGAGCGATCACAAAAATACCATCACAGTGAATGGTTCCTTGGCTACCAATTTGCGCTATGGCTTTGCTTGGACTAATGGTGTTTCCGATTGGGGCTATGCGACAAGGATTTTGAATTTTGATAATAACTTGCTCTATTTTCCGCCACCCTATTTTCCTACTGGAACAGAATATGCTATTGATCTTTGGGAAGAATTGTAGAAGATTTTTGTGAGGGCTAGGATTTGCGTTGTTTTCTATTTTTATATATAATGTAAATAAGTGTAAGAGAAATTAAATAATTTAATAATAAATAAAAAAATATGGAATTGCGATCAACTAGGATGAAAACTGATGCGAGCAAGTTTACACAAGCGAAAATTTCTCCCGCAGAAAACGACAAAGACTCAAAATTTATTTTGAAGTGGCTAGACAGAATTGTCGGAGCAAGTATTTTTATGCTCATTTTCGGCTTCCCGCTTTTCTTCACCAGTGTGACATTGCAGGGAGTTGTTTTTGAAAAACAGATCTATTTTTATTTTTGGCTTCTGTTGGCTCTCATTTCTTGGTCCGCTAAGGGCGTAATCAAGGAAGAGATGAATATTCGTCGCACTCCACTAGACATCCCGATTTTGGGCTTTTGGCTTGCCTATATGTTGTCCACAATTTTTTCTGTTGATCGTTGGCACAGTTTTTGGGGCGCTTTCGGGGATCCATCAAGAGGTTTCATGAGCATTACCGGAATTATTATCTTCTATTATTTGATTGTCAGTAATTTTAATCAAAAAAGACTGAAACTTTTTTTCACCGCACTCATTAGTTCAGGAACATTGCTTACTCTCTGGACCGTCGTATTATTTTTCGCCGTTCCATTCACCGATTATTCTCTGACCAGATTGGTTCCGGACAAATTGGCGAAATTTATCCCTCTGAGTTCTTTTGGTAGTATTGGTGGATTAGGGCTGTTCTTCTCCGTGATGATTATTCTTCTTACAGTGGCAGTGCTAAAAGTAGCAGAGGATGAAAGTATGAAAAAAATAAAAAGAAAGGTGGCATTGGGATTCTTGCTATTCGTGCTAGCGTTAGATTTGTTTTTAATACTCAGTCTCTCTGGCTATGTCGTTTGGGCGGGACTGTTTACTGGTGTGGTGCTGTTTCTGATTTACATTCTTTCTAAGATTGTGAGACCGCATAGAAGTTGGGTCTGGCTTCCAATGGTCCTTTTCATTGCGGTGATGATTGTGAAAATGATTGGCGGTGTTTCTTTTGTGAAAGTTAATTTGCCAGTGGAAGTTAGCGTGGACTCCAAAGCTTCATGGGAAATTGCCAAAAATTCTTTGAAAAATAAATTTTTTCTCGGTTCTGGACCGGCTACCTATGGTTATGATTTTTCACTCTATCGTCCCAAGTCTTTCAATGAGACGCAGTTCTATAACTTCCGCTTCTCGCAAGGATCAGGAATTTTCTTTGAAGCTCTCTCGACATTGGGCGGATTGGGAACATTTTTCCTAGTAATTCTCGGCCTCTCCTATCTAAGTATCAGCTTCTATCTCATTTCTCGAGAAAAAGAAAAAAACAAGCTGTATTCATTGGGAATTTTCTCCGTGGCTATGATTGCATTGGTTGATGTTGTTCTCACAAAGGCGGATGGTGGCATGCTAATTTTTGCACTTTTCTTGGGAATTCTTTCTTTGGCGATAATCCTTTTGGAAAGTGAAGCCGAGCCAAAATATTTAGCTCTTTCGCTGAAAGCTTCGCCTAAGTTTGCTCTCGCTCTTGCCTTTATTTTCATGGTGATTAGTGCCGGTGTGGCATTCCTGTTTGTCTTTTTAGGCAAAATTTATGTAGCGGATGTTTATGCGGGAGCGGCGGCGAGAGAGATTGGTCAAAATCAAGAAGGTGCGATTGCTAAAATGGATAGAGCGGTTAATTTGTATAGTCAAGAAGGAGCCTATTTCACCAAAGCTGGTGCCTACTATATGATCTTGGCCAACAAAGAAGCGCTTAAGCCAGCAGAGGAGCGGAATATAGATAAAATTAAGCAGTATCTCAATTTTTCCGTCAATGTAACAGCGAAGAGCTTGGATATGAGTAAAAATAGAATAGAAACAGTGGAAGCTTTGGCACAGATTTATGAAAATTCTGGTATGTATGTGGCTGATTCCTTGAAATTAGCCGAGAGCACCTACAAGCGAGCGCTTGAGCTTGAGCCCTATAATCCTGATTTCTATCTCAAACTAGGTCAAATCAGCATCGCTAATGCTTCTGGGCAAAAAGATGAAGCGGAGAGAAAAAGGATGTTTGGGGAAGCAAAAGATTATTTTCAAAAAGCGATTGACCTCAAGGCGGACTTTGCTCCTGGCCACTATCAACTTTCATTGATTCAAGACGCGTTGGGCGACACAGACGCAGCCATTGAGAGCGCTACTAACGCCGCTAAATTTGATGGACTCAAAAAAGCGGATTACCTAATTAGTCTCGCCAATATGTATCGCTTGCGAGCCAAAAATGATGATTTGAAAGCGGCCGAAGAGATTTTCAAAATGGCGATAAATCTTGATGATAAGAATGTTAATGCGCATTTCTATCTAGGTATGGCCTATGAAAAAGATAAGGATGGGCCTGCAGCAAAAGCGGAATATCAAAAAGTAATCAGCCTCTTGCCTTCGGAGGGTGCGGATGATACTAAAAAACAACTAGAGAAGATGGTTAGCAATATTGATAGGGGCGTGGAAAATACTCCAGAGAATTTGGGGCTAACAACAAATAGTGAGCAGGCCACACCTTCAGAAGCGACAGATGCAGTAACAGAAGTGCCCGCCCCTGCAAATGCTATGCCAGCAGTGCAAGATGAAACAACTTCAGGTCAATAAAAAACTAACAACTTAAAATTAAAAAAATATGGATAGTGCCAAAACTTGGGGAGAAGCAATTACGATGTCGTTAATTGATATGGGACAAAAATTTATACATTTTTTCCCCAAGTTGCTCGGCGCTATCCTCGTTCTTTTTATCGGCTGGATATTGGCCGTTACGTTGGGACGCTTAGTGACGAAGATGGTGTCAGAACTTGGACTTGATCGGGCGATGGAAAAAGTGGGATTTCGCAAAAAACTATCAGGAACGGGAGTTTTCATCACGCCATCTTTGTTTGTTGGCGGTCTGTTTAAATGGTTTTTGGCGTTGGTTTTTTTGATGGCGACAACAAGCATCTTAGGACTAAGTCAAGTAACTGTCTTTTTGAGTAGCGTCGCCACCTATCTGCCCAACGTGTTTGTGGCAGTCGTTATTCTTACTTTTGTTTTTCTTTTGGGTAACTTTGTCTATCATATTGTGAAAAGTAGTACGCGAGCGGCTGGTGTAGTTTCCGCAACGCTTTTGGCGACAATTTCAAAATGGTCCATTATTATCTTTGGAATTTTTGCCGCGCTGATTCAATTGGGTATTGCCTCTTCACTGGTAAACACTATTTTTACCGGCATGATCGCGACAATTGCCTTGGCAGCTGGTTTGGCCTTTGGATTGGGAGGCAAAGAAGAAGCGCAGTTGATTCTCAAAAAACTGCGGGAAGAATTGACGGAAAAACATAAATAGAATTTCTGGTGGCAAATGGGATATCTGGCGTTATTTTGGCGCTAGGTGTTTAATTTCTCAAAAAGCTTGACAAACTTTTTCAGTTTGCTATGATAGGTAAGCGTTAAAAATAAGTTAATTATCCTGCTTGTTTTAGAGAAAAACTTGAGGATGCAATTAATGATAAATTATCTAAAGTGTTTAAAAGAATAAACGGGTGAGTCGTTTTTTGTTTTTGCTCAAAACCCGTTTAATTGCGGGCCTTTTTTATTTCTAGTGCGAAAATCAGCTTGAATGGCAAGAGAGCTTGCCAGGCACACAAATTTCCGCGTTAGTGCGAACCTTAACAACTAAACAGGTCTTAATCAGTTTATTTAGTTTTCCGTTTAGCGGAAAGAAAGTTGAATATTTTGATTTAGTCAAAAAATAGTAGGTAAAATGCAAATTAACGCAGTTGGCAATTGCTAACTGCTAACCGATAAAGATTTTTGTCGCAAGACAAAAAGGAGGTTTAAGAGCGGTAATACTAATGCATATGGTGGATGCCTTGACACTAGAAAGCGATGAAGGACGTAGCTAGCTGCGATAAGCTTCGGTGAGGTGCTGAGCAACCTTTGACCCGGAGATTTCCGAATGGGAAAACCCACCCCGCCTCGGCGGGGTACTACTACCTGAATACATAGGGTATTAGAGCGAACCCTGGGAACTGAAACATCTTAGTACCAGGAGGAAGAGAAAACAAATGTGATTCCGTAAGTAGTGGCGAGCGAAAGCGGAAAAGTCTAAACCATCAGTCGCAAGACCGGTGGGGTTGCGAGATAACTGTACTCGTTTAATCGGGGTCTCGAAATGAATCATTAGCAGAATGTTCTGGAAAGAACAGCGATACAAAGTGATAGCCTTGTATGCGAAAATGAATTATTTTGGATGCAGTTATTCTCAAGTAGGGCGGGACCGGAGAAATCCCGTTTGAAGCTGGGGCCACTATAGCTCCAAGACTAAATATTTCTAGTGATCGATAGCGAAATGAGTACCGTGAGGGAAAGGTGAAAAGTATCCCGATGAGGGAGATGAAATAGTATCTGAAACCATATGCTAACGAAGAGTAGGAGTCCCGACGCAAGTC
>JBAZYB010000046.1:0-20123 GCA_041659545.1 Hyphomicrobium sp.
TTTCGGTCGTCGAGATGACGTCGCGCAGCTGGTTGTCACCGAAGGCGTGATTGCCGACGAAATGGATGCCCTTGACCTTGGTCGCGCTGCCCTCGGTGATCTCGAAGACGAGATTCACGCGATCCTGCTCGAGCTCGATGATCTTAGGCTCGACGGAGGCGGCGTAACGGCCCTGGCGGCGATAGACGTCGAGGACGCGCTGCACGTCGGCCTGGACGCGGGCTCGCGTGAAGACCGAGCGCGGCTTCATCTGCACTTCGTTGCGCAGCGTGTCGGTGTCGACCTCGCTGTTGCCCTCGAAGGCGACCTGATTGATCACCGGGTTCTCGACGACGATGACGATGACATCGGCGCCGGAGCGGTCGATGCGGACGTCGGAGAAGAGGCCGGTGGAGAAGAGGGCCTTGATGGACCCGTCGACCTTGGCAGGATCATAGGCGCTGCCAACGGAGAATTGCAGGTACGAGCGAACCGTCTCGGGTTCGACGCGTTTATTGCCCTGCACTTCGATGGCCCGGATGGGCGCACTCTGAGCGTGGGCGGATATGGAGAACAATGCGCCGCCTACGCACGTGGCTCCCGTTGAGAGGATCGCCAACGTACAAATTAGGCGAAGGGCTCTCACCGTAATGGCTCGGACCACAGGCATTCGTGACATGCCCTCACTTATTGCCGAACTCCCCCTCGGTATCGGACCCCGTCGGCTTCGGAGTCCGCACCGCATGACTAACACATGCGCTCCTGAGACTGGCAAAGTGTGCCTGATTCTCGGTGGAGCGCACTCCCCTGTGTAAACTCGTTCTTAACGATTCAGAAGGGGGTGTGGAAGTGGCAAGATTACGTCACTGAACGCCATTTCAACCCGCACCGGTCCAACCGCGCCACACCCGCAATAAATCGTTCAAATTCACGTACACCATGAGCATCAGGACCAGCGCTACACCGATCTGGAATCCGATCTCCTGCATGCGTCTGCTCATGGGTCGGCGCATGATGCCTTCGATGGCGTAATAAACAAGATGTCCACCGTCTAGCACCGGAATCGGCAGCAAGTTGAGGAAGCCGATGTTGGCGGAGATGAATGCGATCCAGCGCAGCAGCGGCTCGATGCCCCCCTCGGCCACCTTGGCCGTCACCTGGGCCATCAGGATGGGGCCACCCATCTGGTCCGCCGCCTGCCGCTGCGTCACGATGTCTGCGATGCCCTGCACCGTGTGGGCGAGGTTCGTATAGGTCTCGCGGACCCCGAGGCGCACGGACTCGAAAAGGCCGACGGATTTGGCGTCCTTGTACCCGGCCATGTTCGACGGCGTGATGCCGATCAGCCCGCGCTTGAAGGTCCCGCCGAAGGTGTCGTTCTGGACCTGGGACTGGGGCGTGATGGTCAAGTTCAGCTTCTGACCATGGCGGTCGATGCCGAACTTGAGCGGCGTGCCACCGTTGATGGCGACGATGCGTTGTATGTCCTCGAAGCCCTCGACGTTCCAGCCGTCGATGCTGGTGATGACGTCGCCGGGCTGGATACCGGCCACAGCCGCCGGCATTCCAGGCTTCACCTCTCCCACCGTCGGCTCGATGGTGCGGATGCCGAAGGTCAGATTCACGGCCGAGTAAATCACTATGGCCAAAAGGAAATTTGCTATCGGGCCCGCGGCGACGACAGCGGCGCGCTGCCAGAGCGCTTTGTTCTGGAAGGCGCCGGAGCGCTGCGCCGGCGTCAGGGTATCCAGCGCCTGGGCGGATGGCTGGCTGGCGGCGTTCTCGTCGTCGATGAACTTTACGTAGCCGCCGAGCGGGATCCAGGCGAAGCGCCAGCGCGTCCCCTTCCGGTCGGTGAAGCCGAAGATCTCTTTGCCAAACCCGATCGAGAAAGTGGCGACCGAGACACCGCACCAGCGCGCGACGATGAAGTGGCCGAACTCGTGGACGAAAACCACGATGGTCAACACGACCAGGAACTGAAGGATGGTGAGCAGCACCCCCGGCATCGAGGTTGCTACATGGGCCAGCGTCAGCATGGGTCTCCTATCTCTCGAATGACCTCCAGGGCGTCCCCCGGCGGTACGACGGATCCCGCGAATCCCAGGAAGGTACGCAGGAAAAACGGCAACTTCGGCGCCCGTCCCCAGATATCAGCGGTCTTGAGGCACGTCGGATCGCCTACACATAGCGACGTAGCAGGCCCCGTGCCAGTCGACGGCCAGCCGCATCGGCGGCAAGGACCTCA
This sequence comes from Hyphomicrobium sp., assembly GCA_041659545.1. Lineage (GTDB taxonomy): Bacteria > Pseudomonadota > Alphaproteobacteria > Rhizobiales > Hyphomicrobiaceae > Hyphomicrobium_A. The sequence goes on from JBAZYB010000046.1 coordinate 2,228, forward strand.
TCGAGGCCGCTGGCGGGGGCGGTGAGCCCTTCCCTTTCAGCCGCTTCAAGGGTCTCGGCGACTGTCCGGGCGATGTCGAGAAAGCCGATTTGGCGTGCAAGGAAGGCCTCGACAGCGATTTCGTTGGCGGCGCTGAGTATAGCCGGGGCCATCCCGCCGCGATGCAAAGCATGGCGGGCGATGGTTAAGGCCGGGAAACGCTCTTCGTCGGGGGATTCGAAGGTCAGCGTGCCAATCGAAGCGAGGTCGAGCCGCTGCGTCGGCGCTTTCATGCGCCGCGGCCAGGAGAGCGCCAGGGCGATCGGCGTGCGCATATCGGGAAACGCCATTTGGGCCATGACAGCCCCGTCCGCGAAGCTGACGAGACAATGAACGATCGATTGAGGATGCACCACGATGCCGAGCTGCTCGGCATCCACCGGAAACAGGTGGTAGGCCTCGATCAGCTCCAGGCCCTTGTTCATCAAGGTAGCGGAATCGATGGAGATTTTCGCGCCCATCGACCAGTTGGGGTGGCGGACGGCCTGCTCCGGCGTCGCGCACTCCAGCTGCGCGTGGCTCCAGGTGCGGAAAGGCCCGCCAGATGCTGTGAGGACCACGCGCTCGATGCTGTCTGGAGCTGCGCCAACGAGCGCCTGCAGGGCCGCGGAATGTTCGCTATCGACGGGAAGCAGCTCGGCGCCGGCGGCGGCGACCGCGGACATGAAAACTTCGCCGGCCGAGACGAGGCACTCTTTGTTGGCGAGCGCGACGCGACGCCCCTGGCGCACAGCCTCGAAAGTGGGCTCAAGGCCGGCCGCACCGACAATCGCCGCCATGACGCAATCGGCCGGCTCGGCGGCAGCGGCTATGACAGCCTCGGGTCCGGCCGCGGTGCGGACTTTGCTGCCCGATAGCGCCGCCTTCAGCGCTGCGTGCAGTGTCGGATCGCCGATGACGGCAAGCTGGGCACCAGTGCGCCGCGCCGCATCGGCGAGCGCTTCGACGTTACTTTGTGCCGTCAGGGCGACGATCTGGAATGCATCGCGGTTGCGCTCGACGAGATCGAGGGTGCTTTTGCCGATCGAGCCGGTGGCACCAAGGATGGACAGGGTGCGGCACGAACCGTGGCTCGGGCCAGCGGCGGACTGATCCGTCGTAGCGGGGCGCACCGGGCTGCTCGGCGGTGTGTGGACCATCTAGAAGCCGAACAGAAGCGCACGCGCGGGAGCATGCGGGTCGATCACGAGCGCCAGAAGCGCCGCGGTGACCGCAGCGGCGACGAGGCCATCCATGCGATCCATGAAGCCGCCATGCCCGGGGATGAGATCGCTGGCGTCCTTCAAATTGAAGAGGCGCTTTAGCGCCGACTCGGCGAGGTCACCGGCTTGCGCCACCAAGGCCAGCCCGACACCAACGAGCACCAGCCGCAAAGCGCCGGCTCCAGGTTCGAGCCCAGCGAAGACTGCGCCGACGATTGCACCGGCGGTCAAGGCGCCTATGAGCCCCGCCCAGGTCTTGTTGGGGGATACTCGCGGCATAAGCTTGGGCCCACCAATGCCGCGACCAGCCGCGTAGGCTGCCGTATCGGACGACCAGACGACGGCGAAGATGAACAGGACGGCGGTGAAGCCGAAGGGCTCGTCACTGCGCATCCAGAGCAGCGAGACGGCGGGCAAACCGACGTAGAAAACGCCTAGTGCCGAAAGGCGGGCGCCACGGCCAACATAGAGCGGAATCAAGGTGATGGCAGCGATCACCAAAGTTGCCAGCGCGAGAGCGGCATAGCCTGCGCCGGCGAGAACGACGGCGAGCGTGACAGCCAGCGCATGAATGAAAAAGCCGAGATCGAAGCTGGCAGCGCGCACCAACCGACCCCATTCCCAGCTCATCACGAGGCCGCAGAGGAGCACGAGCACGGCGAATGGCAGCGGGCCGGCATAGACCAGCGCGAAGGCGATCGCCGCGAGCACGCTGCCCGAGATGAGCCGCAGCTTGAGGTTGCTCGGCAAGGGGGAAACCCCGCCGCTTTCCGGCTCGGACGCCATCGCCTTGTCGGGCATTGTCGGCATCACATGACCGAGCGCTTGGAACGGCCGCCAAAGCGCCGCTCGCGAGCACGGAAGCGCGCAATCGCCTCCTCCAGCAATTCGCGGCCGAAATCCGGCCAGTACGCGTCGAGAAAGACAAACTCGGTGTAGGCACACTGCCAAAGCAGGAAGTTGGAGATGCGCATCTCGCCGCTGGTGCGGACCAACAGATCCGGGTCGGGGATGCCGGCGGTATCCAGCGCGGCGCCGAGGGTGTCGACGGTGATCTCCTCGGGCCTCATCGTGCCGGCAGCCACCTGCTCGGCAAGCGCGCGTGCGGCCTTGGCGATCTCGCCGCGGGCGCCATAGTTGAAGGCGATGATGAGCGTGATGGCCTGATTGTACCGCGTCAGCTCGACGGCCTCGTCGATGAGCGCCATGAGCTCGGGGTCGACATTGCCCCGCTCGCCGATGACGCGGATCTTGACGCCAGCATGATGCAGCTCGGCGAGATCGCGGCGAATGAAGCGCTTCATCAGCCCCATGAGATCGTCGATCTCATCGGCGGGTCGCGACCAGTTCTCCGATGAGAAGCTGTAAAGCGTGAGGTAGGGAATGTGCAGCTCGATGGCGGCGCGCACGGTACGCCGCACGGCCTCGACGCCGTTGCGATGACCGACGGCACGCGGCAGGCCGTGTTCGGTGGCCCAGCGTCCATTGCCGTCCATGATGATAGCGACGTGCCGCGGCTGGGCATCATCGCGGTCGAGCGGCGTTGGCTTTGGGCTGGGTTCCGTCACCGGGAAGGCTTCCAATGTAAAGGCAGCGCCGAGGATAGCGGGATTGCCGTAGTTCTTAAAGCCTTCAGATCTTGTGAATTTCGACCTCCTTGGCGGACAGCGTCTCATCGATCTCCTTGATCAGGCGATCAGTGAGCTCCTGCACCTTGGCCGAGGACTTGTGGTGATCGTCCTGGCTGATCTTGCCGTCCTTCTCGAGCTTTTTGAGAAGGTCCATGCCCTCGCGGCGCACGTTGCGCACGGCGACGCGTCCATGCTCGGCATATTTATGGGCCAGCTTGGCAAGCTCGGTGCGCCGGTCGGCGGTCAAGGTCGGAATAGGCAGCCGCAGCAGCGTGCCGTCGATAACCGGGTTAAGGCCGAGGTTGGCCTCGCGAATGGCCTTGTCGACGGCGGCAACGTTGCTCTTGTCCCAGACCTGCACCGAGATGGTGCGCGGCTCGGGCACCGATACGCTGGCCACCTGGTTGAGTGGCATCTTGGAGCCGTATACCGACACCTGGATGGGATCGAGCAAATGGGAGCTGGCGCGGCCGGTGCGCAATCCCGACAGCTCGCGCTTCAGTGCGTCGAGCGATCCGCGCATGCGCGATTCGAGGTCATTGAGATCAAAGGCCATTGCTGTCTCCTTCGGCACCACGCGGGCCACTGCACATAGCACTCCGCGAGCGGTGTTTGAGGTCAAAATCTTTCGCCGTGACGAGAGGCCGTCATGGCTCGGGTCATTCGATGATGGTTGCCCGCCCGTCGCCACGCAGCACCTTCAAGAGGTTGCCCGGCTCCTCGATGGAAAAGACAATTACCGGAAGTGCGTTGTCACGGGCAAGGGCGATTGCGGCACCGTCCATCACCTTGAGATCGCGCGACAAAACTTCAGCATAGCTAAGCTTGTCGTAGCGCTTGGCTGCCGGGTTCTTGCGCGGATCGCTGTCATAGACGCCGTCGACCTGGGTTGCCTTGGCGACGGCCTGGCAGTCCATCTCGATGGCGCGCAAGGTGGCGGCCGTATCGGTGGTGAAGAAGGGGTTGCCTGTGCCGGCTGCAAAAATAACGATGCGGCCCGCCTTCATGTGGTGCAGCGCCTTGGGGCGCACGTAGCTCTCGCAAACGGTCGGCATGGGAATGGCGGAGAGAACGCGGGCGGAGACATTGGCGTTCTCGAGTGCGTTCTGCAGCGCCAGTGAATTCATCACCGTCGCCAACATGCCCATGTAGTCGGCCGTGGCGCGCTCCATGCCCTTGGCAGCGGCGGCAAGGCCACGGAAAATGTTTCCGCCGCCCACGACGATGGAAATCTCGGCGCCAGCGGCGATGGCTTCAGCGATGTCCCGGGCCAGACGCTCGCAGACCGACATGTCGATCCCGAAGGCGCTCTTGCCCATCAAGGCTTCGCCGGAAAGCTTCAACAGAAGCCGCTTGTAGCGAAGATCGGAGCCATCGGCCGATCCGGATGTCGCAGCAGCTGCCATCTCCGCCTCCTCGTTTCAGCGTGGGGCAGCCGGTCGCCCCGCTCCGGCCCGACGTTCCTACCTAGCTCACCCGGTACAGATTCGCCTAGAGCGCGCCGATAAAGACGCGCTCCAGGCCTGTTCTTAGTTGCTGGCACCGACGGCAGCTGCGACTTCGGCGGCGAAGTCGTCTTCCTTCTTCTCGATGCCTTCGCCCAGGGCGTAGCGCGCGAAGGCGACGAGCTTGATCGGTCCGCCGACCTTGCCTTCTGCGTCCTTGACGGCCTGAGCCACGTTCTTTGACGGCTCGTGGATGTAGGCCTGGTCGAGAAGGCAGTTGTCCTTGGCATAGCTCTTGAGGCCGCTGGCGATGATCTTCTCGATCACCTGCGGGGGCTTGCCCTGGTTCTTGTCGGCGAGGATTGCCTTCTCGCGCTCCAGCGTCTCGGGCGACACGCCGGCGAGGTCGAGCGCCACCGGGTTGGTGGCGGCAACGTGCATGGCGATCTGGCGGGCAAGCGCTGAAAGCTCATCGGTGTTCTTGCCGGAGGATTCCAGCGCAACGAGGACGCCGATCTTGCCGAGGCCCGGAGCGACCTGACCGTGCATGTAAGAGCCAACGACGCCCTCGGGCACCGCGAGCGAAACCGTACGGCGCACGGTCATGTTCTCGCCGATGGTGGCGATGAGTTCCTTGACCTGCTCCTCGACGGTCACCTTCTTGCCGGGGAAGGTTGCGGCGAGGATCTCTTCCACGCTGCCGTTGGCATCCTTGGCGAGCGAGGCGATCTTGCTGACGAGGTCCTGGAACTGCTCGTTGCGGGCGACGAAGTCGGTCTCGGAGTTGACCTCGACAATGGCACCGGTGTTGCCGGTGGTGACGATGCCGATGAGGCCTTCAGCGGCGACACGCCCCGCCTTCTTGGCGGCTTTGGAGAGGCCCTTCTTGCGCAGCCAGTCGATGGCGGCTTCGATGTCGCCCTTCACTTCAGTGAGCGCCGCCTTGCAGTCCATCATGCCGGCGCCGGTCTTTTCGCGCAGTTCCTTCACGAGGGAAGCGGAAATGGTCATGGATCAGCTCTTTAAGCTAGGCAGGCGCCCATAGCACATGGCAGCGGGCGCCCGCGGGTTGGCAGATGGTGAGACGGCCGCGGCAAGCGGCCGGCTCGTCAGGCTGCGGTCGATTCGACCAGCTTCTTCGCCTGCTCGGGCCACTTCTCGGTGTCGATCTGGCCCTTCAGTCTCAGCTTGCGGTCCAGCGCGCCCTTCTGCTCGGCGTCGATGTCGGCGAGCTGCCAGAAGTGGAACACACCGGCGTCGTTGAGGCGCTGCTCGAGCTTGCCAGAGATGCCCGTGATGCGCTTCAGGTCGTCGGGCTCGCCGCGCGGCTGATCGATGCCGCGGAAGGCGGCCGGCAGCGCTTCGCTCGGAGGGGCCTCGGAGGCACCGACGTCAATGCCAGCCGAAGACTGGCTACGCTCCAGGCCGTCGAGGGCGGCGCGGGCGATGAGGTCGCAATACAGCGTGATGGCGCGGCCGGCGTCATCGTTGCCGGGGATGGGGAAGTCGATGCCATCGGGATCGCAGTTGGTGTCGACGATGGCGACGATCGGAATGCCGAGCTTCTTGGCTTCCTGGATGGCGATGCTTTCCTTGTTCGTGTCGATGACGAACAGGAGGTCGGGGGTGCCGCCCATGTCCTTGATGCCGCCCAGTGCCTGATTGAGCTTGTCGCGCTCACGCGTCAGGTTGAGGATTTCCTTCTTGGTGCGGCCAACCGGGTCGGCGAGAACGTCGTCGAGCTGGCGCAGACGGCGGATCGACTGGGAAATGGTCTTCCAGTTGGTCAGCGTGCCGCCGAACCAGCGGTGATTGATGAAGTACTGGGCGCTGCGCTTGGCGCTCTCGGCGATGGAGTCGGATGCCTGGCGCTTGGTGGCCACGAACAGAACGCGGCCGCCGCCGGCAACGGTGTCGGAGATCTTCAGCAGCGCCTGATGCAGCATCGGCGTCGTCTGCGTCAGATCGATGATGTGAATGTTATTGCGGGCGCCGTAGATGAAGGGCGCCATCTTGGGGTTCCAGCGGTGCGACTGGTGACCGAAGTGAACGCCAGCTTCCAAAAGCTGACGCATATTGAACGCAGGAAGCGTCATGGTAAGTCCTTTTCCGGTTGTTCCTCCGCGGACCCGAAGAAGAACACTCCTAAGAAGGGGAGTGGTCCACCGGAGCGTCGGGCGGGGCTTTTAATCCGCCAGGCGCAAGATCCACGTGTGAGATGGCGCCGCTTATAGAGTCTTGACCCGGAAATGACAAGCTCGGGGCCGAAGTCGTTTAGTTAAGGCCCATGGGGGCCAGAAAGTCGCATGAACAACAAGGTTATACACGTCCGGGCGCTGCAGCTTGGAGAGCGTATCGAGGTCAAGGGGCTGGAGCGCGAAGACGCCTTCTCGGTCGCCCCTCTCGCCTTTCGCACCAGCGGCGATGGGATCGCTGTGCTGTTCAAGTCCGGAGCGGCGGTGTTCATCGGCATGAACCCGGTCGATGAGGAGCAGCTCATTCTCGGCCTCGCCGACCGCATCATCGGCCCTCTCGAAGAGCGCGAGACGGAGACCATGCGGCTCATCGTCAAGCCGGAGGAAGACGGCCTGCTGACTCCCTCGGGAGACGTGCAGATCAAAGTCGCCGACGCGAACCGGCTGCTGCTGGTCGCGGAGGCGCTGGCGATGAGTGTTGTATTTGCCTACGACGAGCGGCGGCTCGGCGCCGCCTTCGAGCGTATCGACAGCGTCGCCCAGGCGCTTAAGGACCGTCGCCTGCCGGTCGAGCCGCAGGGCACGCTTCTGGAGCAGATCGGCGAAGCTCTGCTGATCCAGCAGCGTCTCGCCGCCCGTGTCGATCTCGACGAGAAGCCGGATGTGTTGTGGGACCATCCTGAGCTGGAGCGATTCTGGGCCAGGCTTGTCGAGGAATACGACCTGACGCAGCGCGGGCGCGCCATCTCGCGCAAGCTGGAGGTCATCCGCGGAACGACCGATACCCTGACCGACCTCTTCGCAACGCGCACGTCGCACCGGCTGGAGTGGTACATCATCGCGCTGATCGGGCTCGAGATCGTGCTCAGCATGTACGACCACTTCCTCAAGTAGCGGGGGATTCTTAGGTTGCGCCGGCGACCTCCCTCCGGGGAGTCGGCCGCCGGCGCGGAAGTGGCGCGGCGGGTGCCGGCCGTTGCGCGTGCTCAGCGCGCGAGTTCGGCGCGTTGGTCTTTCGGTGCACGGCGGGGATGCTGCTCGGGAAGCATCGCCGGCTGCTCATAGCTGCTGGTCGCCGAGTTCAGCGGCAGACAGTGATGGAGGCGCGGCACCGCCGCCTCGGAGAGGATGGCGATGGCTGTGAAGCCTTGTGCGCTCCACTGCTGCAGAACGGGAACACGCACCTCGGGCATGCCGACGCGCGCGTTGGTGCCGGCGGTCTCACCCTGCCAGACCTGGATGAAAATGCAGCTGCCAGACTTGGCCCCGCGGCGTGCCGGATAGTCGACGATCATCCCGCTCTTCAAGCCTGGGGTCGCCGACATGTCCTCGACGCTCTTCACCCCGCGTGCAAGCCGCTGGCCGACGATCTTCCCATAAAGGCGTGAAGCAGGGTCGGCGATGCAGAAGCTGTTGCCGGTCACGAGCCTGGTATAGCCGGCGAGCCGGCTCTGCTCGAAGCCGAACGGGCCGGCGATGCGGAAGATGCCAGCCGGCGTGCGCTTATCGCCCTCGCGCTTGATGGGCTCGTCTTTCTTGGCGAGGTGGGCGAAGTCTTCCGACCAGCCGATGCCGGCACTGCCGACGACGGCGGATTCGGGTGGGCCGCTGCGGCGCCATGCCGGGTCGGCCGGCGAGGTGCGCTCGAAGGTGTGCAGCGTCGCTTTCACCGAGGTCATCTCGGGGACGGTGACGATGATGAGGCGGGTCGCCCGATGCAGGGGGCGCGGGCAATAGGTTGCTATCGGCTGTGCCGTGGCGGTTCCCGTCTGCGCGGCGGAAGAGACGGCCTCTGCCTGCGAGGTGTACAGCGCGAGCAGCACAGCGGCGCCAAAAAAAGAGCGAAGCACGATCCAGAGCCCTTTGCACAAATTGTACCGATAGGTGCTGAGGATCAGGGTAAGTTCAGATTTCTAATACTTCGACAACGCCGGGCGTGGCGAGCAAAGCACCGGCACTCGCGGGCGATACGTCGTAGCGGCCTGCTTCGATAATTTCGACCTCGCGGCCGCGCTCTCGCACGGCAACGACAAAGCGGATCTCGCCTTTGCCACCAGACTTCAAACGCGACTTGATCTGGGCAAGCGCGTTGGGCTTGCCGATAATGTCGGGGTCGAGCCGCACCTTCAGGCCGCGCTGCATACCGGCAACTGCGTCGTCAAGCGACATGAGCCCCTCGACGCGCAACTTCAGCGTATCGCCGTCGCGTTCGGCGGAGACGTTCAGCTTGACGGGCGTTCCCGGTTCCAGAAGGTCACGCGCTACTGCCAGCGTATCGGAGAAGATCACCGCTTCGAACTGGCCGGTGGTGTCGGAGAACATCGCGAAGGCGAACTTGTTGCCCTTCTGCGATCTGCGCTCGCGCGCCGATATGACGATGCCCGCGAGCTGACCGCTTGTTGCGCCGCGCTCGGCCATCGCCTCGAATTCAACGTAGCGCTTCACGCCCAGCTTCTGCAGAGCGTGCTCGTAACTGTCGAGAGGATGTCCGGAGAGATAGAAGCCGACGGCGTCGAACTCATGCGATAGCCGTTCCATCGGCGTCCATCCGATGGCCGTGCGCAGCTGCAATGCCGGCTCGGCCTTCTTCCCCGATCCGCCGCCGAGCGAGAAGAAATCGGCCTGCCCGTCCTGTCTCTCCTGATCTGTGCGCTGCGCCAGCGCGAGAATCTGGTCGACGTTGGCATGCACGAGCGCGCGATTGCGCTCGAACTCATCGAAGGCCCCGGCGGCCGCAAGCGTTTCGATGCCACGCTTGTTGAGCGCCTTGGGATTGAGGCGCGCGGCGAGATCGGCCAGCGAGGTGTAAGGACCCTTCTCGACACGGTTGTCGACGATGGTTGCCACGGCGGCGGCGCCGATGTTTTTCAACGCGGCGAGCGAGTAGCGAATGGCACCCGGCTTGCCATCCTCACCCGACGCCTCGGCGAGGAAGTCCACGTCGGAAGCGTTGACGCTCGGGAGCTTCACCGTGATGCCGCTGCGGCGCGCCTCGGCGGCGAACATGGACAGCTTATCGGTGTTGCTCATGTCGAGCGTCATGGAGGCGGCGAGGAACTCCTCGCGGAAGTTCGCCTTCATGTAGGCCGTGTGATAGCTGACGAGCGCGTAGGCGGCGGCGTGGGATTTGTTGAAGCCGTAGCCGGCGAATTTGTCGACCAGCTCGAAGATGTAGGTCGCGTCCTTCTTCGACACGCCCTTCGACATTGCGCCTTCGACGAATTGGGCCTGATGGCGCGCCATCTCGGCCTTGTCCTTCTTGCCCATGGCGCGGCGGAGCAAATCGGCGGTGCCGAGCGAATAGCCGCCCATCACCTGGGCGATCTGAATGACCTGCTCCTGGTAGATGATGACGCCATAGGTCTCGGAAAGGATGCCCGTCAGCATGTCGTGCAGGCAGTCTACCGGCTCCTCGCCGTGCTTGCGGTGGATGTAGGTCGGGATGTTGTCCATCGGGCCGGGGCGATAGAGCGCCACCATGGCGATGATGTCCTCGAAGCGGTCCGGCTTCAGCCGCTTCAAGCTTTCACGCATGCCCGTACTTTCGAGCTGGAACACGCCGACAGTGTCGGCCTTAGCCAGTAGCTCGTAGGATTTTTTGTCGTCGAGCGGCAGCTTGGTGAGGTCAATGTCGATGCCGCGTCCGCGCTTCACCAGCTCGACCGCCTTCTTGAGGACGGTCAGCGTCTTGAGGCCGAGGAAGTCGAACTTCACCAGGCCGGCGGCTTCAACCAGTTTCCAGTTGAACTGGGTGACAGGCGAATTTGTCTTGGCGTCCCGCGTTATCGGGACGAGCTCGACCAGCGGGCGATCGCCGATGACCATGCCGGCGGCGTGCGTCGAAGCGTGGCGATAAAGGCCTTCGAGCTTCTGCGCTATCTCGGCGAGACGCGCGACCATCGGGTCACGGTTGATCTCTTCCTGCAGCTTCGGCTCGCCGGCAATGGCCTCTGGAAGCGTGACCGGAGCGGCGGGGTTGTTCGGCACCAGCTTGCACAGCCGGTCGACCTGCCCGTAGGGCATCTGCAGCACGCGGCCGACATCGCGCAGCACGGCGCGCGCTTGCAGCTTGCCGTGGGTGATGATCTGCGCGACGCGGTCGTACCCGTACTTGCCCTGCACGTAGCGGATCACCTCGTCGCGACGATCCTGGCAGAAGTCGATGTCGAAGTCCGGCATCGAGACGCGCTCGGGATTGAGGAAGCGCTCGAACAGCAAGCCGAACCGCAGCGGATCGAGGTCAGTGATCGTCAATGCCCAAGCGACGACAGAACCTGCGCCCGAACCTCGGCCCGGCCCGACCGGCACGCCCTGCGACTTCGCCCACTTGATGAAGTCAGCCACGATGAGAAAGTAGCCGGGGAACTTCATGCCCTCGATGACGCCCAGCTCGTAGTCGAGCCGCTTTTCGTAGTCCTCGCGCGTGAAGCCTTCGGCGGGCGGGGCGAATGCAAGACGCGTGGCCAGCCCCTCGACGGCCTGACGACGCAGTTCGTCGGCCTCGAGCTTGGCGACTTCCTCGGGGGTCAAATCGCGATCGGCGGCCACGAAGCGCGGCAGGATGGGCTTGCGTCCACGCGGCCGGAAGGCGCAGCGCTTGGCGATTTCTATGGTGTTGTCGAGCGCCTCGGGGAGATCGGAGAAGACCTCGACCATCGCTTCGGCACTTTTGAAGTCGTGCTCGCGGGTGACGCGGCGGCGATCATCCTCGACGACATAGCGACCCGCTGCGATGCACAGCAATGCATCGTGCGCCTCGTAATCGTCGGGCGAGGCGAAGTAGGCTTCGTTGGTAGCGACGATGGGGATCTGCTTGGCGTAGGCGAGCGCCAGCAGCTGTGGCTCGACGTCGTGCTCGGACTTGAGACCGTGACGCTGGATCTCGACATAGAGGCGGTCACCGAACATCGCCTTGAGGCTGTCGAGACGGCCGTCCGCCAAGGCCTGCTGTCCATCGCGCAATGCCCGGTCGATGGGGCCATCGGGCCCGCCAGTGAGTGCGATGAGGCCAGCCGCGTGCTGCTTCAATACGTCGGCGGTCGTAAAAGCGGCTTCTACGTCGGGCGCGTCGAGGTGAGCGCGCGAGACGAGCTTCATCAGATTGGCATAGCCGGCGTCGTTCATCGCCAGCACGGCGATGTTTCCATCGCCGGGAACGCGCGCCATCGGCGTGCCGCGCTCGCTGGCGTCCTGGCGGCGATCCTCGAAGTCGATGGTGAGGCTGACACCGACGATAGGCTGGATGCCGGCGTCGGCGATCTTGTCGGAGAACTCGAGTGCGCCGTAGAGGTTGTTGGTATCGGTGAGGCCCAGCGCAGGGAAATTGTAAGCTGCAGCCAGTTTCGCCAGCTTGCCAATCGGCAGCGCGCCTTCGAGCAGCGAATAGGCGGAGTGCACCTTGAGGTGGACGAAGCGCGCCGCGGGCGCTGCAGGCTGGCCGTCGATGGGCGGCTGAGTCGGAGCGTTCATTGCCGATATTTAGCCCACCGGGGCGGGTGTCCCAAGAGGCGCGCGGCCCCTCTCCCGTGCTTTGCCGGCGTTCAGCGTACGGCGGCTGGCGGGAGTTCGACCAAAAGGCCGTCTTCGAGGGTTAGGACGCGATCCATGCGGCGCGCCAGCCCGAGGTTGTGGGTGGCGATCAGCGCCGCGACACCCGTCGTGCGGATGAGGTGCACCAGCGCATCGAAAACGTGCTCGGCGGTGTGCGGGTCGAGGTTGCCGGTCGGCTCGTCGGCCAGCAGCAGGCGCGGCTCGTTGGCGAGGGCGCGGGCGATGGCGGTGCGCTGCTGCTCGCCGCCGGACAGCTCGGCGGGGCGATGATCGACGCGCTCGCCGAGGCCGAGATCGGTGAGAAGCTGTCTGGCACGCGCCGCCGCGGTCTTGCGGCTGCGGCCGAGGATCATTTGCGGAATGACGACGTTCTCCAGCGCGGAGAACTCCGGCAGCAGCTGATGGAACTGGTAGACGAAGCCCATTTTCTGCCGACGCACACGGGTGCGGTCGGCGTCGTTCATGCCCGAGCAGTCGCGTCCGTGGATGAAGACGTGGCCGGAGTCGGGCGTTTCCAGGAGGCCGGCGATGTGCAGCAGCGTCGACTTGCCCGCACCGGAGGGGCCGACGAGCGCGACCGTCTGTCCGGGGAAGATGTCGGCACTGGCGCCGTTGAGCACCGAGATGTGCCGCGGCCCCTGGTGGAAGGTGCGCACGAGCTTATCGAGGCGCAGAACCGGGGACGCGGCTTTGTCACGCCCGTTGTCTCGCACGGCAAGCAGTTCCTCGGCCAAGGCGGTCATGCGGCGGTCGCTCATTCGTATCGTAGCGCTTCTACTGGATCGAGGGTGGAGGCGCGCCACGATGGATAGAGCGTAGCGAGCACGGATATGGCCAGCGCCATGCCGACGATCGAGGCTGTCTCGCGGGGCTCCATGTCGGCGGGCAGGCGCGTCAGATAATAGACGTTGGGATCGAACAAGGTGGTGTCGGTCATCCAGGAGATGATGCCGCGGATGCTCTCGATATTCATGCAGAACACAATGCCGAGGACGAGCCCGGCAAGGGTGCCGACAATACCGATCGAGGCACCGGTGATGAGAAAGACGCGCATGATGGACCCGCGTGTCGCCCCCATGGTGCGCAAGATGGCGACGTCGCGGCCCTTGTCCTTCACGAGCATCATGAGGCCGGAGATGATGTTGAGCGCGGCGACGAGCACGATCAACGACAGGATGATGAACATCACGTTGCGCTCGACCTCGAGCACAGTGAAGAAGGTCTCGTTGCGGGCGCGCCAGTCAGAGACATGGTTGGTGGGCCCGGCCACGCCTTTGACCTCGCGCACGAAGTGATCGATCTCGCTGGGATGGTTGACGACGACCTCGATGGCGTCCACCTCCTGGCCGCGCGAGAAGTAGCGTTGCGCCTCGAGCAGCGGCATGAAGACCATGGTGCGGTCGTATTCGGCCATGCCCATCTCGAACAGGGCGACGATCTGATACGGCTTGGTCCGCGGCGCGGTGCCAAAGGGCGTCGAGGCGCCGCGCGGTGAGACGAGCGTTATTGTGTCGCCCACGTTGACGCGCAGCATGTTGGCGAGACGGGTGCCGATGGCGATGCCGCTGCCGGCGCCGAAGCCGTTGAGCGAACCGTAGCGGATATTGTCGGCCACGAGCGGCAGTCCACGCAGCCCCTGCTCCTCCATGCCACGCACGAGGGCGCCGGTCGCCTGCACGGCGGATGAGACCATCACCTGACCCTCGATGAGAGGCATGGCGGACTTGATCCCCGGCATCGCGGCTATTCGCTTGGCGACGGCGTCATAATCCTCGAACGGGCCGCCGATCTTATTGACGATGATGTGGCCGTTGAGGCCGAGGATCTTGGCGAACAGCTCGTTGCGGAAGCCGTTCATCACCGCCATGACGATGATGAGCGTCGCCACGCCGAGCATGATGCCGGTGAAGGAGAAGCCGGCGATGACCGAAATGAAGCCTTCCTTGCGGCGCGCGCGCAGGTAGCGACGCGCCAGCATCCATTCGAACGGCGAAAACGGCTTGGTGTCGGCTACGGCCGCTGTCATCCCCGCGAAACTCCCTCGCTCGCTTCTCTTGGCCGGGGCAGCAGAGCTAACCCCGCATTCAGGCCAGATTGCGTTGCCCGAGCAACGCCCATGCGGGCCTGCACTCGATGCTGCGCGAACCGTTAATCCCCGTAATCCCAGGCCCTTAGTAAGCGCGCCCCACCAGCACGTGCTCTTTGGCCGGGTCTCCGGTGAAAAGACACGTCCCTTCAGCGGCTTGCTGATGGAGAGGCGCATTGCGGATGGTGAGCTTAAGCGCTTTCAGGCGTTCCGCAATCGCCTCCAGCTTAGCGCCGTCCGGCTTCGACCATATGACATCGACCCAGCCCTTGAACGCGCCGCCTTCGTCGTCCGATTCGGCGGCGCCGAAATACTCGGTCAGCTCATCGAAGGTGTTGATACCGGTAACGATGTTGCCGTCGAGACGGGCCTTGGCCTCGGCAAAGAGGCGGGCCTGGATGTCGTCGAGGAGCGCGGGGGCTTCGGCCACGAACTGCGCGCGGGGCTTGGTGTGGGAGACGATCTTGTCGCCGTCGCGCAGCGCGTCGCGACGCATGAACGTGACGTTGCCGCCGGCCGCATCGCGACCACCGATCTCGACGATCACCGGGGCGCCGCGGCGTACCCAGTTCCAGCGCTTCTCGGCTGACTTCACCGGCTTGGCGTCGACGAGCACCCGCAGCCCCAGGGCCTTCAGCTCCTTTTCGAGCGAGGCGCAATAGTCGAGCAACTCTTTGTCTTCGGGCTTGTCGCGCAGCATGGGAACGATGACGATCTGGCGCGGCGCGATCTTGGGCGGCAGCCGCAGGCCGTCGTCGTCGCCGTGGGTCATGATCACGCCACCAATCAGGCGGGTGGAGACGCCCCAGCTGGTCGTATGGCAGTGCTCCAGTTGGCCCTCGCGATTCTGGAACTGGATGTTCTGCGCCTCGGCGAAGTGTGTGCCGAGGTAATGCGAGGTGCCGGCCTGCAGTGCCTTGCCGTCCTGCATCATGGCTTCGATGGAATATGTGTTGTCGGCACCGGGGAAGCGCTCGTTAGCGGGCTTCTCACCGGCGATGACGGGCATCGCCAGCACGTTTTCGGCAAACTCGCGATAGACCTCGAGCATCTTCAACGTTTCGGCCATCGCGTCGTCGCGGTCGGCGTGCGCCGTATGCCCCTCCTGCCAAAGAAACTCGGCCGTGCGCAGGAACAGGCGGGTGCGCATCTCCCAGCGGACGACGTTGGCCCACTGGTTGATGAGCAGCGGCAGGTCGCGATAGCTCTTGATCCAGCGCTGGAACGCGTCGCCGATGATGGTCTCGGACGTCGGGCGGACGATCAGCGGCTCCTCGAGCTTGGCGTCGGGGTCGACCACCAGCTTGCCACCTTCGTTTTTCAGGCGGTGGTGGGTGACGACCGCCATTTCCTTGGCAAATCCCTCGACGTGCTCGGCCTCCTTGGCGAGGAAGCTCATCGGGATGAAGAGGGGGAAGTAGCAGTTGTCGTGCCCCGTCTCCTTGATGCGCGTGTCGAGCTCGGCCTGGATGCGCTCCCAGACGCCCCAGCCCCACGGCTTGATGATCATGCAGCCGCGCACCGGGCTCGTCTCTGCCATGTCACCGTCGCGCACGGCGGCTTGGTACCACTCGGGGAAATTCTGCTCGCGAGTAATGGGCAGCGCGCGCTTGCTCATTGGATCGCTCCCTTCTGCGTCAGACGCGCATGCGGTCGGGTGCGTGCCGGCCTGTCAGCGATGGCGGGCGACGGAAGACGGGAAAGGCGCATGGCGGGCCGATCTGATGCTAGGCGAAGCACCCGGGTGGGCGTCTCACAGGTTCGATGGGGTTTGAGCATTCGTCGCGCGGCGCTGGTAGCGTTAATCCAGGCGCGAGGCAATCCCACCGCGTGCCTGCCTTGTGTGCACGCGCCGACCGAGGCGGCACGATTGCTCGATTGTGAGGCACGACGCACACCTATTCTCGATGGGTGCGCCGCAGCATTAATTGCACGTGCCAATTGCAGCCCGGGGCGGCGAAAAATTTTTTTGCCGCCGGCGCATGAAGCCGCGTGACAGAAGGCCGCGTGTCGAGTAAACGTACTGGCCATAAGGGTGGGTCCCAAGCCGCAAAAACAAGCGGTAGACAGCCCAAGTCTAGGGAAGATAACGGCGCACGCGACTACCCACTCAGGTGGTCGGTATGCTGCCAAGTGTAGAGCCGCTTCGCGTCAAAGCGGGCGAGCTCCACAACTAAAAAACAGAGAAGCTGCGTGGAGCAAGGTTCAATGGACCTTGCTCTTCGCATTTTTGGCGGGGGTCTTTAGTGGCCCCCGCGACTCCGCTGCGGGGATCCGGCCGCGGGCGCTCATGCGTGGCGCACTTCACGGCCCCCCCGTCTGCGGGGAGCGGCCGCCGACAGTATCACCAGGGGATGTCGTAGGGCGAGATGAGCCGATAGGCGATGATCGCGTAGACGATCGCAAAGACGATCGAAGCGACAACCGTATTGATGAGGAAAACCCGCAGCATGCGCTGCTGCGCCGGGGCACTTCCCGGCGTTCCAGGGACGACGCTGCCCGCCTCGTCCTGGGTGCGCACCCCGAACGGCAGCACGGCAAACAACACGATCCACCAGATGAAAACGTAAGTCGCGACGGCCGTTACCGGGTCCATGGATGCCCTCCCCGCTGCGCGCTCATGCCTGCTCGAGTTCGGTCAACGTGCCGAGGAAGTCCTTGGGATGCAGGAACAGCACCGGCTTGCCGTGGGCGCCGATTTTGGGATTGCCGTCGCCGAGAATGCGGGCGCCCTGTGCCTTCAGCTGGTCGCGTGCCGCAATGATATCGTCAACCTCGTAGCAGATGTGATGGATGCCGCCATCGGCGTTCTTTTCGAGGAACTTGGCGATCGGCGAGTTGTCGCCCAGCGGCTCAAGGAACTCTATCTTGGTATTCGGCAGGGTGACGAAGACCACCGTGACGCCGTGCTCAGGCTGCGGCGTGGGCTCTGTGATCGTGGCGCCGAGCGCATTGCGATAGACGGCGGTGGCGGCGGCGAGGTCCTTCACCGCGATGGCAACGTGATTGAGACGTCCGATCATCTAAGCATCCTCTTGGCAGGCGGGCAGCCCCGCAAACGGCGCCGCGCCAGACCGTTCCCGGTTCAGCCCTTAGTATCGACCACGTTCACGAGAACCTTGCAAATGGGCTTCTTGCCCCAAGCCTGGTTGACGGCTGCGCGCACGGCGCGGCGGATGGATTCAGCTAAGGAATCCGGATTTTTGCGGTTGTTCTGGGGAATGGAGCGCATCGTTCCCTCGACCGCATCGAGCACGACGTCGATCATTGCGTCGCCGTCAGCAGTCTCGTTCGGTACGCCGTCGATCACCGCCTGCGGCTCGCCGATCAGTGCTCCTTTGCGGGTCACGCAAATGCTGACCATGACCACACCGACGATTGAGAGCTTGCGGCGGTCGCGCACCGGGCCATCGCTCTCAGGAACGAGCAGGCGTCCGTCGCGGAAAAGACGGCCAACGGGTGCGTCGTCGATGACCGCCGGGGACGGCGCGATGCGGAAGATTTCGCCATCGGTGAGCGTGAAGACGGTTTTGACACCCATTTCGCGCGCCAGCGCCGCCTGTGCCTTGAGGTGGCGCGCTTCGCCGTGCATGGGCACGGTAATCTGGGGTCGCATCCAACGGTACATCTGGCGCAACTCGTCACGGCGCGGATGGCCGGAGACGTGCACCAGGGCCTCGTTGTCGGTGAGTATCTCGCAGCCGAAGCGGGAAAGGTTGTTCTGGATGCGGCCGACGGCCTTCTCGTT
>JBAZYB010000047.1:0-19873 GCA_041659545.1 Hyphomicrobium sp.
GCTCTTCATCCCAACGCGACTGATTGATCGCCTGACGCAGCGTCGTTGAGCGCGCCAGATTGTGAGCGGCGTGGCTCTGGCTATCGAAGCCGCCGAAGGCCAACGGTGCGTTCGGCGCATAGGCGATCGTCATCACGCGACCCATGGCTTGCGGCGCTTCAGCCACCAGCATGTTGCCGGCGCCGACGCTCTGGCCCGAGAAGGCATTTGCCGTCGTCACAGGCGCGAACGGCGAGCCGGTCGTTGCCTTGAACGCCAACACCACGGCCATTCCCTGCTGTGCTTCATCGAGGCTCGCGTACCGGCCGATATCGCCCGGGACCTGATCGTACTCGCGGTTCTCCTTGTAGCGCGCCTCTTCCGGCTCCGGTGCCTTGATCACCTTCACCTTCAGCTTCGCAACGCCATCGCCTTCGAAGCCGAGCTTCTGAGCGGCTGCACGCGACAGATCGAGCGTGCGGTTGCCCCAGTAGGGACCTGCGTTGTTCACACGCACGACGAGCGCGCGCTTGTTCTGCGGACTCCACACCAGCAACTGCGTGCCGTCCGGATAGATCGGGCTCGCGGTGTTGTCGGGACGATCGGGATGGAAGCGTTCGCCCGACGATGTGAGACCGCAGGGATTGTAACGATCCTTGCTGCAGTCATCATAGTGCGAAGCGGTAACGCTCTGCTCGACACCAACCAGTGCCGCTGTTTCTTCGATCGTCTTCACGCGATGGCACTTGCCAACGAAACAATATGTCTTTCCCGGCGTCTTCGCCTCAACGGGCGTTGTCGTGATCGCCGGAATGGCCACCGCGGCGATCGCTGATGCGACCGAGGCGATGCACACCAAGCGAACGTGCTTCGCCCAGGTGGAAGGTCTCCACGCCATTACATAACTCCGTGGCTGTTTCTTTTATGCGACCGCGAGAACGAAGCGGCGGAACACTCGGTTCCACAACCACGCCCCCCGGAGCGGTCTGCAGGAACCAGCAGGAAGAGGAGATAACGCGGCAAATCACTGCGTGATGCCGCCGCTGCGACGCATGGCCGCAAAATTTACATCATTCCGCGCGCGGCAAGAGCACGTTCCAACTCTTCCCGAGCGCGTTGCAGCAACGATGAATCTGTCGCGCGCAGAACAAGTTGCGTAGAGACGCGTCCCTCGGCGAACGACGGATAGCTGCCCATTGCAACATCTGGAAATGTTTGTTGATGCGCAGCGAATAAATCGGCGACGTCGCCTTCGGGACGAAAAAGTTGGATCGTCGCCGTCAACAACTTCGCGCCAGTTCGCAGTCGCGCCGTCACGTCGTCGAGCATGACTTGCATCACATCCGGCACGCCGGCGAGCACGACGACATTGCCGATCATGAAGCCTGGCGCGACCGAAATCGCATTGGTGATGAGTTCGGCACCGTGCGGAATGCGCGCCATGCGCAAGCGTGCCGGCGTCGCTTCGACACCGCGTCTGACAAAGTAGGATTGAAGCAATTCCACTGCGCGCGGATCATGATCGATTGGCACCCCCAGCGCCTTGGCAACGGCATCGGCGGTAATGTCGTCGTGCGTCGGCCCGATCCCTCCCGTGGTGAAGAGATATGTGTGTCGCACGCGCAGCGCATTGAGTGCTTCGACGATCGCTGCTTCGTCGTCGGCAACGACGCGCACCTCGCGCAGGCGAATGCCGATACGCGTGCAGTGCGCAGCAATATAGTTGATGTTCCGGTCGGCAGTGCGGCCGGAGAGAATCTCATCGCCGATCACCAGCACCGCCGCCGTCACGACTTCCTCGTCGCTCAAGCACATCGCTCCCTATCTGTAGCGAGCCGTTGTCATAGCACTTAGGCTGCGCGCATGCGATTCCCCTCCCCTCTCGTCCGCGGCCGCCTCGTCCAGCGCTACAAGCGATTTCTCGCTGACGTCATTCTCGACAGCGGCGAAGCCATCACCGCGGCCTGTCCCAACACCGGCTCGATGCTCGGCCTCTCCAGCCCCGGATCGACGGTTTGGCTGTCGCGCAGTTCCGCCCCCAGCCGCAAGTATCCTCACACCTGGGAGATGATCGAGGCCGACCTCGGGCGCAGCCCCGCGCTCGTCGGCATCAATCCCATGCATCCCAACAAGCTCGTCGAGGAAGCCATAGCCGCCGGCGCCGTCGAACCGCTCGCCGGCTATGGCGTGCTGCGCCGCGAAGTGAAGTACGGCCAATCGAGCCGCATCGATCTGTTGCTGGAGGACGAGGCCAAGGGGCGCTGCTACGTCGAGGTAAAGAACGCCCACCTCATGCGCACCGTCGGCCGCGCCGAATTTCCCGATAGCGCCACCGCCCGTGGCGCCAAGCATCTGGCCGAGCTCGCCTCCATGGTCGCGCAGGGCCATCGCGCCGTCATGATCTATCTCGTCCAGCGCGCCGACGCCGAGGTGTTCTCGATTTGCGGCGATTTGGATCCGGCCTACCTCGCCGCCTTCCGCACAGCCACCGCAGCAGGCGTTGAAGCCTTCGCTTACCGGTGCCACCTGAGCATCGAGGAGATCGTCGTCACCGGGGCTATCCCCATTGCCGACTAGAAATCCGACCAAAGGCAGACGCGCTCGCCGGTGTAACGAAAGTGCTCTCCAAACGAACTTTAAAACGACTGCAGCGGGGAATACCGGCCACCACATGGCTGGCCCCGAAATGGTTATCTGCAGCAGGGAGATCCCTATGCTGACGCGCCGAACATTTGGATTTGCGAGCCTTGCGCTCGCCGCGACCGCCGCGAGTGGATTGAGGTCCACGCGCTCGCAAGCCAACGAGGAGAAAATGACAACGACAACCACGGCTCCCTTCGAGGTTACCAAGTCGCCCGAGGAGTGGCGCCGCATCCTGACGCCGGAGCAGTACAGTGTTCTGCGCGAGCACGGCACCGAGCGCCCAGGCACGAGCCCCCTCGACAAGAATTACACCGCTGGCACCTACGATTGCGCCGGATGCGCCCTGCCGCTCTTCTCATCGGAGACCAAGTTCAACAGCGGCACCGGCTGGCCGAGCTTCTATAAGCCTCTCGATAACGCCGTCGGTGACACCGTCGACAAGAGTTTCTTCATGTCGCGCACCGAGATTCATTGCCGCCGCTGCGGCGGGCACCTGGGACACGTTTTCGAAGACGGTCCTCCACCGACAGGTCTGCGCTACTGCATGAACGGCGTCGCCCTGAAGTTCGTCCCCGAGAGCGCCGGCTAGTCTCAACAAAACGCAACCAGCCCTATGACCGTACCGACTGTGAAGCCATCGATCATGGGGCGCCTGCGTGGTTGGGCGCGCAGCATCAAGCGCGACGTGCATGCACTTTACCTCTCGGCGCGCGACCCGCGCGTCCCCTGGTACGCCAAAGCCGTCGCCATCGCCGTTGCCGCCTACGCTCTGTCGCCGATCGACCTCATCCCGGACTTCATACCCGTGCTGGGCTACCTCGACGACCTGATCATCGTCCCACTCGGCATACTTCTCGCCGTGCAGCTCATCCCGGCCGATGTGTTCGCCGAGCACCGGGCCACCGCCGACGAGACGCCACTTCCGAGCAGCCGCACCGCCGCCGCTGTCATTATCGCCATCTGGATCGGGCTCGCGCTCATCGCCGCCGGAGCCCTCGTTCGCTACCTCGCTTGATAAGGATGCCCCCCATGCGCCTTGCCATCTTCGCCACGGCCACTGTCGCCATCGTCGCCGCCGCAACGCTTACGCTCGCACACCCATCGTTGAGCGCCGAGCCGACACCCGCCGCCCAGTCCGCCCCGGCCCAGTCCGCCCCCGCCCAGTCCATACCCGTCGGCCTCGACGTCGCCACCTTTGCCGGTGGCTGCTTCTGGTCGATGGAATACGATTTCGACAGACTGCCCGGCGTCAAAGAAACGACCTCAGGCTTCATGGGCGGGCGCACCAAGAATCCCACCTACGCCCAGGTCTCTCACGGCAACACCGGCCACGCCGAAAGCGTGCAGGTCACCTACGATCCCAAAGTCCTCAGCTATCAGCAGCTCGTCGACTACTACTGGCACCACGTCGACCTGCTCGACGAGGGCGGCCAGTTCTGCGACCGCGGCGATGAATATCGCCCCGTCATCTTCGCGCGCACGCCCGAGCAAAAGCGCGTTGCCGAACAGAGCAAGGCGGCGCTCGATGCGAGCCATCGCTTCTCGACCCCGATCGCCGTGAAGATCGTCGACGCCGGCCCCTTCACCGCCGCCGAGGACTACCACCAGAATTTCCACACCAACAACGAGGCGTATTACAAGCGCTACCGCGTCGGCTGCCGCCGCGACGCACGCCTCAAGGAAATCTGGGGCGCCGATGCAGATATGGCGACGCACTGATCAGTGCGCCGCCACACGCAGACAATACCGGCCTTTAGTTGCTGCGCCGACCGAACGACACGGCGTAGTCGAGCGAGCGCATCGGCAGTATCTTGTCGTTCGGCGACGGCTCGATCCCGTCGGCAAGCTGGTTGGGATCGAAGATGCCGGCGTCGCAGGTGGCATCCGGCTCGAGCCCGGTGATGGAGATCGTCCCCATTTTGACGCTCTTGCGATCCGCCGGCCATTCGGACGTCGGATCGTCATCCTGATCGCCAGGCTGGCCGATCACCGCGAACAGGTTGTATTCGACAGGGCCCTTGGCAAACCGCTCGTTGAGCTCCTTGGCGTAGAAGTCGGTTCCCTTCCCCTCCGCCTCCTTATCGCTGAGACCGACAAAGCCACCCACCGGCTCCACCTTCCATTTCACCCCCTGACGCTCGCCCTTTGCGTTGGTGAGATAGAATGTGTGCACGCCGAAATAGTCAGCCGTCCCGTAGCTCGCCGGCGTCTCATGCGCGAGCAGCCATGCCTTCTGATGCGTCGTATCCGGATTGGCTTTGAAGAATGCGCCGATCTTCTCCGTGTCCTTCCCGGCCACGGTTTTGAGCAGCTCCAGGAACTGCTCAGGCGTCTTGGCGCCAAAAACCGGCGCCGAGATCATCACCAAATCGCTGTTGCTGCCGTCGGGGAGCTGAAAGTGCAGCGCGATGCCGCGCACGTTGTCCTTCTGGCTATCGGACGCCATCGGGTTCCCTCCGCCCAGCGAGAAACGCCCCACCAACGGCACGGATGCGGCAAACTGCGGTGCCTTGGTCAGCGCCGCAGCCTCGGGCGTCGGCGTAAAACTGCCTTTCATGCAAATGCCCTTTGTGTGGGCCGCACGCATTTTGGCGTGCGCACCGAACACGGCATTGAGACCGTCGACGATCTGCTCGGGCTCCGAGTCCTGCGCCATTGCCGGCGCCCCCAGCATCACGACGCAAAGTCCCGCCGCGCCAATCGCCGGTAAAAATGCCATTCTATTCCCTGCTCGCATGCACCAACGCGCTCCCTTAGCTTCAATGACACACGCTATTCGCCGCCTGCTAAGAGATTGTGTCAACGGTCAGATGCGGCGTGTTGTCAGCCGTCTAGCGCCCGGGAAAATAGCCGCCGTGCAGCCCGAATGGGATCTGATGCGGACACACGGCGCGGGCGATCTCGGCAAGGTTCTGAGCGTCGAGCACCATTAGGAACGAGGACCCACGACGCGCATCGAGCACCACCGAAAGCAATACGCCCTCGCCCTCCCCTTGCGCATCTGGCTTGGCGACGAACACCGGCTCACCGGGAAAGCAGCCTTCTGCGTGCCAGCTGTCTGTCTCACCCTTACCGACGTCGACACGCACGATGCTGTCCAGAAAGTCACCGTCCGGTGTGCGCCCGTTGCCCCACATATACCGGTACGGACGTCCCGCGCAGCGCTCATAATCGATGCGCGGCAGCTCGAGCATTTCATCGGCAATGATGCTTGCACGTACGCGACCTTCGCCGTCCAGCGGCACCGTGAAGCGCGTCGGCCGACCCGTTGCATTCACAGGCTCACCGGCACGCAACGGCGCCAGATAGAGCTGATCGATGATGTCCGGGTTGTCGTAGACAACGGCATCGATGAGGAGATTGCCACCATCCTCGAACGCGTTGACGTGATGGAACGCGAACGCCGCGTCCGCACTGCGCGAGCCCACCAGCGCACCGCTGTCCTTGTCGAAGATATGAAACTTCAATCCCCGCTCCGGCATCCAGCGATAGTTGCGGATGAACGGTGCAACACCGAGCAGCAGCCGCAGCGGATCGACGACGATCGGAAACTCGGTGAGCACGAGATAGCGCTCCGTCATCGCGAACGAGTGCATGTAAGCCGGCTTGTCGATCGGCATCTCGGCAACGACGCGCTCGGACGACCCATCATCGGGAATGGCGAAGAGCCGGTAATGTGACCGCGCCCCGAATTCGACGACGTAGCTGAACCGACACCGGCGTTGCATATCGTGATGAGGATGTGCAATCGATAGCTGACCGCCGATATTGGCGCTGATCGGAGCCTGTCCGAGCGTCTCCAGCGTTTCGGCGTCGAACCGCACCGGCAATGTCGTCTCAGTGAGGGCTACCGTCTCACCCGCGAAAACATCGATGTTGACGTTGCCGTTGTCCGTGTAGTGGGGCGAGAAAACCGCCGCGACACGCTGGAAGAGAGTCCGGCAAGGGTCCGTGGCAAACCCGCCGAGCGCCAGTCCGCCCTCGTCAGCAGACTCGCAATACGCTTCAGAGCGCAAAAAGCGATTTGTATACGTCACTTCTCCGTCGCTGAAGCCGAAGCGATGCAGCATGGCAAGGCCGTCGAACCAGTGATTGACGGTGGTTCGGCCTATATCGAACTTCGCTGGCCCGGTCCGCAGCAGGCTTCCGGAGAGCCACATTGGGAAGTCGCCGGCTACGGACAGCGGAACCGGCCCGACCTCGCTATCGAGATCGGCAAATCCACTTGCATATGATGCACGGTCGGAGCCTGCCATGGCCACCACGTTGCGCCATCAAACGCCAACGAAGCCTCAATGACGATCCTACAAGGCGCTGAGTTGCAGCGCCAGGGTGTGCCCCAGCCAAACCGCCACCAGGCAGAGGATGACCGACCCCACAACGTAGCCGCCCGCGGACAGCCACTCGCCATCCTGCATCAGCACCATGGCCTGCAGGCTGAACGCCGAGAACGTCGTGAAACCCCCGCAGATCCCGACCGTGACGAGCGCGCGGATATTGGGATCGACCACGTACCTGCCCTCTTCGCGGTTCGTGAGCGCCACGAAGAAGCCGATGACAAACGACCCCAGAATATTGACGAACAAGGTCCCCCAGGGAAACGTTTCGCCGAATAGACGCGCGGCCATTCCGGTGCACCAGTAGCGCGCCATTCCACCGAGCGCGCTGCCGGCAGCAATCCAAAGGTAGGGATGCACGAAACCTCCGTCCTGATCCTTCGCCCGATGCAGCCGAGCTTAGCACGCAAACGCCGGCGACTTGAGAGCCGCCGGCGCCCGATGTGACGAAGAGCGCCGTCCCCCGCGCCCCGCCGCTGCTATTCCGCCGCCTGTCGATGTGCCGCCAGCACTTGGTCAGCCAAACGCCCGGTGAGTTCAGCGAGGTGATCGAACGCCGCCGTGTAGGTGCCGACACCGGCCGTCGCCGAGCGCAGATCGATAATCAGGCTTTCCATCTCGGAGGCCGGCATCTGCGCCTGCACCACGTCCCAGCCGCTCCAGCCGTCCCGGGAATCAAAACCCAGGATCTGCCCGCGACGCTGCGCAATGATGGCGTTGACCCGCGCCGTCGCCTCGCTCGGCACGGTGATCTGCACCGCCATGACCGGCTCCAACAGCACCGGCGAACACTTGGGCAATCCGTCCGACATGCCCAGCCGGGCCGCCTGCCGGAATGCCATGTCCGATGAATCGACCGAGTGGTAGGAACCGTCGAGCAGCGTCACCGACAAATCGACCACCTCAAATCCCAACGGGCCGTGCTGCAGGTAGTCCTTTACGCCGATCTCCACCGACGAAATAAACTGGCGCGGCACGACACCGCCGGTGATTTTCTCATTGAATGAGAAGCCCGAACCGCGCGGTTGCGGTGCAATCTCCAGCACCACATCGCCAAACTGCCCGTGTCCACCCGACTGCTTCTTGTGCCTTCCGCGCACCTGTGTCGCGCCACGGATCGTCTCCCTGTACGGCACCAGCCGAGGCTGACGCTCGACCGCCACACCAAATTTACGCTGCAGACGCTCCAGCGAAACACGCAGGTGCATCTCACCTTGCCCGAGCAGCACGAGTTGATGCGTGTCCGCGTTTGTCTCGATGCTCAGCGAAGGATCGTCCTCGATGAGCTTGCCGAGCGCCGTGGTCAGCTTCACTTCATCCTTGCGGTCTTTGAGACCGAGGCCGATCCCGTAGACAGGCGCCGGAGGCGGCGGACCCTTGACCTGCACGGCGCCACCCTTTTCTGCGCTGATCGTATCTCCGGTCCTGACACCGTCGAGCCGTCCCAACGCAATCGTATCACCGGCTTTGCCGATGGCGCGCTTGATCGGCTCTTGCCCACGCAGCGCGAAAACGCCGGCCGCCCGCTCGTCCCGGCCGGACGGTCCTGTCACGACCGTGCCATCGCCAAACTCGCCGGTGAGCACCCGCGCCAAGGAAAGTTTGCCGCCGTGCGCGGTGTGCAGGGTCTGCATCACGTACGCCGCCGACTTGGCGTTCTCCAGCTTTAGCCGACGCGCCGTGACATCGATGGTCGGCGATTCGTGACGAAGCGCTTTGAGCAACCGGAAGACGCCGTGGTTGTCGCGCGCTGCGCCGATCATCACCGGACAGATGAGCCCGTCGCGAAATTCCTGCGTGAGGTCCTGGTAGACCTTGTCGCGCGTCGTCGGCACATCGGACAGCAACTGCTCCATCAGTTCGTCGTCATGGTCGGCGAGCTGCTCGAGCATATGAAAGCGCGCTTCCTGTTCGCGCTCCGACACTGATTTCGGCAGATCAACGATCTCAGATGGCGTGTTCTTGCGATAGACGAAGGCCCGTTCGGAGGCCAGATCGACAAAGCCCGTAGCCACCCCGTTTTCCCAGATGGGGATCTGCCGCAGCACCAGCGGTCGCGAGCTCGCTGGCTGCAGCATGGGGATCAGCTCGCGCAGGGGAACGTCGGATTCGTCGATCTTATTGAGGAACAGAAAGTGCGGGATGCCGCGATCCTCGAGCTGCTTCAAGATGATTTGCAGTGCCGGGACGCGTTTGGGATCGGGCTCGCAGACGACCACTGCTGCATCGCACGCCGTAAGCGCTATGGCGCCTTCGTGCTGAAATTCCACGGAGCCCGGACAGTCGATGAAGGTGAAGTTGTCGCCGAGAAATGTCGCGTCGGCGACATTTAACGACACGCTCATGCCGTGGTCGCGGGCCTCGGGGCTCGCGTCGCCAACGGACGTTTTCTCCATCACGCTGCCGGGGCGCAAGATGACCCCGGTGCGGGCGAGAATGGCTTCGAGCAGTGTTGTCTTACCGCTCAGATAGGGGCCGACAAGTGCGATGCAGCGGGAGCGGGGGCTCCCATTGGCTCCCGCTTTAGGGACTTCGGACTGTGCCATCTGCTTCCTCCTTTGGTTGGAGGCGCCAGCACCCGCATCAGTCACACACCTCGCGCCTCTGGGAGGAGTGCGACGGCTTGATGTTCGCGCTGCACGCAGTGGCGCGCAAGCGATAGTTCATCGAGTTGTCGAGCGAAGTCATATGACGGTGATTATTGCGGCGCACAACAACCACCAAGAATTCATCGCTTTTGTTCGGCACAGCACAATCGAAATTACTTGCTACGGAACCCAATTGAGCCATTATGAATTTACTGGTTCGTTCGAGGCAAATGACCAGTCGGCTCTTTCGAGAGCAGACGGCTCAGAATGATGAGACGTTCGATGAGTATGAAAACGCTAATGTCGGCAGCCCACGCAGCAGGGTATGCCATGGCAGCTGAGGAAGTTGCCGAAACCCGCGCCGGAATGGCGCGTATTCCCTCGACGGCAATCGTCGTTCGCCCGACCCAGCGCGGCGTTGTCGCCAACGCACAGCGTTCAGTGCGCCGTATGTGGCTGCAGTGGTTCGCCGAGCACCGGATTCACCGCGCGGCGGCTTAGAAGGGCGCAAATGGGCTGGTTTTCTGCGGGCGCGCCATAGGTGCGCCCGTTTCATTTTCGCGTCATGAAAAGCCGCCGGCAAACCAAGTCGCCACGAGCGCGAGCAGCGTGAGGGCAAGCGCGACACGCCAGACAAGGCACGTCGAACATCGCCCCCCGCTCACCCCGAACACTCCCCGCTCAGCTGGCGCCGATCGGCCGCCATGGCGTTAGCGAAGGTTGCCGCAGAAGCGCTGAATGCGCCGGCAGGCGTCCTCCAAGATCTCCTTCGACGTCGCATACGATACGCGAAAGGCCGGCGAGGAAGCGAACGCTGCCCCGTGCACGACGGCGACGCCCTCTTCCTCCAGCAACGCCGTGGCGAAATCTTCGTCGCTGGCGATCAACTTGCCCGACGCGCTCGTCTTGCCGATCGCCCCGGCGCAGCTCGGATAGACGTAGAACGCGCCTTCCGGCTTCGGGCAACGAAGACCGTTCGCCTGATTGAGCATCGACACCACCAGATCGCGGCGCTCGACAAACTTGGCGTTGTTTGCCGCGATGAAGTCCTGCGGTCCATCCAGGGCCTCGACCGCCGCCGCTTGCGTGATCGACGAGGGGTTCGACGTCGACTGCGATTGCAGCTTGCGCATCGCGTCGATCAGCGCAACCGGACCGCCGGCATAGCCGAGCCGCCAGCCGGTCATGCAATAGGCCTTCGAAAGGCCGTTGATCGTCAGAGTGCGATCGAAGAGGGCCGGCTCGACCTCGGCAACGGTGTGGAATTCCAGCCCGTCGTAGAGCAGGTGCTCGTAGATGTCGTCGGTCATGATCCAGACGTGCGGGTGCCTGAGCAGCACATCCGTCAGCACCTTGATTTCATCCTTCGTGTAGGCAGCGCCCGTCGGGTTGGACGGCGAGTTGAAGATCAGCCACTTGGTTTTCGGCGTGATTGCCGCCTCGAGCACTTCCGGCTTTAGGCGGAACCCATCCTCAATCTTCGTGTCGACGAAAACCGGCTTTCCGTCGGCGAGCATAACAATATCGGCATACGAGACCCAGCACGGGGCCGGTATGATCACTTCATCCCCGGGGTTCAAAGTAGCAAGCAACGCGTTGTAGATCACCTGCTTGCCACCGGTTCCGACCGAGATCTGGTTCGGCTTGTAGTCCAGGTTGTTCTCGCGCTTGAACTTGCGCACGATCGCCGCCTTGAGCTCCGGCGTGCCGTCGACGTCGGTGTATTTGGTCTTGCCCTCGGCAATGGCCTTGACCGCCGCCTGCTTGATGTTTTCAGGGGTATCGAAGTCGGGTTCGCCCGCCGACAGCGAGATCACATCGCGTCCGGCCGCCTTCAACTGTCTGGCTTTCGTCGACACGGCGATGGTCGCCGATGGCTGAATGCGGTTCAAACTGTCGGCGATGAAACCCATCGTGATTGCCTTTCGAAAAGCCGGTCAAACGGCGCGGCGCGGACACTATCTGCACCTCGCGGTGACTTCAATACATCGCCCAATGTGTCGCGAGCGCACGCGGATCACCAAGGATTTTCGCTTCCTTGCAGCGCCGCGTGACCCATTCGCCACAAGCGAAGTGCGATGCGCATTAATCAAAAGAATACGCCGCAATCGCCACAATGTGTCCCAACACCCGCCACGAACCGGGACGACGATCCCACCATGATGAACGCGTTGGAATCACCGACGCCAGCCAAGAAGGAATCTCATGCGATGTCCGAAGCGGGACCCTTGAGGCTGATGATGCGCACAGCCACCGATGCCTTCATCGGGCTCGTGCTCTTCCTGACATTCGTGCTCGCCGTTGGCGCGATCGAGCGCAACTCTGCTGCCACCCACCGCCTCGGCGGTCTGCTCGCGGTCAGTTCCAGCGCCGGCGACTTCCTGAAATTCACCTTGGATGACAATCCCTTGATCGCGGCCGCCGTGGTGGCCACGGCCGTCCCCGTACCCCAGGCGGCATCGTTCACGGCCCCACCCCGGGCAATAACCAACGGCTTCGCCATGCTTCTCCTCGGCGGCATCGTCTCGGCGATGGTGGCATTTAACCTTGCCTTTTTCAGACACCTTCGCCGCGAGTACGCCTCCCCGCGGTGAGGTGATGTGGAGGAGGGGCCTCGGTTCTGCTGGGAGCCCTTGACGGCCTCTCTTCCACTCCTAACATTCTGGTAAGGTTGGGGCGTTGTACTCACCCAATCGGTACGAGGAGCCGGAAGCGGCTCAAAACGGGCAACGAACAGGGGCTAACCAATGGATACGGGCGCTATTCGCAGGAACATCCCCATAGCCATGCTGGGCGTTTCAGCGCTTGGTCTGGGGGCCGCAGCTGTCGCCCTTGGAAACGGCGAGGCAGTCGTCGAACGCGGTTTCCAGCGTGCAATCGCCAGCATGGACGGCAAGTCCACCTCAAACCGCGCCATGCCGGTCATCGCCGGGAGCGAGGAGTTCTGGCTTACCCATGTCGTCCACGACGCCGGGAGCCCCACCGCTGCCAAGCCTGTGACCGTTGGCGACCGCATCACCATCAGCTCCAAGGGCAATCAGCGTGTCCTCAACGTCGTGACCGTCGATCGCCTTGACAGCCAGGTGCTGCCCATCTCTTCGGAACGCCCCACCCGGATGCTGCTGGTCACCTGTCGGGACGAGGCCAATCCACAGAGCCGCCCGATCCGCTTCTTGGTAGAAGACGGCGACGAGATCCCAGCCCTCTCCTCGGCCAAAGCACGCACACTCTAGGGCGCGATCCTAAGAGTTACATGATTGCCGTGGGCCACCGGCTTGTGCTGCGGGGCTCATCGGTTGCCCCGACGTATTGCCTTCATGCCCGTGCCGCATGATAAGCTCGCACAACAATTGGCAGCCGCTGTCGCCAACGTGAATGCGAATGTCGACTAGGGGGAAGGTTCCGTCATGCGTCTCAATCCGCCGACCATCGCCGTCTTCCTCATCTCGCTGACGCTGGCGCTTCTAGCACTCGTCACCAAGCTCGGCTTTGTCGGCGTTCCGCGATACCTCCCGCATCAGGAGTTCTGGCTCGCAATCAGCGCCTACATTACGCTGATGGTCGGCAATCTCGTGCGCGGCGTATAGAGCAGCCGACCCTCACCAGGCGATCGGCGCCTTGTCGCGGAAGAAGCCTCCGGTCGGCCCCGTATCGGGAAGCGTCGAGAGCCAGATCGCAGTCTCTGCACCCTGCTCGACCGAGCGCGTCGCGTTTGGGCCGCCCATGTCGGTTCGCACCCACCCCGGGCACATGGCATTCACCTTGACCGGCTCCGGCCCCAATTCAGCGGCGATGATACGGGTCAGAGCGTTGAGAGCCGCCTTCGACATCCGGTAAGCTGGATAGCCGGCGCCCATTTCCGCGAGCTGCCCGGCTCCCGACGAGATATTGACGACGCGGCCATATCCCCCCTGCATCATGATCGGCACGACGGCCTGCATCATCCGCAGCGGACCGACCGCATTGGCCTCGTAGGTTTCCATGACCAGTTCAGGCGCCACCTCGATGACCTTCGAGTCCTCCGGCGCCTGCCCTTCCTTCAAGATGCCAGCGTTGTTGACCAGCACATCGATCCGGCCGAACAGATCCATCACTTCGGCGATCGCATTCTTGATGCTGGCCGGATCCGTCACATCGAGCGCGACCACCGGGGGCTCGAGCCCCTCGGCTGCCAGCTTCGCCGCCGCCTCACGCCCCTTCTCTAGGTCACGTGAGGCAATCACAGCCAGCATTCCGTTGCGCGACAACTGTCTAACGATTTCCAGTCCGATGCCACGGTTTGCGCCAGTAACCAGCGCGATGCGTGTCTCGGCCATGGGGTCTCCTCGCTATGTCGCAGCATGTTGTTCAGGCGTTACACGTCGAACATAGCCGCATCAGGTGCGTCCCGAGAAGACAAAGAATGCCCCCAGCGCAATGAATGCGAATCCGATCACCTGATTGAGCCCAATCGGCTCCTTCAGATAGACAACCGAGAACACAGCAAAAACCGCCAGAGTAATCACCTCCTGCATGGTCTTCAGCTCGGCCGCCGAATAGACCGCGCTACCCCAGCGGTTGGCCGGCACCGCTAGGCAATACTCGAAGAAGGCGATGAACCACGAGATCACGATCACCAGGAGCAGTGGCTGATCCTTGAACCGCAAGTGTCCATACCAGGCGAAGGTCATGAACACGTTGGAGAGTGACAGCAGCACGATCGGCATGATCTGCGCCGGGATCGTCGGAAACACCATTCGAGCTTGCTCCCTAAAGGGCTCACCTGCACCGGCACCGTTAGCGCCAGATGGCATTTCTATTAGCGAAATTACGAGTGGTATTCTCGCCGCACGCGGAACGCCGATTTCAGACTTCCCGGGTGCAATGGCTGACAGCTCGACCCCGGCCGGAGAGCCGGGTCGCGGCGCAAAGACGCTAACAAGGAGCCAATGCCCTATGCCGTCATTACTACAAGCGACCATCGCGGTGGCTGCCTGCATCGCCGCCATGGCACTTCCCGCCGCCGCGGCGACCACAGAGTTCGAGGTGTCAGGCGCCCCAGTAACCGTCGGCGCCCAACCCGCCAACGAGGGCGCCGGATACTCGGTTTATCATTACAAGCACCGCGGCAGCGCCAAGTCGGTCAGCGTTACGTGTGCTTGCGATAGCGCAGCCAAGCCAACGCAGGTCAGCTGCAATGACGTGAACTACCAATGCAGTTGCCCTAGCGCCAAAATTACCTGCGACTGAACGGGCCGCTGAAGACCGTGCAGTCATGAGCCTCGGTAAGCCACCGCCGAGGCATGCGAAGAGAGGCGACCTCCCCCCGGCGCCTCTCTTCTGCATTTCTCCCGTCGGCAAGCTCGTCCGCTAGCGATGAGTATGCGCAATCCTGGACTGCGCCGACACTGCGGCGCAGAAGTAAAGCGCCACACCTGTCGACAAGACTGCGCCGGGAACGATGATTTAACTGGCCGCGGCGCTCGACATTGAGGACATTGCACCACGCATTGGCACCCCGCTGCCACACGGCCGCTTCATCCACGGTTAATGCCGGCGAGCCATGATGTTGCGCTTTCAAACCAGACGGCGCATCCGATGTTCTGGGGCAAGGACAAAAACGCATGAGAAGGCTCCTCTTCGCGGTCGTCGTGATATTGCCGGCCAGCATGGCTTTCGCCGAGGATGGCATCCACAACGTCAACGCCGTCGCGGGCGACACCCAGCCCGCCGCAGCCGACGACGCGGCGAAAAGCGCGACCGAAGAAGTCAAGCCGGTGATTGACTGCGCCGATAAGCTCGGCGTGTCGCGCGTTGCCGAGGTCGACACAACTGGCGGCGGTCAATACGGAGAGCAATACCCCCCGACGAAGCTGTTGGAGAAAGGCGAGGTCGTCATCACCTTCGACGATGGCCCGCACCCGGTTTACACCAAGCAGATCCTCGCCGCTCTTGCCGAGCAATGCACTAAGGCGACGTTCTTCAACGTCGGCGAGATGATCAAGAACTTCCCCGAGATTGCCAAGGAAGTGCAAGCTGCCGGGCACACAGTCGGCACGCATACCTGGTCACATCGCAATCTCGGTGCCATCTCACTCGATCGTGCCAAGTCACAGATAGAGAGCACCATTAACATCGCCGAGACGACGTTGCCCCAAGGCGTCGCGCCGTTCTTCCGCTTCCCCTATCTGAGCGACCCTAAGCGCGTGCGCGACTATCTGGCGACGCGCAACATTGCGGTGATGGGCATCGACGCCGACTCACTAGATTGGCGCGCGCGGACCCCCGAGAAGGTCATCCACAATGTTTTCTCAGCGCTCGACAAATCCGGCGGCGGCATCATCCTCTTCCACGACATTCACCCGCAGACCGCCAAGGCAATCCCAACCGTGCTCGCCGAGTTGAAGGCACGCGGCTACAAGGTCGTGCACCTCGTACCCAAGTCGCGCATCGAGACAATCGCCATGAGCGAGCCTGAGGCTGCCCCGCGCCGCCGTGGACACAAAAGTCGCCGCCACAAGCACTGACTTCGCCCACGCCCCCTGGACATCCTTGCGCTGCCTAGCGGCGCAAGATTGCCTAGCGCGTGAAGAGTCTCAGGAAGGCCTCGACCTTGGCGCGGTCATGATACTCGTCGGCGCGAACGATGAGGTTGTTCTCGATCTGCATGATGATGCGGAAGCGTCCGCTCAGTACTTCACCGCTGCGCCGATGCCGAAACATGAACTCCACCTGCGAGCGCACCTCATTCCCATCAGCAATGAGGTCGAGCGGGCGGTAGAGGAGATACTCGAATTCCTCGCGTATCTTTCGCAGTGCCGCCTCGATGTTGACCCGCCCTACGGTCTGCCCGCCGGTAGGCAGAAGATCGCCCGAAATATGCAGATTGTAGACGGCGTCCTCGCTGACGAACGTCATCGCCTCATCGATATTGCCAGGCGCCCACGCTTCGTTAAAGCGGCGCACAATCTCAGTGGGCGCGGCCGCAGCCGAGCGGACAATTCGGAATCTTGAAAACATTAAAATAAAACTCCCCACGGGCGCATCTAATACGGGCGCACCCTCTGGTTGCAGAAACCTTATCTCTGAACTCCGGAAATCGGAAGTCACAGATGGTCAATATTCAGCGCGAAGTGGGCGCCGCCCCTGCGTCACTCACGTGCAATACATCCCAGTTGATGTTTTAGGCATCAGTACTAATATAAAAGCAGTACGCACTCCCAACTGGACCTCGAATGATCACGGCCCTTCAAATGCGCGCCGCACGCGCCCTGCTCGGAATTGACCAGCAGACCCTGGCTAATCTCGCCGGCGTTTCGCTGCCCACCATTCAGAGAATGGAGGCCAGCGACGGCAACGTCCGCGGCGTCATCGATAGCCTCATCAAGGTCATCTCCGCCTTCGATCTCGCCGGCGTCGAGTTGATTGGCGACAACGTGCAGAGCACCGGACAGGGGCGCGGCGTGCGCTTCAAACAAGCCCTCGCGGCGCAGCTCACCCCTGCGGCGCGCCCCACCAAAAGGCGCCAACCCGCGAAAACCTGAGACACTCCAATCGCGACGGCGACCGCCGACTTTTCGGCCGACGATCCCGCCGCTCCCTACGAGGAGACGGAACATGGATGCGGCTGCACGCAAGCCGGTTAAGACACCGCAGCCGACATTTGCCGAGCTGTTCACGCCCAAGCTCGTTACGCTCCTGCGAGCGGGATACACGCTAGGCGACTTCAAAGCCGACGCCGTAGCCGGACTGACCGTCGCCGTTGTGGCTCTGCCCCTGTCCATGGCAATCGCCATCGGCTCTGGCCTCTCGCCGGAGAAGGGGCTGTTCACCGCCATCGTCGGCGGCTTCCTCATATCGGCACTCGGTGGCAGCCGTTTTCAGATCGGCGGCCCGGCCGGCGCCTTCATCGTGCTCATCGCCACCATCGTCGAGCGGCAGGGATACGACGGCCTCGTGCTCGCCACGCTGATGGCCGGCGTGATGATGATGATCGCCGGCTTCCTGCGCCTTGGCACCTACATCAAGTACATCCCATTTCCTGTGACCGTCGGCTTCACGGCCGGCATCGCCGTGATCATCATGGCG
Source organism: Hyphomicrobium sp. (assembly GCA_041659545.1). Classification (GTDB taxonomy): domain Bacteria; phylum Pseudomonadota; class Alphaproteobacteria; order Rhizobiales; family Hyphomicrobiaceae; genus Hyphomicrobium_A. The sequence continues at coordinate 17,615 of JBAZYB010000047.1, forward strand.
AGCCAACTGAAGGAGTTGCTCGGCCTCGATATGACGAGCGAGCCATCGGCGCTGCTCCCCAAGCTGGCGGCCATATGGGACAGCATAGGCACGATAAAACCGCCGACCCTCGCGCTAGCGGCGGTCACGATCGCCATCATCCTCGGCCTGCGCCGCTGGCGTCCGAAGTGGCCCGGCATGTTGATTGCCATTGCAGCGACGTCCATCATTGCCGTGCTGCTTCAGCTCGACGTGGCCACCATCGGCACGAAGTTCGGGGAGGTTCCTCGCACCTTGCCGGCCCCCTCGCTACCAAGCTTCGATCTAGCCAAACTGCGCGCCGTCTTCCCTGACGCTGTCGCCATAGCCCTGCTGGGCGCCATCGAAAGCCTGCTCTCCGCCGTCGTCGCCGATGGAATGAGCGGACGCAAGCACCGTTCCAACTGCGAGCTCGTCGCCCAAGGCGTCGGCAACATCACCGCGGTGATGTTCGGCGGCATGTGCGTGACCGGCACCATTGCCCGAACCGCGACCAACATCCGCGCCGGGGCCCACACGCCTGTCTCCGGCATGTTGCATGCGCTCTACCTGTTGTTGTTCATGCTCCTCGCAGCCCCACTCGCCGCTTACACCCCGCTCGCCAGCCTCGGAGGCGTGCTCGCCGTGGTCGCGTGGAACATGGCGGACCGGCGAGACTTCGCCAGCCTGATGCGCGCCTCATGGGGCGATGCGGTGGTACTCATGGCAACTTTTCTGCTGACGATCTTCGAAGATCTCACGATCGCCATCGGCGTCGGCACCACGCTCGGCGCCTTCCTGTTCCTGCATCGCATGGCCGAGGCGGTGGAGATCGACACCGGTGCTCCGCTCATTGCCGAGGATTCAGCCGATGCGACCGGGCCAGCGCGCACCTCTTACGAACCCGCCGCCTTCGACGGCGACATCGCCGTCTATCGCATTTCAGGTGCGTTCTTCTTCGGAGCCACTGCCGCTGTCAGTGGCGCGCTCGACAGGATCGGCGCCAGCCCCAAGGTGTTTATTCTCGACTTCGCCGACGTTCCGATCGTCGACAGCACCGCAGCCAAAACCCTTGAAGGCTTCGTCCACAAACTACGCGGCGCCGGCACGAGCGTCTATTTCACTTCCGCGCGCAAGGCCGTCCGCCGTACGTTGCTGCAAGCGGGCCTCCGCCGCCCCATCGTCAACTATGCGCCAAACATCGACGATGCCGTAGCCATGAGCCGCACCGCTCAGGCAGCGACGAAAATGACACCTACGACCGCGTGATGGCGAGGACCGGCAGCCTCCGCGCCAACACAACACGATAGGCGGTCTGCAGGTGACACAGTGTGCATAAAACGATGCTCTGGCGCGGCTATTATATGTTTCGAACACATCCGGCGGCGCTCGGCCTTGGGGGCTCGGCATGGAACGCACTTGGAGTTGCTTAGACTGTCAGTTTGAAGGCGCCGACCCTCTTTGCTTTACGCAGGACGGCAGCTTCGATCCCAAGCGCCTCGCCAGGATCCTGCTCAAAATCGGCACGCCCGACGGCGCGTCGGTCGAAAAAGGCGAGCGCATGCGCGCTTACGACTGCGTCGACGAAATGGTGCAGCTCGCCCCGGACACCGCTGTGGAGTTCATCCTGGCCGCGCTCGATGAATGCCGCACCGGCGAACAGGTAGCACTGCTCGGTGCCGGCGCACTCGAGACGTTGCTCGAGGCACACGGGCCGCTCGTGATCGGCAAATTTGAACGCGCCGCCCAGCGATCCGCGAAGGTGCGCTACCTCTTATCGTCGACATGGGGGGAGAACTCGATACCCCCGACGGTCTGGCAACGGCTCATTGCGGCCGTCGCCCCTGGACCCATCATGGACGCCGATCCACGCACTCCCGCAGCCGGAATGACCGACAAAATCCTCGATGCAGGAGGCATCATCAAACTGCTTTCCGAACCCAGGGGCTGAGGTCGCGCGCCTCCCTGTTTGCACCCGCGTTGGAAACCGCTAAACACCGGGGCGTGAGCGAAACCGCACCACCCGCGATCTTTGTCGACGCCGACGCCTGCCCGGTGAAGGATGAGGCTTTGCGTGTCGCCGAACGCCATGAACTTCCTCTGCACTTCGTATCCAATAGTTGGATGCGACTTCCCGATAGCCCCCTCGTCAAGCGCACCGTCGTCGCCGACGGCCCGGACGCCGCCGACGACTGGATCGTCGAGCACATCAGCAGCGATGATATCGCCGTTACGGCCGACATTCCCCTCGCTGCCCGCTGC
>JBAZYB010000048.1:0-19676 GCA_041659545.1 Hyphomicrobium sp.
ATCTCGACATCGGGACCCGCCTCGATGTCCTTGGCGCGGACCGGGCCGCCGCCTTCCTTCTTGAGCACCATGCGCTTGCCACCCTCGGAGTGGATGCGCAGCGCGATCTCTTTGATGTTGAGGACGATGTTGGTCACATCCTCACGCACCGACGGGATCGAAGAAAACTCGTGCAGCACGCCGTCGATCTGAACCGTCTTGATGGCAGCGCCCTGCAGCGATGACAGCAGCACGCGACGCAGCGCGTTACCGAGCGTCATGCCGAAGCCGCGCTCCAGCGGCTCGGCCACGACAGTCGCTGTGCGGCTGCGGTCGCGTCCGGATGCGACATCCAGCTTGTTCGGCTTGATCAGGTCTTGCCAGTTCTTCTGTAGAACGTTGACCACGGGGGTGCCTCTCTACTTGTACGCCTGCGCCGGGGGAGGCAGGCGAAATGTGTAACTTTGCTAGCGGTCGCTCGCGCACGGGCGCGAAGAAGGGCGGGGCGAAAGCCTCCGCACCCTCCTAAGACTAGACGCGACGGCGCTTGCGCGGGCGGCAGCCGTTGTGCGGAATCGGCGTTACGTCGCGGATCGAGGTAATCTGGAAGCCGACCGACTGCAGGGCGCGGAGTGCGGACTCACGACCCGACCCGGGACCGCAAACCTCGACCTCGAGGATCTTCATGCCGTGTTCCTGCGCCTTGCGGCCAGCATCTTCGGCAGCCATCTGCGCGGCATACGGCGTCGACTTGCGAGAGCCCTTGAAGCCCTTGGTCCCCGACGACGACCAGGCAATCGTATTGCCCTGCGCATCGGTGATGGTGATCATCGTGTTGTTGAACGAGGCGTTCACGTGAGCAACGCCGGACGTGATGTTCTTCTTCTCGCGCTTGCGCACCTTGGTGCGTCCAGCAGCGGCATTGGTATCCTTAGCCATCCGTCGTCTCTCCAGGGGCCGCGCCTCGGCCCGTCATGCGTAGGTGCCAGAAACTGTCGGGGATGACCGGCCGGCCGTCCCCGAATGAATGCGTTAGGACTTCTTCTTGCCGGCGATCGGCTTGGACGGACCTTTGCGGGTGCGCGCATTGGTATGCGTACGCTGGCCGTGAACCGGCAGCCCTTTGCGATGACGCAGACCGCGGTAGCAGCCAAGATCCATCAGGCGCTTGATGTTGGTGATCACTTCGCGGCGCAGGTCGCCCTCGACCATGTAGTCGCGATCGATCGTCTCACGAATCTGCAGCACCTCGGCGTCTGTCAGTTCATTGACGCGGCGTTCGGCAGGGATCCCCACCTTGGTGCAAATGTCACTGGCGTATTTCTCGCCAATGCCATGAATATACTGCAGCGCGATCACTACGCGCTTCTGCGTCGGAATGTTGACGCCTGCGATACGGGCCACACTTATCTCCTGAGGTATCGAAAGCCGCTGGCAGGGGACACGCCGCCCCCGATGCGGCATTCCGCTGTTCTAAAGTTCCTGCGCCGAAAACGCAGCCTCCCACCCAGTCTGTTCGCAGACCGAGCGGTTTGGAGCGTGCGTTAAGAACGCGGTGTTGTAGCGAAGCACTAGGCCCTCGTCAATCGGCCGATAATGGTTTTTTTAGGGTGCGACGACCCGGTTGAGTACATCGTCAAGCTGCGTGCCCACTTCCTCAATGGGCGCCATGCCGTCGATACAGCTCAGCTTTCCCTTGGCGAAGTAGTAACCCGTTAACGGTGATGTCTCCCGGTAATACGCCATCAGGCGCTTCTTGAGAGCTTCCGCATTGTCGTCGCTTCGTGGCACGCCACCGGCCGCAATCGTCTCCCGCGCCCGATTCTCGATGCGTGACAGCAAAGCTGCGTCATCCACCTTCAATTCGACGACTGCGTCGAGCCGCTTGCCTTTTGAGGCCAGAAGTTCGTCCAGTGCCGCCGCCTGCTTCAGGGTTCGCGGAAATCCGTCGAGGATGAAACCACCGGCACAGTCCGGTTGTTCGATGCGCTCGGCGATGATGTTGATGACCACATCGTCCGGTACGAGGCCCCCAGCTTCCATAATCGCGCTAGCGATGAGCCCCACCGGCGTTCCCGCCTTCACCGCCTGACGTAGCATCTCGCCCGTCGAGAGTTGAACGAGCCCCCGCTGCTTAGCCAGATTCTCCGCTTGCGTACCCTTGCCGGCTCCTGGTGGACCCAGCAGTATTAGGTTCATCTCCGCCCTCGCCCCGTCGCGCCTCTAAGCTTGGCCTTCTTGATCAGGCCTTCGTATTGGTGCGCCAGCAAATGGCTCTGCACCTGTGCCACCGTATCCATGGTCACACTCACCGCAATCAGCAGTGATGTTCCGCCAAAGTAGAACGGCACGGCGGCATAGGAAATGAGTATTTCGGGTAATACGCAGACCGCGGCCAGATAGATGGCGCCCACAACGGTAATGCGCGTCAAGACGTAGTCGATGTACTCGGCCGTCTTCTCACCGGGACGTATGCCCGGCAGGAACCCACCGTATTTGCGCAGGTTGTCGGCCGTCTCCTTGGGATTGAAGACAACGGCCGTATAGAAGAAGGCGAAGAAGATGATCATCACCACGTAGAGCAGGATGTGCAACGGCTGGCCGCTGCCAAGCGCCGCCGTGACCTCATTCAGCCAATCGGGACCCTGACCGGCGGCAAACTGAGCTGCGGTGATGGGCAGCAGCAGCAGCGACGAAGCGAAGATCGGCGGGATAACGCCAGCCGAGTTGAGCTTCAGCGGCAGATGCGAAGAATCGCCCTGGAACATGCGATTGCCGACTTGCCGCTTTGGATACTGGATCAGCAGCCGCCGCTGTGCGCGCTCCATGTAAACGATGGCCGCGACCACGAACAGCATCAGTGCGAGCAATGCCAGGAGGAGCCCTACGGACAGCGAGCCGGTGCGCGCCAGTTCGAAAAGGCCAACCAGCGCCGTCGGCAAACCTGCGACGATGCCCGCGAAGATGATGAGCGAAATGCCGTTACCGACGCCACGCTGCGTGATCTGCTCACCCAGCCACATCAGGAACATCGTGCCGCCCACCAGCGTGATGACCGTGGTGATACGGAAGAACCAGCCCGGATCGATGACCACCGGTCCTGCAGCGCTGTGCGAACCCTCAAGGCCGATAGAGATGCCGTAGGCTTGGAAGGCAGCCAGCACCACGGTGAGATAGCGCGTGTACTGGTTGATCTGCTTGCGCCCCTGCTCGCCTTCCTTTTTCAAGGCCTCAAGCTTCGGCGACATCGAACTCATCAACTGCATGATGATCGATGCCGAGATGTAGGGCATGATATTGAGCGCGAAGATCGCCATACGCTCGACAGCACCACCCGCGAACATGTTGAACATGCCGAGAATGCCGCCGGCGTTCGCGTGGAACGTCTGCGCAAAGGCCGTGGGGTTGATGCCGGGCAGCGGAATGAAGGTGCCGAACCGGTAGACGATCAGCGCGCCAAGCGTGAAGTAAATGCGACGCTTCAGATCATCGGCTTTGGCAAAAGCGCCGAAGTTCAGATTGGCGGCAAGCTGCTCAGCAGCGGATACCATGGTTCGTTCTCCCGACCTTCGCGCCCGTTGCGGCGGGCCGCCCTGTGGTTGTCCCCTCGCCTAAGATGGGAGCCCGCCCCGGGTGCGGCAACGCCGCTGATACTTTAGCGCCGACCGCGACCGCGGTCGGCACCGATCCGCGCCAAGGTTATTCTGCGCCAGCCCCGGCAGGCTTCTTGGTATTCAAAGCGTTCTTCTTAGCCTGAGACTTCTTGCTCTTCGCGACGTCGGCGGCCAGGATCTTCTTCTCGATAACCGTAATCGAGCCGCCGGCCTTCTCGACCGCCGCCCGGGCAGTGCCCGTCACGTGATCAACGGTCAGCGCCACCTTTGCCGTGATTTCACCCGAACCAAGCAGCCGCAGACCGTCCTTCGTGCGCCGAACCAGCCCAGCAGCCACGAGGGCCTCCAGGTCGATCGCCTTGCTGACGTCGAGCCGTTTCTCGTCGATCGCCTGCTGCAGCGTTCCGACGTTGATCTCGTTATAGTCCTTGCGGCGCCACTTGTTGAAGCCGCGCTTCGGCAAACGGCGATGCAGAGGCATCTGGCCGCCTTCGAAGCCGCCGATGGCGACACCCGAACGTGCCGTCTGGCCTTTGCCGCCACGACCACCGGTCTTGCCGAGGCCGGAGCCGATGCCACGGCCGACGCGCACGCGCTCCTTGCGGGCGCCATGCTTATCTTTGATTTCGTTGAGTCGCATAGGACCCTAGCTCCTTCAGGATTTCTTCGTCGACGACGCGTCGTCGACGATGCGCACGAGGTGCGGAACCTTGCTGATCATACCGCGCACAGCCGGAGTATCCTCCAACTCGCGGCGGCGGTGCAGCTTGTCCAGCCCAAGACCGCGCAGCGTCTGCGTCTGCACTGCAGGCCGGCGGTTGGCACTCGCGAACTGCTCGACGGTGATGGTCTTCTTGGCCATGAAACTTCATTCCTTACGTATGCGGGGCGCTCGAGACTAAGCCTCGACGACCGCTTCACCGGCAACCGAACCATCACGGCGGCGCGAGACGATCTCGCTCACCTTCTTGTTGCGGCGAGCGGCGACCCCACGCGGGTTCTCCTGGTGCTTCAGCGCGTCGAACGTTGCGCGCACCACGTTGTAGGGGTTGGTAGAACCCAGCGACTTGGCGACGACGTCATGCACACCCAGCATCTCGAACACGGCGCGCATGGCGCCGCCAGCGATGATGCCGGTACCGGCGGGGGCCGAGCGCAGCACGACTTTGCCCGCTCCGTGGCGACCTTCGCTGTCATGATGCAGCGTACGCGCATCGCGCAGCGGCACGCGCAGCAGCGCCCGCTTGGCGGCTTCCGTCGCCTTACGAATGGCTTCCGGAACCTCACGCGCCTTGCCATGGCCAAAGCCGACACGACCCTTCAGATCACCTACGACAACCAGTGCCGCGAATCCGAAGCGCTTGCCGCCCTTCACCACCTTGGCGACGCGGTTGATGTGAACGAGCTTCTCGGTGAACTCGCTATCCCGCTCTTCGCGATCGCGACCGCGGTCTCTTCCTTGGGGACGTGCCACGTTGCAATCCTCTCGTTAAAAGTTCAGGCCGCCGTCGCGCGCAGCATCCGCCAGCGCCTTGACTCGGCCGTGATAGATGTAGCCGCCACGATCGAAGACGACGTCCTTGACGCCCGCCTTTATCGCCCGCTCGGCAATGAGTTTGCCGACGGCAGCAGCAGCGGCCTTGTCGGCACCGGTCTTCAGCGCCGACTTCAGGTCCTTCTCCAGCGTCGATGCGGCGGCGACCGTCTTGCCCTGTGCATCGTCGATCACCTGCACGTAGATGTGCTTCGACGACCGATGCACCGACAGACGCGGGCGATCCGTTGCATTCGCCTTGAGAGCGCGACGGACGCGAGACTTGCGCCGTTCGAATAGTTTGGTGAGCGCGTTCATAGCCTGCGTCCTTACTTCTTCTTGCCTTCCTTGCGGAAGATGTACTCGCCCTTATAGCGGATGCCCTTGCCCTGGTACGGCTCCGGCGGACGCGAGGCGCGGATGTTAGCCGCCACCTGGCCGACGAGCTGCGGATCAATGCCGGACACCGTGATGACTTCCTGCTTGGCGCCGGAAACCTTCACTTCGACGCCATTCGGGATCTGATGCACCACGTCGTGGCTGAAGCCGATATTGAGCTGCAGCTGATCCTTACCCTTCATGGCGGCGCGGAAACCAACACCCTGAATCTCCAGCGTGCGCGAATAACCGTTGGTAACGCCTTCGACGAGGTTGGAGATCATGGTGCGCGACATGCCCCACATGGAGCGCGCGAGCTTCGTCTCGTCGACCGGAGTGACCTCGATGCCATCATCCGTCTTCTCGACTTTGATCTTGTCGGGAACCGTGAAGGCGAGCTCGCCCTTCGGCCCTTTGACCTTGACCTCTCGTCCACTGATCGTCGCCGTCACACCTGACGGGACGGGGACTGCTCTCTTGCCGATACGTGACATGGTCGTTCCAAAACCTTGAAGCTAGACCGCTCAATGCGGACCGCTGATTAGAAGATGCTGCAGAGGATCTCTCCGCCGACGTTCTGCTCGCGGGCCTTCGAGTCCGACATTACGCCCTTCGGCGTCGACAGAATCGCGACACCGAGGCCGTTGGCGACGGTCGGCAAATCCCGAACCGGCGAGTAGACCCGCCGTCCAGGCGTCGAGACGCGCTGGATCTCACGAATAGCCGGCTGCCCATTGTAATACTTGAGCTCGATCTCGAAGACCGCCAGTTCGCCCTTCTGCTCGACCCGCGAATAACCGCGGATATAGCCCTCTTCCTCGAGCACGTCGAGAACGCGCGCGCGGATGTTGGACGCTGGGGTCACGACTTTCGGCCGGCGGCGCATCTGCGCATTGCGGATGCGGGTGAGCATATCGCCTAAGGGGTCGTTCATCGACATATCCTGTCCTCCCCTTACCAGCTCGACTTGGTCATGCCGGGGATCAATCCCTGGCTGGCCAGATCGCGCAGCTGGTTGCGGCACATTCTAAGCTTGCGGTAGTAGCCGCGGGCACGACCGGTGAGCTCGCAACGATTGCGAATGCGCGTCGGCGACGAATTGCGCGGCATCTCGGCAAGCTTGATGCGAGCCGCAAAGCGCTCCTCGACGGGACGCTTCAGATCATTGGCAATCGCCTTCAGACGCTTGCGTTTGTCGGCCTTTTGAGCCGCCAGCAGCCGCCGCCTATTGTTCTTCTCTACCGAACTCGTCTTAGCCATCTATATCCTCCAAAGGCCTTTCGGATCAGCCCGAGGTCCTCTAGCTGCGAAACGGAAAATTGAAGCCGCTTAGAAGTTCGCGGGCTTCATCGTCGGACGATGCCGACGTGCATACGATGATATCCATGCCCCAGATCTGGTCGACCTTGTCGTAGTCGATTTCCGGGAACACGATGTGCTCCTTGAGACCACAGGCATAGTTGCCGCGACCGTCGAAGCTCTTGGGGTTGAGCCCACGGAAGTCCTTGACGCGCGGCAGCGCGATAGTGACGAGGCGATCCAGGAACTCATACATCCGGTCGCCGCGCAAAGTCACCTTCGCGCCGATCGGCATGCCTTCGCGCAGCTTGTACGTGGCAATGGCTTTACGCGAACGGGTCTGCACCGGGCGCTGACCGGCAATGAGCGCGAGATCGCCAGCGGCGCTGTCCACCTTCTTGCGATCGCTCACACCCTCGCCGACGCCCATGTTGAGAACGACCTTCTCGATCCTGGGGACCTGCATGACGTTCGCGTATTCGAACTTCTTATGCAGCGCCTCACGAACAACCTGCTCGTAATGCGTCTTCAGTCGCGGCTTGTAGTCCTTCGGGCGCGGAGCGGCCGGCGTACGCGGCTCCTTGGCAGCGGCTGCCTTCTTCGCACCCTTCTGGGCGCCCTTGGGAGCGCCAGCGGCCTTCGCCGGTTTCTCTTTTTCAGCCATGGCTCTTATCTCTCCGGAATGACTTCGCCCGAGCGCTTGGCGAAGCGCACTTTTTTCTTACCGTCGTCGATGAACTTGAAGCCAACGCGGGTCGGCTTGCCGTCCTTCGGATCCTCGAGCGCCAGATTCGAGATGTGAATCGGCGCTTCCTTGGAAATGATGCCGCCCTCCTGGGCCGCCGTTTGCCGTTGATGACGGCGCACGACGTTGACGCCACGCACCAGCGCGCGTTGCTCCTTGGGGATCATCTCGACGACTTCACCGTGCTTGCCCTTGTCGCGGCCGGCGATAACGATGACGTGGTCGCCCTTTTTGATCTTCAACGAGGCCATCACAGCACCTCCGGAGCGAGCGAAACGATCTTCATATGGTTCTTGGCTCTCAGCTCACGCGTAACGGGCCCGAAGATACGGGTGCCGACAGGTTCACCTTGGGCATTGATGAGCACCGCAGCGTTGCGGTCAAAGCGGATCAGCGAGCCGTCCGGACGGCGCACACCCTGGGCTGTGCGCACCACGACGGCCTTCATCACCTGGCCCTTCTTGACGCGACCCTTCGGAATGGCTTCCTTGACCGAGACGACAATGATGTCGCCCACGGTCGCGTACTTGCGCTTCGAGCCGCCCAGCACTTTGATGCACTGAACGCGGCGCGCGCCCGAATTGTCAGCGACGTCGAGATTGGTCTCCATCTGGATCATCGCGGCTTCCCTTTCCAGTTACCGCCTTTCGGCGGCCCTTCATCCTCTATCGGGCCGTTAAGCCCGCCGACCTCTGACGCGGCTTTCAGCCAGCGTCGGTCAGAACTGTCCATCGCTTATTCTTCGAGATCGGCGCGCTCTCGACGATCTCGACGCGATCACCGATCTTGAACGAATTCTTCTCGTCGTGAGCGTGATACTTCTTCGTGCGGCGCACGGTCTTCTTGAACAGCGGGTGGGTGTAGCGGCGTTCCACTTCAACCACGACCGTCTTGTCGTTCTTGTCGGAGACGACCACACCCTGTAGCACGCGTTTCGGCATCGATATTACTCCTTGGCGCTCTTGGTGCCGCCGGCGCGCTTCTGGCGCGCAACGGTCAGCAAGCGAGCGATGTCACGGCGAACCGCACGCACGCGCGAGGTGTTCTCGAGTTGGCCGGAAGCCCGCTGGAAGCGCAGATTGAACTGCTCCTTCTTGAGCTTGTGCAGCTGATCGTCGAGCTGATCGAGGGTCAAATCCCGAAACGCTTCCGCGCTCATCGCCTTAATTCCTTCGTCCTAATTCTCAGCCAATCCGCGTTACGATACGCGTCTTGATCGGCAACTTTGCTGCCCCGAGCACGAGTGCTTCGCGAGCGATCTGATCCGGCACGCCATCGAGTTCGAACATGATGCGGCCCGGCTTGACGCGCGCACACCAGAACTCGATCGAACCCTTGCCCGAGCCCATGCGGACTTCGGCCGGCTTCTTCGTCACCGGCAGATCCGGGAAGATTCGGATCCACACGCGGCCAGCACGCTTCATATGGCGCGTGATAGCACGACGAGCAGCCTCGATCTGGCGCGCGGTAACGCGCTCCGGCTCGACCGCCTTGAGGCCGTGCGAGCCGAAGTTGAGCGCCGTGCCACCCTTGGCCGCGCCGTGAATTCGGCCCTTGAAGGCCTTGCGAAATTTCGTGCGTTTCGGTTGCAGCATGTGTCGTCGTCCCTGTCAGCGCTACCCGCGCTGCTTCACGCCTTGTCTGCGCCTTCGTTAGCCGCTGGTGCTGGTGTCGGTGCTGGGGCCGCGGCCGCAGGCGCCTCACGGCGCTCCCGACGGTCGCCCCGATCACCGCGATCGTTGCGGTCACGGTCGCCACGCTGGCGTCCACCACCGCCGCTCTCCTGCAGCTCGGTGTTCTTCTTCTCGGAGGCCATGGGATCGTGCTCCATGATCTCGCCCTTGAAGATCCACACCTTGATGCCGATCACGCCGTAAGCTGTTCGTGCGACGCCGTAGCCGAAATCGATGTCGGCGCGCAGCGTATGCAGCGGAACGCGTCCTTCGCGGTACCACTCGGTACGAGCGATCTCCGCACCACCAAGACGACCGGCGACGTTGATCCGGATGCCGAGCGCCCCGAGGCGCAGCGCCGACTGCACGGCGCGCTTCATAGCGCGGCGGAAGGCAACACGGCGTTCCAGCTGCTGAGCAATGCCCTCAGCCACCAGCGTCGCATCGATCTCCGGCTTGCGGATCTCGACGATATTGAGGTGCACTTCCGAATCCGTGAAGCGCGCAAGCTCGCCGCGCAGCTTCTCGATGTCGGCGCCCTTCTTACCGATCAGAACGCCCGGGCGCGCCGTGTGCACCGTCACCCGGCACTTCTTGTGCGGGCGCTCGATGACCACCTTGGCGATGCCAGCCTGGCGGCGCTGCTTCAGGATGTGATCCCGCATGCGCATGTCTTCATGCAACAACCGGCCATACTCGCCGCGACCGGCGAACCAGCGGCTGTCCCAGGTGCGGTTGACGCCGAGGCGCAACCCGACTGGATTTACCTTCTGACCCATTATGCAGTCTCCTTGGCGGCGGACTTCGCCTTGCCAACCTTGCTGGCCGCGGCGGCAGGTTTGCTCTTGCCGCTCTTGGCCGCACCGGTGGCCTTCGTCTTCGATTTCTTGGCGCCCGCGTCGGCATCCTCTTCCGGCTTCTGCCGTACGATCACCGTTAGCTGCGCAAACGGCTTGGTGATCGAACTGGAGCGGCCGCGGCCACGCGCTGCGAAGCGGCGCATGACGAGGTTTTTGCCAACAAACGCTTCCGAGACAACGAGCTCGTTGACGTCGAGGCCGTGATTATTCTCCGCGTTAGCGACCGCTGACATGACGCACTTCTTCACGTCCTGCGCGATCCGCTTGCGCGAAAATTCCAAGTCTGCCAGCGCCGTGTCGACGTTCTTGCCGCGAATAAGACCGGCAACGAGGTTCAACTTGCGCGGCGATACGCGCAGATTCCTGGCCACGGCCTGAGCCTCGGTGTCGGACAGACTGCGCTCGCGTTTCGGCTTGCCCATAATGCTTCCGCCTCAGCCCTTATCTTCCCTTGGTCGCTTTCTTGTCGCCGCCATGTCCATGGAACATGCGCGACGGAGCGAACTCGCCAAACTTGTGGCCGATCATGTCCTCGGTGATAGCCACCGGGATATGCTTCTGACCGTTGTGGACGCCGAACGTCAGGCCGACAAACTGCGGCAGGATCGTCGAACGGCGGCTCCAAATCTTGATGATCTCGCCACGACCGGACGACCGCACCTTCTCAGCCTTCTTGAGAATGTAGCCGTCGACGAACGGGCCCTTCCAAACTGATCGTGACATAACGTGTCTCCTCGTCGCCGCCGGTTAGCTCTTCTTCGCCTGACGGCCGCGGATGATGAACTTATCGGTCGCCTTGTTCTTGCGCGTCTTGGCGCCCTTGGTGGGTTTGCCCCACGGAGTTGCCCAGTGCTTACCGCCCTTGGTGCGACCGCCGTTGGGGTGATCGATCGGGTTCATGGCAATCGAGCGAACGGTCGGGCGACGACCCTTCCACCGCGTGCGGCCAGCCTTACCCGTCACCTCGTTCGAATGGTCCGGATTCGAAACCGCACCGATGGTGGCCATGCACTCGGCGCGCACCCGGCGCGTTTCACCCGAGTTGAGCTTCAGAACCGCCCAACCAGAGTCACGACCGACGAGTTGTACGAACGAGCCTGCAGAGCGGGCAACCTGGCCGCCACGGCCCGGCTTCAGCTCCACGTTGTGCACGATGGTGCCGACCGGCATGCCGGCGAGCGGCATTGCGTTGCCCGGCTTCACATCGACCTTCTCACCCGCGATCACCTGATCGCCGACGGCGAGGCGCTGCGGCGCCAGAATATAGGCCAGCTTGCCGTCCTGATACTTGATCAGAGCGATAAAGGCTGTGCGGTTGGGATCGTACTCGATCCGCTCGACCTTGCCCGGCACATCGAAGTGACGCCGACGGAAGTCGACCATACGATACGAGCGCTTGTGGCCACCACCGATATGGCGCGTCGTGATGCGCCCATCGTTGTTGCGTCCGCCCGACTTCGACTTGCCCTCGACCAACACCTTGACGGGCGCGCCTTTCCACAGCTGCGCACGATCGACGAGCACCAGATGGCGCAAGCCAGGAGAGGTAGGGCGGAATGTCTTCAGTGCCATAGTCGTTTCCTCGGGTCCGTTCGCTTAAAGGCCCGTCGCGATATCGATATGCTGGCCGTCGACCAGGGTAACGATGGCCTTCTTGACGTCGCTCTGTAGTGCGCGACGACCACGGAAGGTCTTCAACTTACCCTTACGAACCAGCGTGTTGACAGACTTCACCTTGACTTTGAAGAGCGTCTCGATGGCATCCTTGATCTCCTTCTTCGTCGCCTTTGGAGCGACATTGAAGATGATCTGGTTGGCCTCCGAGACGAGCGTCGACTTCTCGGTGATCACCGGAGAGACGATGACGTCGTAAGCGCTAAGCTTGATCATCACTTACTCTCCTCGGCGCGGCCGTTGGTGGCACCCGCGAAACGCTCCTCGAGCGCTACGATGGCGGCCTTGGTCAGCACCAATTTCTTGCGGCGCAGAATGTCGTAAACGTTGATGCCTTGAACGGGCAGCACGTCGATGTTCGGTACGTTGCGTGCTGCACGGACGAAGTCAGCCTGCAACTCGGCACCGTCGATGATCAGGACGTTGGTCCAGTCGAGCTTGGCAAACTGATCGCGCAGGGCGGCGGTCTTGCCGTCCTTGGATTCCGCCTTGTCGAGAACCACGACCTCACCCGCCTGCGCCTTGGCCGAGAGAGCATGGCGCAGCGCAAGTGCGCGCACCTTCTTCGGCAGGTCGAAAGCGTGATCGCGCGGCTTGGGTCCAAACGCCTTGCCGCCACCGCGCCACTGCGGAACCGACTTGTCGCCGTGACGGGCGCCGCCGGTGCCCTTCTGCTTGTACATCTTCTTGCCAGTCACGTTCACTTCTGAACGATCCTGGGCGTGGTGCGTACCGGCGCGCCGCTTGGCGAGCTGGTAGCGAACCATACGCTGGATGAGATCCGGGCGAGGCTTGAGACCAAAGATGGCCTCAGCAAGCTCTACCGTACCGGCCTTGGAAGCCGCCAGCGTGGTGACATCAGCTTTCATCACGCTTGCTCCTTCGCGCCGGTTGCTTCTCCGCCGGCACTACGCTGCTTGAAGGCGCCAGGACGCGGTGCATCCTTGTGTGGCTGCTTCAAAACGGCGTCGCGCACCAGCACCCAGCCACCCTTCGAGCCAGGTACTGCGCCCCGTACCATGAGAAGGCCGCGATCGACGTCGGTCTTCACCACGACGAGGTTCTGCGTCGTCACCCGCTCCGAGCCCATGTGGCCGGCCATCTTCTTGCCCTTGAACACCTTACCGGGGTCCTGGCGCTGACCGGTCGAACCGAGGCTGCGGTGGCTGAGCGACACGCCGTGCGTCGCTCTCAGGCCGCCGAAGTTCCAGCGCTTCATCGCGCCCTGGAAACCCTTGCCCTGGTTCGTGCCCGTCACGTCGACGAACTGACCAGGAACAAAATGGTCGGCGGTGATTTCAGCACCCACCTCGATCAGGTTCTCGGGAGTAACCCGGAACTCGACGAGCTTGCGCTTCGGCTCAACCATGGCGATGGCAAAGTTCTGCCGATCGGCCCTGGTCAGGCGCGCTGGCTTCCTCTTGCCGGCACCCAGCTGAAGCGCCGTGTAGCCGTTCTTGTCATTGGTGCGATGACCGACAACCTGAACGTTGTCGAGCTTCAACACGGTCACGGGGATATGCTCCCCGTTGTCCGTGAAGATGCGGGTCATGCCCACCTTCTGTGCGATTACCCCGGAACGCATGAGAGCATTCCTTCCTTCTTAATTCTCGGCGCCTAGCGACCACCGCCGGCCCGAATTGTCCTTAGAGCTTGATCTCGACGTCCACACCCGCGGCCAAGTCGAGCTTCATCAGCGCGTCAACCGTCTGAGGTGTCGGGTCGACTATGTCCAACAGGCGCTTGTGAGTGCGCATCTCGAACTGGTCACGGCTCTTCTTGTCGATGTGCGGAGACCGGTTGACGGTGAACCGCTCAAACCGCGTCGGCAACGGAATGGGTCCGCGCACCTCCGCGCCGGTGCGCTTCGCCGTATTGACGATCTCCCGCGTCGAGGCATCGAGAATTCGATGATCGAATGCCTTGAGCCGGATGCGAATATTCTGGCCGTTCATGTCCCGCACTCTTTCAAAAGGAAGAAGCGCCCAACAACCGGGCGCTCCCTCGCCTTTTTGCCCTACTCGATGATCTTAGCGACGACGCCCGAGCCAACCGTACGACCGCCCTCACGGATGGCGAAGCGGAGCTTCTCCTCCATGGCGATCGGGGTGATCAGCTCTACGTCGATCGAAATGTTATCGCCCGGCATCACCATTTCCGTGCCTTCCGGCAGCGTCACCACGCCCGTAACGTCGGTCGTGCGGAAGTAGAACTGCGGACGATAGTTGGTGAAGAACGGCGTGTGGCGGCCACCCTCTTCCTTGGTGAGGATGTAGGCCTCGGCCTTGAACTTGCGGTGAGGCTTCACGGAGCCGGGCTTGCACAGCACCTGGCCGCGCTCGACCGCTTCCTTATCGATGCCGCGCAGCAGGCAGCCAACGTTGTCGCCAGCCTGGCCCTGATCGAGCAACTTGCGGAACATCTCAACGCCTGTGACGATCGACTTCTGCGTATCCTTCAGGCCGACAATCTCGACTTCCTCGCCGACCTTGACGATGCCGCGCTCGATACGGCCGGTGACGACCGTGCCACGACCGGAGATCGAGAACACGTCTTCGATCGGCATCAGGAACGGCTGGTCGATCGGACGCTCAGGCTGCGGAATTGCCTCGTCGACGGCATCCATCAGCGCAAGGATGGCATTTCTGCCAATCTCGGGCTTCTTCTCTTCCAGAGCCATCAGAGCAGAGCCCTTGACGATCGGAATGGTATCGCCGGGGAAATCGTACGATGAAAGAAGTTCGCGAACTTCCATCTCGACGAGCTCGATCAGTTCCTCGTCATCGACCATGTCGACCTTGTTCAGGAACACGACAAGCGCCGGAACGCCGACCTGACGGGCGAGCAGGATGTGCTCGCGGGTCTGCGGCATCGGACCGTCCGCAGCCGACACGACGAGGATCGCGCCGTCCATCTGAGCGGCGCCGGTGATCATGTTCTTCACGTAGTCGGCGTGGCCTGGGCAGTCGACGTGCGCATAGTGGCGCTTGTCGGTCTCGTACTCGACGTGCGCCGTCGAGATCGTGATGCCACGCTCGCGCTCTTCGGGAGCCTTGTCGATCTGGTCATAAGCCGTGAAATGCGCCTTGCCAGACTCAGCCAGGACCTTGGTGATCGCAGCCGTCAGCGACGTCTTGCCGTGATCGACGTGGCCGATCGTGCCGATGTTGCAGTGCGGCTTGTTCCGCTCGAATTTTGCCTTGGCCATCGTGGCTCTCCACTTAAGTTGTCGGTCCGTTTTTTAGACCGGTCTTGACTACAAAGGCCCGCTCGCAAGCGCGCCCAAACCTGTTTTTCGCAGTTAGGCGTACTTGGCTTTCACCTCGTCGGCCACATTGCGCGGCACATCCGCGTAGTGGGCGAACTGCATGGTGTAGGATGCGCGACCCTGGCTCTGCGAGCGCAACTGGCTGACGTAGCCGAACATGTTGGCCAGCGGGACGAAGGCGCGAATGACGGTAGCGTTGCCGCGCATTTCCTGATTGCGGATCTGCCCACGACGCGAGTTGATGTCGCCGATCACGCCGCCGACGAAATCGCCCGGCGTCACAACCTCGACGTCCATGATTGGCTCAAGCAGCTTGACGCCACCCTTCTCGCAGCCCTCCTTCATGGCGGAGCGGGCCGCGATCTCGAAGGCGATGGCGGATGAGTCCACCTCGTGGAAGGCGCCGTCGAACAGCGTCACCTTCATATCGACCATCGGGAAGCCGATGAGAACGCCATTATTCCAGACGCCCTCGACGCCCTTCTCGACGCCAGGAATGTATTCCTTCGGCACAGTACCGCCGATGACCACGGACTCGAACTCATTGCCCTTGCCCGTCTCATTGGGCTCGAGCTTCAGCTTGACGCGGGCGAACTGCCCGGTGCCGCCGGTCTGCTTCTTGTGCGTGTAGTCGACCTCGGTGGCGCGGGCCAGCGCCTCACGATAAGCGACCTGCGGGGCGCCGACGTTGACTGCGATGTTGTGCGGCTCGCGGCGCATAATGTCGACTTTGATGTCGAGATGGAGTTCGCCCATTCCCTTCAAGATCGTCTCGCCGGACTCTGGATCGACTGAGACGCGGAAGGACGGATCCTCGACCGACATCATATGCAGGACGGTCGCCATCTTCTCCTGGTCGGCCTTGGTCTTAGGCTCGATTTTCATCTCGATGACGGGATCGGGGAAGTCCATCTTCTCGAGGAGGACGGGCTTGCTCGGATCGGACAGCGTCTCGCCGGTGCGCGTGTCTTTGAGACCGGCAAGCGCAATGATGTCGCCGGCATAGGACTCGTCGACCGATTTGCGATCGTCGGCGTGCATCTCATAGATCATGCCGACGCGCTCTTTCTTATCGCGCGTCGTCTGAGCCAGGGCCATGCCCTTCTCGATCTTGCCCGAGTAGATGCGGCAGAAGGTGATCGAGCCGACGTGCGGGAAGGTCATGATCTTGAAGGCGATCATGGACAGCGGCTCGGTGTCGAGCGGACGACGAATAGTCTCCGCGCCCGTCTTGACGTCGATGCACTTGTACGCCTCGCGGTCAGAGGGCGCAGGCAGGAAGTCGACGACGGCATCGAGCAGGGGCTGCACACCCTTATGCTTGAAGGCCGAGCCACACATCATCGGGTAGAACGTGCGCGTGATCGTAGCCTTCCGGATGAGCGAGCGCAGCGTCGCTGCGTCCGGCTCCTTGCCATCGAGGTAAGCCCCCATGGCGTCGTCGTCCATCTCGACGGCGGCTTCTATCAGTGCTGAGCGGTATTCCTTGGCCATGTCGACGAGATCGGCGGGGATCTCCTTGATCGACATCTTGGCGTCCTTGCCGTCGCCGTCCCAGACGATGGCATTCATCTCGATGAGATCGACAACGCCAACGAAATCCGCCTCGGCGCCAATCGGAAGCTGGATAGGAACAGCGCGTGCGGCGAGCTTCTCTTTAATGTCGGCAAGGCACATGAAGAAGTCTGCGCCGGTCTTGTCCATCTTGTTGGAGAAGATGATACGCGGAACGCTGTACTTGTCGCCCTGGCGCCAGACGGTCTCGGTCTGCGGCTCGACGCCCTGGTTGGAGTCGAGCACGCAAACGGCGCCGTCGAGCACGCGCAGCGAGCGCTCAACCTCGATGGTGAAGTCGACGTGACCTGGTGTGTCGATGATGTTCAGGCGGCGCTTCCTGCCGTCGCGACCCGGCCAGAAGCACGTGGTCGCAGCGGACGTGATGGTGATGCCGCGCTCCTGCTCCTGGTCCATGAAGTCCATGGTAGCAGCGCCATCGTGCACTTCGCCGATCTTGTGGGACTTACCGGTATAATAGAGGACGCGCTCAGTCGTCGTCGTCTTCCCGGCATCAATGTGGGCCATGATGCCGAAGTTACGGTAGTCCTTGATGTCGTATTCGCGGGCCATGTGCTCTCAGCGCTCCGAATTCACCAGCGATAATGGGAGAAGGCGCGGTTCGCCTCCGCCATCTTGTGGGTGTCTTCCCGCTTCTTGACTGCGGTGCCGCGATTGTTGGCAGCGTCCAGCAGCTCGCCCGAAAGGCGATCCACCATGGTATTCTCATTACGAGCGCGGGCCGCAGTGATCAGCCAGCGAATGGCAAGTGCCTGACGGCGCTCCGGACGAACTTCAACCGGAACCTGATAGGTCGCACCACCGACGCGGCGAGAACGAACCTCAACAGCAGGCATGACGTTGTCGAGCGCCGAGCGGAACAACTGCACGGGGTCAGACTTCGCCTTCTGCTCCATGCGCTCGAAGGCACCGTAAACGATGCGCTCGGCGACCGACTTCTTACCCTGCTCCATCACCGCGTTCATGAACTTGGTGATGACGACGTCACCGAACTTGGGGTCCGGATTGACGACGCGCTTTTCGGCACTGTGACGACGGGACATCTAGCTTCAGCCCTTCGCTGCAAATCTCTCAATGACAATGGGCCGGCTTACCGGCCCATGGTGCCCGCCTCTCGCGGGCCGATCGCCCCGGGGGCGATCACTTCGGTCTCTTGGCACCGTACTTCGAACGGCGCTGCTTACGGTCGGCGACACCCTGGGTATCAAGGACACCGCGGATGATGTGATAACGAACGCCGGGAAGATCTTTGACGCGGCCGCCGCGGATGAGCACGACAGAGTGCTCCTGCAGATTGTGGCCCTCGCCAGGGATATAGCCGATGACCTCGTAGCCGTTGGTCAGGCGGATCTTGGCAACTTTACGCAGAGCCGAGTTCGGCTTCTTCGGCGTCGTCGTATAGACGCGTGTGCACACGCCGCGCTTCTGAGGGCACGCTTCCATGTGACGCGATTTCTCGCGGTACGTCTTCTGAGTCCGGGGCTTCCGGATCAACTGTTGAATCGTCGGCATGCGCCTCTTCCGTCCACGCTTGCCCGGCTGACGCATGCGCCAAACCGAACCTGCCAAGCACACACCCCGAAGGGGCGTGCCCGGCACGAAAAAACCAGAGGATCATGCGTGCTCGGATGAGCAGCAGATCATGGTCCGAATTTGTCCTCTGCTTTGCGACGATAGCGTTTAGGGCAAGGCGTCCAGAATAAGGGGACGCAGAATTTGTCCTACCACCTACCGTGAGAGTGGGGTGACCTATATACAGCCAGCTGAATCCGGTCAACACCGCGGAGATAATTTTTTACTACGCACCCGGCAATAGCGACACCATGTGCCTTCTTGCGCTGCCCGCACAAAAAAGCGCGGCCACGATGTGTGGCCGCGCTGATTAACGAACGGCAAAATTGCCTTATTCCACGGCCTCCTCGGCCGTGCGGCGACGGCGGCGAACCGGGCCGCCACCGGGACCGGCAAGCGCCTTCTCCGCGTCCACCTTCGCCTGCTCGCGAGCGATGAGCTCGTCGCGCTTTGCGGCGATCTTGCGCAGACGGCGCAACGCGCCGCCGGTACCGGCCGGGATAAGCCGGCCGACGATGACGTTCTCCTTCAGCCCCTCGAGCGTATCGATCTTGCCGTTGACGGCAGCATCGGTGAGAACGCGCGTGGTTTCCTGGAACGAGGCCGCCGAGATAAACGAGCGGGTCTGCAGCGACGCCTTGGTAATGCCGAGCAACACCGGGCTGGACGTTGCCGGTTTCTTGCCGGCCTCGACCGTCTTGGCGTTGATCTCGTCGTACTCCACCCTGTCCAGCTGCTCGCCCTTGATCAGACCCGTATCTGCAGGATCGATGATCTCGACCTTTTGCAGCATCTGACGAACGATGACCTCGATGTGCTTGTCGTTGATGGTCACGCCCTGGAGCCGGTAAACATCCTGAATCTCATTAATCAGGTAGTTCGCCAGTTCCTCGACGCCCTTGATCGCCAGGATGTCGTGCGGCGCAGGGTGACCGTCGTAGACAAAGTCGCCACGCTCGATGCGATCGCCGTGTTGCACCGCCAAGTTCTTGCCGCGCGGAATGAGGTATTCAACCGACTCCTCACTCTCGTCGTCTGGCTTGATGTGGATCCGCTGCTTGTTCTTGTAGTCCTTGCCGAACTCGATGGTTCCCGAGATCTCGGCGATGATCGCGTGGTCCTTCGGACGACGTGCCTCGAACAGTTCGGCAACCCGCGGCAGACCACCCGTGATGTCGCCCGAGCGCGCCGACGAGGTCGGGATACGCGCCAGAACGTCACCGGCTTTCACGTCCTGCCCCGGCACCACCGACAGAATGGCTTCCGCGGTGAGCAGATAGCGAGCGTCACCGCCACGGGCCACCCTGATCGGCTTGCCCTTG
The DNA here is from genome assembly GCA_041659545.1 of Hyphomicrobium sp. GTDB lineage: Bacteria > Pseudomonadota > Alphaproteobacteria > Rhizobiales > Hyphomicrobiaceae > Hyphomicrobium_A. The sequence goes on from JBAZYB010000048.1 coordinate 19,494, forward strand.
CTGTCCTTGACGACGATAGCAGGCTTCAGGTCGGCCGAACGCGGGGACGCGCGCCAGTCGACGATGACGCGATTGGTCGTGCCCTTCATCTCGTCCGTCTGCTCACGCACCGAGGCGCCATCGATGAGATCCTCGAAGTCCACCTTGCCCGAAGCCTCTGAGAGGATCGGACGGGTGTAAGGA
>JBAZYB010000049.1:0-19629 GCA_041659545.1 Hyphomicrobium sp.
ATAGCGCGCGTCGGTCACTAGGCCGGTCTTGCGGCCCGTGGCAGCGGTTCGCGCCGGATCGAAGTAGGCGCTCTCGATCAGCACGTTGACGGTAGCGTCTGTCGAACCGGACTCTTCTCCGCCAATGACGCCGCCAAGCCCTAGCGGGCCCGCATCGTCGGCGATGACGCACATCGTCTCGTCGACGGCGTGTTCCTTGCCATCGAGGGCGAGGAACTTCTCACCCGCCTTGCCGAGACGGACGGTAACGCCGCCCTTCAGCTTGTCGGCGTCGTAGACGTGCAGAGGCCGGCCGCGGTCCTGGCTGATGTAGTTCGTCACGTCGACCAGCGCATTGATGGGGCGCATTCCCACCGCCTTGAGGCGCTGTTGCAGCCAAGCGGGCGAAGCACCGTTCTTGACGCCGCGCACGTAGCGAGCGGCGAACACCGGACACGCGTCTGCCGTGTCCTTGGAGAAGGCCAATGCGACGTCGACAGGGCTGTCGAAGTTGCCTTCGGCGCCCTCGATCTTCGGCTCAGGTTTCAGCTTTCCCAGACCCGCGGCGGCGAGATCGCGCGCGATGCCGCGCACGCCCGTGCAGTCCGGACGGTTCGGCGTTAGCTTGACCTCGAACACGGGATCGTTCAGGCCCGCCGCATCGATGTAGCTGTCCCCGACGTGCTCGCCCATTTCGGCGGAAAGTTCGATGATGCCCGCGCTCTCATCGGAAAGCTCCAGCTCGGCCGCCGAGCACATCATGCCGTTCGAGACGACACCACGCACCGGTTTCTTCTCCAGCGTGATGTTCGATCCAGGAATGTAGGTGCCGAGCGGAGCGAAGACGCCGATAAGCCCGGCGCGCGCGTTTGGCGCCCCGCACACGACCTCGAGCGGCGGCTGGCCTTTATCCGTTTCGACCATGACGATCTGTAGCTTGTCGGCATTCGGATGCCGCTTGGCTTCGACGATGCGCGCCACGCGAAATGCGCCGAGCTTCGCCGCCGGAGCTTCGACCTTTTCGACCTCCAGGCCGATTGCCGACAGCGTTTCCTCCAGCGCCTCAAGCGAGGCGTCTGTGTCGAGATGGTCCTTGAGCCAGGACAGCGTGAATTTCATCGCTTCCTCCTAACCCGAAAGACCGCCCGAGAGCGTCGGCACGTCGAGAACCGAAAATCCGTAATGGCGCATCCAGCGCAGGTCGCCGGAGAAGAAGGCGCGCAGATCCGTGAGCCCGTACTTCAGCATGGCGAGCCGATCGAGACCGACGCCAAAGGCGAAGCCCTGGTACTTCTCAGGATCGAGACCGCAATTGCGCAGCACGTTCGGATGCACCATCCCGCAGCCGAGAATCTCCAGCCACTGCCCCGGCTTGCCGATGGCTTCGGCGCCGACATCGACTTCCATCGACGGCTCCGTGAACGGGAAGTGCGAGGCGCGGAAGCGCATCTTCACTTCGTCCACTTCGAAGAACGCCTTGCAGAACTCTTCCAGCACCCACTTCAGATGGCCCATGTTCGTCGTCTCGTCGATGACGAGACCTTCGATCTGATGGAACATCGGCGTATGCGTCTGATCGCTGTCGCAGCGATAGACGCGGCCGGGCGCGATAACGCGAATGGGCGGCTTCTGCGCCAGCATTGTGCGGATCTGCACCGGACTCGTATGGGTGCGCAGCAACAGCCGCGATCCGTCCGCCTTCGGCTGGAAATAGAACGTGTCGTGCTCTTGCCGGGCAGGGTGCTCGGGCGGAATGTTGAGCTTGGTGAAGTTGAGGTCGTCGGACTCGATATCCGGACCTTCAGCAACGGCGAAGCCCATGTCGGCAAAGATCTCGACGCACTCGTCGTAGACCTGGCTCACCGGATGAATACGTCCATCGGCGATGCCGCCGGAACGCACCGGCAGCGTGACGTCGGCCCCTTCGCTGGCGAGCCGCTCCGACAAGGCCGCATCCTCGAGCGAGGTCTTGCGCGCCTCTAGTGCCTGCGTCACCCGCCCTTTGACTTCATTGACCGACTGGCCGAAGCCCCGGCGCTCTTCTGCCGGCAGCTTGCCGAGCGTCTGCATCAGCTCCGCGATGCGGCCCTTCTTGCCGAGCACGGCAATGCGCACCTGCTCGATGGCGGCAACGTCGCCCGCTCCCTCGATGGAAGCCAGCAGCTCGTTTTCGAGCGCCGTGAGATCTGAGCCTGTATCCGTCGACGACATTCGCTCTCTCAGCTTTTTTCAAGTGTCGTCCTCGGGGCTGTCCCGAGGATCCACCTTGCCTTGTGCGCCTGAGCAAGCGGACGCCTGGATCCTCGGGACGAGCCCGAGGATGACAAGCATAGACGTATGACGTTTAGGCCGCCGCCTTCTCCGCCTGCTGCACAGCGTTGGCAGCCTGCTCGGTCAGCGCCTTGAACGCAGCCGCATCGTGGACAGCGAGATCGGCTAGCACCTTGCGGTCGATATCGATCCCAGCCTTGTTGAGCCCGTCGATAAATCGCCCGTACGTCAGACCGTGCTCACGCACGGCGGCGTTGATGCGCTGGATCCACAGGGCGCGGAAGGTGCGCTTCTTACGCTTGCGATCGCGGAACTGATACTGCAGCGCCTTTTCGACGGCCTGCTTCGCGACGCGGATGGTATTCTTGCGGCGACCATAATAACCCTTGGCGGCCTTCAGAACTTTCTTGTGCTTGGCATGGGCGGTAACGCCGCGCTTGACGCGTGCCATGGGACTACTCCTTCAGATGACGTTGCTTTGCGAACGAGCCTCTGTTGAGGCTGCTCAGCGGGCGTAGGGCATGTATTTCTTGACGATCTTGGCGTCAGAATCATTCAGCACCATGGTGCCACGCGCATCGCGAATGAACTTCGCCGTGCGCTTGATCATGCCGTGACGCTTGCCCTGGGCTGCGGCTCTCACTTTGCCGGTACCCGTCATCTTGAAGCGCTTTTTGGCGCCGCTCTTCGTCTTCATCTTGGGCATTTGGCTCGATCCTTTCTCTACTCGCGGCAGGCCCTAATTCGCGCCAACCGGGTGCGCCGATTGGGAGAAACGTCCCTTATTGAGGGAGGAGCCGCCTATGAGGCATCTCAAAGCATAAAAGCCGCCACGGCATGCCCCGCCAGGCGACTTGGGGCGTCCTTATACGGTTGCGCCCCACAATCCGCAAGCGGCTGAACCCTTGATTTTTTGGGTTTTGGCGACGGCTGGAGGGAGACGCCCCCTATTCACCGGGCCAATTGCGGCCCCACCAAGCAAAACGCGGCCGCGGCTAAGGCGTCGACCGCGCATATCGCCAAGTCAGCCGCACCGGCCCCACGCCCAGCACGGGCAGTGGCCAGGCCAGTGCCGGGCCGTTACCTCGGCGCCAGCACCATCACCATCTGACGGCCCTCGAGACGGGGCTCCGATTCCACCTTGGCGATCGGCTCCAGTTCACCCTTCACCCGCTGCAGCACTTGCATGCCCAGCTGCTGGTGGGCCATCTCGCGGCCGCGGAAGCGCAGCGTGATCTTCACTTTGTCGCCGTCCTCGAAGAAGCGTTTGATCGCGCGCATCTTCACGTCGTAATCGTGATCATCGATGGCAGGGCGCATCTTGATCTCTTTGATTTCGACGATTTTCTGGTGCTTGCGCGCCTCGGCCGCCTTCTTCTGGGCCTGATACTTGTACTTACCGTAGTCGAGAATCTTGCAGACCGGCGGATCCGCCTCGGGCGAAATTTCCACCAAGTCGAGCCCAGCTTTTACAGCCCGCTCAAGTGCATCGACGTGGGTTACGACGCCCACGTTCTGGCCTTCCTCGTCAATCAGTCGTACTTCGCGGGCCCTAATCGCGTCGTTGATCCGGGGTCCGGATGGCTCGCGCTCAGGCGCGGCTCGCATTGGTCGGCGGATGTTGTCTCTCCTAGGATAGCTTCGGGTGCTAGTTCTGCACTAAAAGCCGGCAGACCCCTAGGGCCGACCGGCGCAAATGCACATTCAATGGCGTAAAAGATCGAGAAGAAACGCCATCAAGTCAAGACGGAGACATGCGTCGATTGAGCCACAACCCACTAAAATTGTACCAACACTTCACCCACGGCTCAGCCCTTTCTGGGCCAGTTCGTCGATGTACTGCCCCCAGCGCTTGTCTTTCTCACGTCCCAGTTGCTGCAGGTACGTCCAAGTAAACAGTCCGGTGTCGTGCCCATCGTTGAAGGCGATGCGAACCGCATAGGTACCCACAGGGCGCAATTCCTTGATCTTCACGTTGCGCTTGCCGCCAACGGTCTTGCGCTGATCGGCCGAATGCCCCTGCACCTCGGCCGAGGGGCTCATGACGCGCAGCATCTCGGCGGAAAACTCATACTTCGACTTGCACGCGAACTCGACCTTAAGCCCAGCGCCGCCGTCGATAATCTCCAGAGTCGGCGGACGCACGGCGTTGCGCTTGGCTGTCTCCAGTTCGTCCCATGTACGCACGGCGATATCGCGGAACAGCTGTGCGTGCAGGCTGTCGGGCAGCGTCGCCGTGATCGGCTGACCGGTGTCGGAGCGCAGCCGCACGTCGAGATCCAGCGGCACCGCCCCAAGGAAGGGAACGCCCAGACGCGCCGCCTCGTGCTCCGCCCCGCCGTGGCCGAAGATGTCGGACCGCTCCCCGCACTTCGGGCAGATGAAGGTGCTCATGTTCTCGACGATGCCGAGCACCGGCACACCCACCTTGCGGAACATGGCGAGGCCCTTGCGGGCGTCGATAAGCGCCAGATCCTGTGGTGTCGAGACGATCACCGCCCCTGACAGCGGCACCTGCTGCGCCATCGTCAGCTGCACGTCGCCCGTTCCTGGCGGCATATCGATGACGAGCACATCGAGTTCGCCGCTCTCGCCCCAGGCGACGTCGCGCAGCATCTGGTTGAGCGCCCCGACGACCATCGGCCCGCGCCAGATGACCGGCGTCTCCTCATCGACCAGGAACCCCATCGACATCGTCTTCAGGCCGTAAGCCTCCATCGGCCTCAGCGTCTTGCCGGAAATAACCTGCGGCTGTCCCTTCAGACCGAGCAGACGAGGCTGCGAAGGGCCGTAGATGTCGGCGTCCAGGATGCCGACCTTCTTACCCGTCGCCTGAAGCCCCAACGCCAGATTAACGGCGACAGTCGATTTGCCGACGCCGCCCTTGCCGGAGGCGACGGCGATGACGAATTTGACACCCGGGACAGGCGCCAGCGGCTTCGGGCCCGTTCCAGACTGCGCTCCAGCCGCGGCGGGAGCTGCGTGGGAATGGCCATGACCGTGATCATGGTCGTGCGAATGTGTGTGGCCGTTGCCCTGCGCTTGACCGCCGTTGCCGCGAGCGCGCGCCTGGGCGACCCGCGCACTCTCCGGCGCCTGCCCCTGAGGGGCGGCCCTGGCAGCACCGGGAGCCGCCTCGGCAGTCAGAACAGCCGTCACGCCGGAAACGCCTGCCACCTTGGCGACCACAGCCTCGGCCGCCTGACGCAGCGGTTCGAGTTCTTCGGCGCGCGTGGCAGGAACGGTGATCGAGAAATAGACGCGATCGTCCTTGACGAGAATTTCCGAAACGAGACCAAGGTCGACAATGTTGCCCTCCAGATCCGGCCCTTTGATACGGCGCAGTTCGGCGAGCACTTGCGGCTTGGAAATAGACATTATTCGAGGCTCCTGGGCGTCGGCCAATCGGCCGGGCGCGGATACTGTCAGAGGCCGTACTGGAAGTCACGGCCTGCCCTGGATATAGGATGCTGGGGCGCAGAAGACAGCCGCGACCGGCGGCTCGAGCGCTGTGGGGAGAAATAAATGCGAGCGCTGCTGGCGCTGAGCCGGACCATCGATGCCGGAACGCGCCTGATCGGGCAGTCCGTTGCCTGGCTCGTCGTGGTCGCCGCGTGCATCAGCGCCGGCAATGCCGTTATTCGCAAAGTCTTCGATCTCAGCTCGAACGCCTGGCTCGAGTTGCAGTGGTGGCTGTTCGCCGCCGTGTTCCTGCTTGCCGCACCGTGGACGCTCGCGCTCAACGAGCACATCCGCATCGACATTCTCAACGAGCGCTTTCCACGCTGGGTGCGCAACACCATCGAGATCGTCGGCAACGTCTTCTTTCTGCTGCCGACCGCGGCGCTCGTCACCTACACGTCGTGGGACTTCTTCCTCACATCCTGGCAGCAGAACGAGCAGTCCTCGAACTACGGCGGCCTCCCCCAATGGCCCGTGAAGTTCCTCATCCCTCTCGCCTTCGCCCTGCTGTTCGCGCAAGGTGTCTCCGAACTCATAAAGCGAATCGCCATCATCAGTGGTGACCTGCCCGATGACCGCTCGGACGTCGGACACCACCCCGCTGCCGGGCGCGCTTCCGGACACGTCGATGCGGGAGGCAGCGACACCGCCCCCGGCTCCAAAGCCTAGGCCGGAGACGCGGGGATGCTGGAACTCATTGCACAAAACCTGGCGCCGATCATGTTTGCGGCGCTCGTCTTCTTCCTGCTGCTCGGCTATCCGGTCGCCTTCACGCTCGCGGCCGTCGGTCTCATCTTCTTCGTCGTCGGCGTCGAGCTGGCCCCCTATTCCGGTGGCGCCATCAACCTGTCGTGGCCGCTACTCGGCACGTTGCCTGAGCGCCTCTACGGCATCGTCACCAACGATACGTTGCTCGCCATACCGTTCTTCGCCTTCATGGGGTTGATCCTTGAGCGCTCCGGCATGGCCGAAGACCTCCTCGAAACGGTTGGCCAGCTCTTCGGCAGCGTGCGCGGCGGCCTAGCCTACGCGGTGATCTTCGTCGGCGCACTGCTTGCCGCCACGACGGGCGTCGTTGCCGCGTCAGTGATTTCAATGGGGCTCATCTCACTGCCCATCATGTTGCGCTATGGCTACGACGCGCGCTTCGCATCCGGAACCATCGCCGCTTCCGGCACGCTGGCGCAGATTGTTCCACCCTCGCTCGTGCTCATTGTGTTGGCTGATCAGCTCGGTCGATCCGTAGGCGACATGTACACCGGCGCCCTCATCCCCAGCCTCATGCTGGCCGGCGCATATATTCTCTACGTGTTCCTAGTCGCCACCTTCTGGCCTGAGGCCGCTCCGGGCCTGCCCCCTCAAGCGATCATCCATCGCGAGCCTGACGGCTCGCGGGGACACACCTCTCTGGCCGTCCTCGCCGTTGGCTGCGGGACCATCGCCACGTTGCTGATGCGCAATAGCGTCTACGATGGAGCCAACTTCGTCATCCTCACGCTCGGGCTTGCCATCTCAATGGCCATCCTCGTCGCGACAGCAAGCTGGGTGATGCGCCTCATGGGCGGCCCCCGCCTGCTGTCGACGCTCGCCGAGCAGGTGGTGTTCGTAATGGTGCCGCCGCTGCTGCTGATCTTTCTCGTCCTGGGCACCATCTTCGTCGGCGTCGCCACGCCGACCGAGGGCGGTGCCATGGGTGCCGTCGGCGCCATGCTCCTGGCATTCGCCAAGCGCCTGAGCGAAGGCAATCCCCAGCGCTTCAGCATCGCCATTGTTCGCTCGGCGGCGCAATCGACCACCAAGCTTTCCGCATTCGTGATGTTCATTCTCGTTGGTGCGCGCATCTTCTCGCTCACCTTCTACGGCGTAAACGGCCATCTCTGGGTCGAGCATCTGCTGGTTTCACTCCCGGGCGGCGAGATTGGCTTTCTCATCTTCGTCAACGTGCTCGTCTTCTTCCTCGCCTTCTTCCTCGATTTCTTCGAGCTCGCTTTCATCATCGTTCCGCTGTTGGCACCGGCAGCGCAGAGCCTAGGCATCGACCTCATCTGGTTCGGCGTCATCCTCGCCGTGAACATGCAGACGAGCTTCATGCACCCGCCGTTCGGCTTCGCGCTGTTCTACCTGCGCTCGGTCGCCCCCCGCACGCCCTACATCGACAGGATCACCGGGCGAACGATGCCGCCCGTCACCTCGGCACAGATCTATTGGGGCGCGATCCCGTTCCTGTTTATCCAGCTGCTGATGGTGGGCCTACTCATCGCCTTCCCCGGCCTCGTTCGACACGACAAGACGCCGACACCGCGGCCTGCGCTAGCCAGCCCCGCGGGCGGCGTCACGCCCGCTTACAAGGGCGAAGGCTTCTCTTTGCCGCCTTATCCGCCGGCGATTCCCGGGGCGCCACCGCCGGAGACGACCGGACCCGGCGCACCGACCCTCGACATGTCCGTACCGCCGGTGATCGTGAAGCCGTAAGCGTAATGCGCTAAGCTCGTGCGCCAGAATGATCTTGGAGGCTCACACATGGGCGATCCTTCCACACCCACTGCCGCCTCGTCCGCCCCGCCGACACCTACGACGGAAAGCAGGGACTGACCTATTTCAACGGCATCGCCGCTGAGACGGTCGGTTCTGAGGGAATCTGCATGCACCTGCTCACCATCCCACCGGGCGGCCGAGCCAAGGCGCACATGCACGCAAGCCACGAGACGGCAATCTACGTCCTCGATGGCGAGGCCGTCGCACTCTATGGCGACAGACTGCAGCATCAGGTCGTCACCAAGGCCGGCGACCTGTTCTACATCCCCGCCGGCGTGCCGCACCTGCCGATCAACATCTCCGACAAGCCAATCTCCGCCGTCATCGCGCGCACCGACCCCAACGAGCAGGAGAGCGTCGTCCTGCTTCCCGAGCTCGAAGCCTACGCTGACGAGGCCATCGCCAAGCTCACGACCAAGAAGATCTCATAGTCCCCGAACCGACGCGGCAGAAAAGACCTACACCAGCCCCTTGCGCTGCTGGATCATCATGAAGGTGTCGTACGTGTGCTCGGCGAGCTGAAACCAAAGATAGTCCTCGCCGCGGATGGCGAGCGTCGCTTCATACACCTTCTTGAAGTCGGCGTTCTTGGCACACAGCTCCGCAAACACATCGTTTGATGCCTTGAAGCACGCGTCCAGCACCGCTTCGGAGAATGGCCGCGGCTCGGCGCCACCGATAGCCAGGCGGCGCAAGGCTGCCGGGTTCTGCAGATCGTAACGCGTCATCATTCCCATGTTGGCAATGGATGCCGCAGCGCTGATCATGGCCTGGTAATTCTTCGGCAGCTCGTTCCACTTATCGAGATTGATGAAGAAGTGCAGCATCGCCTGCCCTTCCCACCAGCCGGGGTAATAGTAGTATTTGGCCACCTTCGCGAAGCCGAGCTTCTCGTCGTCGTACGGGCCGACCCATTCGGCAGCGTCGATGGTTCCCTTCTCCAACGCCGGATAGACATCGCCTCCGGCGATCTGCTGCGGCACGCCCCCGAGCCGCGCGATCACCGCACCGGCAAGGCCACCGATGCGCATCTTCAGTCCGCGCCAGTCCTGCGGAGCATTGATCTCGCGCCGATACCAGCCGCCCATCTGCGTTCCGGTATTGCCGCCCGGCAGCGCGTAGATGTTGTAGCGAGCATAGAAGGCGTTCATCAGGTCGATGCCGCCGCCTTGATACATCCACGCATTCTGCATCCGGTAGTTGAGGCCGAAGGGCACTGCCGTTCCAATCGCGAACGTCGGGTCCTTGCCCCAGTAGTAATAAGACGCGGTGTGCGCAGCCTCGACACTGCCGTTGGTCACCGCATCGGCAGCCGACAGTCCCGGAACGAGCTCCGTCGGCGCGAACACGCGGACGCGGAAATTCCCATCCGACATCTCCCCCAGCGCCTTGGCGAAGGTCTCGCTGGCGCCGTAGATGGTATCGAGTGATTTTGGGAAGCTCGACACGAGCCTCCATTCGATGCTCGGCTTGGTCTGGGCGATGGCCGGCGCCGCAATACTCGCACCAGTCCCCGCAGCCGCGGCGGCCAGAAATTTGCGACGATTGACATTAGCCTTCACGCGGCATCTCCATCCAGTTCAGCCCCGTTATAGCCCCGCCGGCGCACCACTAACAATCATACCAGTCACAATGAGGTGCGCGGCGAGCGCTTGTTACAACCCTCTTAACCCCCTAAATCGCAACCATGCATACGAGCCAGCCCGACAGCGAAGTCACCGGCGTACTACTCGCCGGCGGCCGCTCTTCGCGCATGGAAGGGCGCGATAAGGCGCTGCTCGACATCGGCGGCAAACCCATGCTGCTGCACGTCCTGATGCGGCTGCGCCCACAGGTCGGCCGCATCGTCATCAACGCTAACGGCGACCTGACCCGCTTCTCCGGTTATTGCCTGCCCGTGGTGGCCGACACCATCGGCGACTATTCCGGCCCGCTGGCAGGCCTCAACGCCGGCATCGAATGGACAAGGCAAGAGACCCCTGAAGCGAAATACATCGCCAGCGTGCCGGTCGATTCACCTTTTCTTCCATTGAACCTCGTCGCCCGCCTCAAGGCGGCGCTTCTCGCCAAGGGAGCCAAATGCGCCATCGCCGCATCGGGCGGCGAACGTCATCCCGTAGCCGGATTGTGGAGCGTCAGCCTTGCGGAGGCACTCGCAGATTCGCTGCACCACAACGTGCGCGCCCTGCATCGCTTTGCAGAGCAGCATGGATGCGCCGTCGCTGATTTCGACCCCATCAAGATCGACGGCACCGCGGTCGATCCGTTCTTCAACGTCAACGCTCCGGCAGATCTAGCCGCAGCGCGCACGCTTTTCGCCGGCGAGGTGTCCCGTGGTTAGACCCCCGGTATTCGTCGGCATTATCGGCTGGAAGAATTCCGGCAAGACCACGCTCGTCGAGAGCCTCATCCCGCGCCTGGCGCGTCGCGGCCTGCGCGTCATGACCGTCAAGCATACCCATCACGACCTCGGCCCGCTCAACGGCTCCACCGACGGCGAACGCCATATGCGTGCCGGCGCCTTGGATACCTTCGTCATCGCACCCCACGGCTGGGAGATTTCCGGGTGCCGGCAAATGGGTCCGCCGCCGACGTTGGCCGAGCTCAGCCCGCATGTCGCCAGCGCTGACGTCGTGATCGTCGAAGGCTTCAAGGATGCACCGATCCCCAAGATCGAGCTGCGGCGTACCTCGGCCGAAACACAGAAGCCGATTGCGCCGCTCGATACCCGCGTCGTCGCCATCGCCGCCGACCATGCGGCCGAGGCCGGCGACCTGCCCCTGTTCCAGCTGAACGATAGCGACGGCCTTGCCGATTTTATCGCCGACCTCGCCAAGTGAGACGTGGCCGAATGAGACCACCTGGACTGGTCCGACCTTTGGCTCTCCATCGCCGCCGGATGTAACCGGCCGCCACCATCAACACGATGACCGCCACGGCCGCCCACAGGGCCCACGTGCCCAGCGAACGGCCGACCTCCGGTTCGAGCCCCTCCTCCGGCACCGCAACAAGGCGACCGGCACGGTCCGCAGTTGTAGGGTCCTGCCACGACGGACCTGCATCGGCGCCAAGACTGGCGCCCGCACGCAATGCGAGCCATTCCAACAGCCGGAATAGCGGCCCCATAGCCATCTTACGTAGTCCCCGGGCAGCCGGCGTCCCCGCGGCGCACGGGTGCCGTCACTCGCCATCCGCATCGCCACGCGATCGAAGGCGCCATCATCCCCCTTGAACACCCGGCCAAGGGCGCTAGCTTGGCAGCAAGCGAATGACCATCTATGCCATGTGGGCCAGCGCCTCCGATCTGGCCAAGGGAGCACGTCAAAGCGTGGCCGCCTATAAAAATTCACAGCCCTCGGCAGACCTTGTCGACCGCTACGGCCGTGCCATCACCTACCTGAGGGTGTCGGTGACGGACCGTTGCGACTTCCGGTGTGTCTATTGCATGTCGGAGCATATGAGCTTCCTTCCGCGGAAGGATCTTTTGACGCTCGAAGAACTCGATCGGATCTGCACCGCTTTCGTTGCACGCGGCGTGCGCAAGCTGCGCATCACCGGCGGCGAGCCGCTCGTGCGCAAGAATATCCTCTGGCTGTTTGAATCCCTCGGCCGCCATTTGCAGTCCGGCCAGCTGGAAGAGTTGACGCTCACCACCAATGGCAGCCAGCTCAAGCACTATGCCGGCGCCCTCAAGAGCGCCGGGGTCGAGTGCATCAATGTCTCGCTCGACACCCTGCAGCCCGACCGCTTCCGCGCCATCACCCGCTGGGGCGATTTCTCCACAGTCATGCACGGCTTCGATGCAGCCGACGCCGCCGGCCTCAAAGTCAAAATCAACGCCGTCGCACTCAAGGGCACGAACGAGGATGAGATCGACGACCTCATCCGCTTCGCCCACGGCCGCGGCTATGACCTGACGCTGATCGAGACCATGCCGCTCGGCGAGATCGACGGCGCTCGTCACGATCAGTACCTGCCGCTGTCAATCGTGCGCGCGCGCCTGCTCGACAGCTGGACCTTGGACGAGATCGATCATCGCACCGGCGGCCCGGCGCGCTATGTGCGCGTGCGCGAAACCGGCGGTCGGCTCGGCTTCATCACACCGATGACGCATAACTTCTGCGAGAGCTGTAATCGTGTGCGCCTCACCTGCACCGGCACGCTGTTCATGTGTCTGGGCCAAGAGGACGCCGTCGATCTGCGCCAGCCGCTGCGCGCCAGTGCCTCCGACACTGCGCTGCAGGCCGCCATCGACGAGGCAATTCTGCTCAAGCCGAAGGGCCACGACTTCGTCATCGATCGACGCGTCGGCCGTCCCACCATCGCGCGCCACATGAGCGTCACTGGCGGCTGATTGCGCGCGGTCATCAGATCGCCGGTCAACGTGCTCAGCCAGATGCGACGCTCTCGCGAGCGAACTGGCTCGGGGGCTTTCCCACATGCCGGCTGAAAGCGGTGCTGAAAGTGCTCGCGGAACTGTATCCGACACGCTCGGCAACCACCGCGAGGCTGATGTCGTGTTGGCGCAGGAGATCCTTGGCGATGGCCATGCGCCAGCCGAGAAGGTACTCGATGGGCGGCACGCCGACGGTGCGCATGAATCGGTCGAAGAACACCGAACGGGAAAGCGCCACCTTCTTGGCAAGCTCGTCGACCGTCCAGGCGCGCGCGGGATCGGCGTGCATCTCCCGTATGGCAATTGAAAGTCGCGCATCGCCCAAGCCGCGCAAAAGACCGGCTGGTGCGGTCTCGCCCTGTATCGTCCGCAGCGCCTCGATCAGCATGACTTCGATGAGGCGCCCTAGGACGAGATCGCGGCCTGGTCTTTCGGCAATTGATTCATCGCGAACGAGGCGCACGAGAGTAGAGAGCCTATCCGCCCCGCGCACGTGCACCAGCGCTGGCAATAGCGACACCAAAAGATCGGCGTCTCCCGAGTCGAAAGCGAAGTGCCCTCCGAGCAGACGCACATCAGGCTCGCCATCTTTCGTGCCGTGGCGCATTTCGTTCGTCGGCGGCACCGCCGCCTTGGGATTGATGTGCTTGGGCGACGCCGGCTCGTAGCCAGACATGGTGAAGCCGGGTGTCTTCGGCAGGAGCAGAAAATCGCCCGCCTCCAGGGTCAGGGGCTCCTGCCCGTCGACGGCAAGACGGCAGCTACCGTCAAGTACGGTGCAGAAACTGGGCTGGCCGAAATCGGAATAGCGCACGGACCAACGGCCGGCGCCGCTAATGATCTTCGAGAAGACGGTACGCGGCCGCAGCAGCGTAATGATTTCCGAGAGGGGATCGACCATATCCGGACGCTAGCAAACGAAATACGGACCATCAATCGCAGATCGTCCGGGATGCATTGGCTAGGGTCGCGTCGTTCAACTCAGGAGGAACTGACAATGAAAACCGTGCTGATCACCGGATGCTCCTCAGGCTATGGCCTGGAGACCGCACGCCACTTTCACGCCCAGGGCTGGAACGTCATCGCGACCATGCGCACGCCGCGCGAAGGTATCTTGCCCTCCTCGGAGCGGATGCGCGTCGTGGTGCTTGACGTGACAAACCCCGAAAGCATCGCCGAGGCTCTGCAGGCGAGTGGCCCCATAGACGTGCTCGTCAACAATGCCGGCATCGGCATGTTCGGCGCCTTCGAAGCGACACCCATGTCGGTCGTGCGCAACCTGTTCGAGACCAACACCTTCGGTGTAATGGCGATGACGCAGGCGGTGTTGCCACAGTTTCGCGCGCGCCGATCCGGGGTCATCGTCAATGTGACCTCGAGCGCCACGCTTGCGCCGATGCCGCTCGTCGCCGCGTACACGGCCAGCAAGACAGCCATCGAAGGCTTCACCGGATCGCTTGCGCACGAGCTCGAGGGCTTCGGCATTCGCGTGAAGCTGGTCGAACCGGGCTACGGGCCGTCGACGCGATTTACCCAGAATGTGCAAACGCCAATCGAGGACACGATTCCGGAGGCATATGCGCCGTACGCGCAGTCAATCCTCACGGCATTTGGGCAGCCGAAGGCGGTGACCACGGAGATCGAAGTGGCAGAGGTCGTTTGGCACGCAGCAAACAATGTGTCGGGCCAACTGAGATTCCCTGCCGGTCCCGACGCTGTCGCGCTGGCCCTGGCCAGCTAATTCGTGGTCGATCGCTCTGCTGCCACGGACACGAAAACAGGCCCGCTGCTATCGGCAACGGGCCTCAAGTAACGGCGGTCCCGGCCCATCAATGTGAGCTGCGCGCCCCGCAACGTCCGTTGGGCGCAAATTCTCCCCACTCGCCGTGCTAGGTCGGAACAGAGATTACAGCGTCCGGCAACCACCCGCATGGGCAACACGGAGCGACAGGCAATGGCCAAGAACACGATCTGCGTCTGGTACGACAAGGATGCCGAAGCCGCTGCGCGCTTCTACGCCGAGACGTTTCCCGATAGCTCGGTGGATGCCATCTACCGCGCGCCGACCGATTATCCATCCGGCAAGGCAGGCGACGTACTGACGGTTGCATTCACTGTCGCCGGTATCCCGTGTCTCGGCCTCAACGGCGGTCCCGCTTTCAAGCACACCGAAGCCTTTTCGTTCCAGATCGCGACCGATGATCAACAAGAGACCGACCGCTACTGGAACGCCATCGTCGGCAACGGCGGACAGGAGAGCGCCTGCGGATGGTGCAAAGATAAGTGGGGCGTTTCCTGGCAGATCACACCACGCGTGCTGACGGAGGCGTTGGCCGTCGGCGGTGACGAGGCAAAGCGTGCGTTCGCGGCGATGATGAGCATGAGCAAGATCGACGTCGCCGCGATCGAAGCAGCCCGCCGCGGCTAACCACCGCGCCGCACCCCAGTCTCTCGAATGTCGCGCGACAGATGTGCCGCGCATCCGCTGCGGACCCATTGAGCGCCTTCCTCGATGCCGGATTCGACGTCAGGCTCGCCCCGGGCACCGCCCTTGGCTTGTCCTACCAGGGCCAAATCGCCAGCGATGTCCAAGACCACGGTTTGAGCGCCCGTCTCGACTGGCGCTTCTGAACGTGGCGGACGCGTGACGGCAGCGCCGCAGAACTTCGGCACTCGCTAAGCGGAAAAGCACGAGCGGCCAATGGCAGGCTATTTCAGGCAGCCGCCTTTTATCGCCTCCGACACCGACCGGCCTTCGACAAGCACATCTTGAACCAACCAGTCGTTGCCACTTCGGTGGAACTCGTAGGCCCAGTGTTGCTCGGTCCCGAAGTTCGAAAAACTAGCGACGACCCGTTGATAGTCGGCGGTCCCCATCGGAACCGTGACGCGCACGTCTGCGATCTTATAGTCCTGGCCTCCAACCCACATCTGAGCGGCCCCCTCGGTGTTGTCGTTCTCCCAGCACTTCTGATCTTTCGCCCACAAATCGAGGAACGGTGCCGCAAAAAAGGATGTCGCAAGCAGCGGGTTCACAATTGGATTGTGCTCGTTATCCAGCTTGTCTGCGGCCAGAAGAGCATAGACCTCGCGGATCTTCTGCGCGGGGATTGGATCGGCACCATCAGGGGGATCATCCCGCTGACTGCCGGAATTCTCATCCTCATTCTCGCGCACGGTCGGACTTGGTGACGCCTGGCCCTCCGGAGGGTCGTCGACTCCGCCCAGCTCGGCGACGCGAGCCATGGTCATCTTGAGACGACACGTCGCCGCTTCGATCGCCGCGATCGACCCCTCGCCCAATCCCGCCGCCCTACAGTTGGCATCGCGGTAGCGAAGCCAGAACTCTTGGGCTCGCTTCAAGGCTTTGGAGGCTTCGTCGTTGGCAGCTCTCAGTGCGTTTTCATACGCAAACTCAACGACGGCATCCCAGGACATCGTCTGCTTTCCTATGCAGTTCACGATCTCGGGCGTCGTGGCTTTGTCATTACACTCGCCCGCCGAAGCGCTTTGAGTGCATGCGAAGATCGCGGCAAGCAGGGCAGCACACTTCAAACTACGCATTCGCACAGATCGGCTCCGCTGGTTCATCGGCGCAAGTGTTGGACCGGGAATTAGCCTAATGACAATAAGAGAGTTGACCGCAATCGCCATGCGACGGAGTACTTGTTGGTTGATTTCCGCACCTATGTATTTCTGCAACCCGCCCCCGTGAGATGAAGATGGTAAGACTGACCGCGCTGGTGCTTTCCTGCCTGGCCCTCACAGCTTCAGCCCGGGCGGAGAGCTTCCTGACCCTGGACCCGTCGGAGTATCCCGCCGCGGTCAACACCGCCCTCCAACAGGTCCGCAGCGGATGCAGGGACGAAGGACACCAGCCGTTGGACTACCCTCAAGCCGGGGTCACGGTCCTCGATTTGAACGGAGATGGATCCAAGGACATCTTCCTGCAGGCATGGCAAGCCTGCGACTTCCCCACCAAGGGCGCCGGTTGCAATACCGCCGGCTGCGTCGTCCAGATCTTCAAACAGGTCGGCAATCGCCAGTGGAGGATGATCTTCGACGAAACCTTGGACCCTCAATTTTTCCTGAGTGCTTCAGAGGCAGGTCACTTCAACCTGATGGCTGCTTCGGTCAGCCGCAAAATCAGCGATCGTTGCCCCGACCCATCTGGCAGCGTGTGTGACTACCTGCTCCATTGGAAGAGGAACAAGTTCGTTTGGGAGCGCATCCGCTAGCGCACCCAGCAGCGCTCGGAGTTCGCTTGCCTTCCCAGCACCGCCGTAGGTGCTCGGCACTCATTCTTTTTTAGCTACTTGCCACGCCTGGCTTCCCGCCTCGTGCCCACAAATAGCCGCCGGTCGTCGCGTGGGATCGAGCCATTCTGCGGCTCCAGGCTTGCCCCAATTTACGCAAAAACGGATCTGTCTGCGCCGCCTTTATTAAGCGTCGCGCACTAAGGATTCCTGCAGCGTCGACCTCTCTTTATCCGCTGCCGAAATCGCATCGAGAGAACTCCCATGTGCCTTGGCTGCAATCCACAACTTGCCTCGGTTTTGCGCTCTGTGGTCTCCCGCCGAGGGTTCATCGGCGGAGCCACGGCCTTTGCGGCGGCTGGCCCCATCTGGGGCGCCGCGAGCGCTCAGACCCTATCGCCCGCACTTATAGGCGAGCCTGCCGATGCCATCCTTTTCGGCGGCCCGATCGTCACCGTGGATGATCTCGCGCCCAATGCCGAAGCGATTGCGATCCACCAGGGGCGCATCAGCGCGGTGGGCTCGCGCGAAGCGGTAATGGCGCAGCGGGGTCCGAAGACGCAGACCCTCGACCTGCAAGGCCGAACCGTGCTCCCCGGCTTCATCGATCCGCACATGCACACATCGATGGCGGTGATCCTGCCGTGGCTCGACGTCAGCCCCTTCACGACCAAGACGATTGCCGAGGCGATGGCCAAGATCAAGGCTGCGGCGGCGAAGACCAAAGAGGGCGACTGGGTACAGGCCGCGAATCTGGATCCGTCACTGATGCCTGGACCGCCGGTGACGACGGCGCTGCTTGATGCCGCCTCGCCCGATCGCCCGGTGCTTGTCCTGGAATCGAACGGACACATCGCCTATGCGAACTCGCAGGCACTGAAAGCTGCGGGCATCACCAAGGACACGCCAAACCCTCCGCAGGGCCGCTTCGTTCACGACGCCAGCGGGGCGCTGACGGGTAGGCTCGAGGAGTATCCCGCGTTCCTCCCCATCTTCGCCAAGATGCCCCAGATGACGCCCGCCGAGCTGGTCATGAATACGCGCAAGGTGCTCGACACCGCCGCCGCAGCCGGCTGCACCGCATTGCACGATTGCGGCTTCGGCATGCTGCACGGCATGGGCGACATCGACATCCTGCAGCAGGTAATGAGCGCCTCGCCCCCCATTCGGCTCTCAGGCGCGCTCGTCTCCACACACATGGACGACTGGATCAAAGCGGGGATAAAGCCGAACGCGGGCAATGACCGCTTCCGGATGACGAGCGTCAAGGCGTGGTCGGATGGATCGAACCAGGCACGCACGGGATACCAGCGCGAGCCCTACCTGAACTCGACCAGCCGTGGCGTGCTCAACTACACGCCCGAGCAGATGCTGGAGGCGATGCAGCGGCCGCACGACCTCGGATGGCAGCTATCCGTGCACGCGAACGGCGATGCTGCCATCGACACCACGATCGACGCCTACAAGAAGATCCTTGCCAAGACCCCGCGCACCGACCACCGCCATCGCATAGAGCACTGCAGCATTCTGCATCCCGAGCAGATCACCGAGATCAAGGATCTCGGCCTGACCCCGACGTTTCTGATCGGCCACGTCTATTATTGGGGCCGGGCGTTCCGCGACAACATCCTTGGACCAGAGCGTGCCGCCCTGCTCGATCCGTGCGCCTCAGCGCTGAAGGCGGGGCTGCGCATCTCGATGCACTCCGACTACAATGTCACGCCAATCGAGCCGCTCCGCTTCATGCAGACCGCCGTGACACGCATCATGCGCGACGGTGGGGAGGTGCTCACGCCCAATGAGCGCATCACCCAGCAGCAAGCCATTCGGGCGATGACACTCGATGCTGCCTGGCAGTGCCGCCAGGATCACATCATCGGCAGCCTGACCGTCGGCAAATATGCCGACCTTGCCATTCTCGAGGACAATCCCGCGACCGTAGACCCGGAGCGCATTGCGTCGATCAAGGTCAGCGAAACCTGGCTTGAGGGACAGCCGCGCACCCCGGCGTGATGGCCCCGGGGAAATACCAGGCGACCTCCGCTTGTTTGCGCGGCATATGGAACCGCGCCGGCTGATAATCTGCTATGCTCCGCTACCCGTGGGGACGGGAGGGAGCCATGTCCAAATACGGTCTGGGTTTGGTACGCGCGGCGCGGCTGACGCGACGCCAGATGATCACATTCGCGCTTATTTCAGCTGTGCTGAACGGCGTCGTCACTGCCTGCGTGGGCGCCTGGCTGGCGCAGACCTACGCAGCCCAGCAGACCCGACGCAAGTCGGTCGAAATGCTCGCCAACCTCATCTACGACCGGCGGACGCGAGCCGGCATGGTCGTCTCATCGATGCGCCGCAGCGCGCCGGCCGACGAGATCCAATTCCGCAAGCGCGCCTACGACGAAGCCTACGTCGACTGGAACAAGAACATATTGCTCAACCTCTTCGTCATCCGCGAAGTGGGAGGATCGTTCAAGTTCACCGCTCTGGAGAAATCCTTCGAGGACGACCTCGTCGCCACCATGGCCGACATCGACCGATGCCTGACCAAAGCCTACGATCGCAAACTGGCCGGGGAGGACGTGCTGCCGATCCTCGATGCCTGCCGCATGGCGCAGATGCACCAATTCGTCCTCGATTGCGGCGCCACCTTCACCGACGAACTCTACAAGCTCACGCGCTTGTCGTTCTCGCCGTTCTCAAATGCCAGGACCGAACGCAAGCGAATTGCGG
>JBAZYB010000050.1:0-19533 GCA_041659545.1 Hyphomicrobium sp.
CGACCTCGTCACCTGCCGACTTGCTGCGCACCACTTTCCGGACCCGGCCGCGTTCGTTGCCGAGAGCTTTCGTGTCTTGCGTCCGGGAGGCACCTTTGCGCTGATCGACAACGTTGCCCCCGATGCGTCGATGTTGCCGCTGGCGACGCCGGCCGAGGTGCTCAACGCGGCGCGGACGTTCAACCATTATGAGAAGACGCGCGATCCCAGTCATGCGCGGGCGTTACCGCTTTTTGAGTGGAAGATGCTGTTGTCGAAGGTGGGTTTTGCAGACGCGACCACCGAGCTGCTCGACCAACACATCGCCTTCGGCGCGTGGACCGAGCGCATGCGCTGTGCGCCAGAGACGGTGGAAGTGCTGAAGTCTATGCTGCATAAAGATGTGCTGCTGAATACGTTCCTGCGCCCGCACGACGACAACGGCGAGCTGACCTTCACATTGCAGGAAGCCATCATCATCGCGCGCAAACCGGACTAGCAATGCCAGACAAATTCGATTGGCAGGCTATGAGTGCGCCCGATCTCGCGGCCTTCGAGGAAATGGCGCAGGTCGCCTGGCTGCGGTTGCCGGAGACGTTTCGTGCTCCGGCCGGCGGCGTGCTGATCCGCATCGAAGATTTCGCTGCCGACGAGGTCCTGGACGCTCTCGGCATCGACGACCCATTCGACCTGCTCGGACTTTACCAGGGCGTCAGCCTCGACAAGAAGAGCGTCCTCGACGTTTCGGAGCAGCCAGATATGGTGTTCCTTTATCGCCGCGCCCTGCTCGACGAGTGGGCCAACTCGGGTGAGACGCTGGGTGATCTGATTACGCATGTGCTGGTGCACGAAATCGGCCACCATTTCGGCTTTTCCGATGACGACATGGCACGTATCGAGGCGGCTGCCGGGGCGGATGCTTGAGCGTCAACTCAAAACAATCCGCATTTGGGATGATTGGCCGGGCCGGCTTGTAACCGGCTGGGATCGGGGCCATTGTAGGTTCTGGGTTGAGTGGGATTCCAAGAGACTGCCGATGAGCATCCGCCGCGGTGTACGCCGCGTGGCCTGGGGCCTTGCTGCATTGATAGCGCTGTCGGCGCCGGGGCTCGCGCAGGATCCGCGGTCTCCGACGCCCGAGGAATATATTGCCCATACCAACGGCGAGGCGACGCTCGTTCCGCAGGGCGAATTCAAGCTCGACGGCGTTGGAATGTATTGCGGCACGCGCCCAACTGTCATCGACAACAATCTCGACGATTACGGCGCCGCCTACCCCGGCTTCCTGATCATGAACATGCGGCTTCTGTCACGCGTGACGACGCCGGTGAAGCTGTGGATCTACTCGCACGAATGCGGGCACCAGTTCCGCGGCCCCGACGAGGAGACCGCCGACTGCTTCGCCGTCCAGCGCGGTCGCCGCCAGGGCTGGCTGTCGCCGGGTGGTGTGGAGGAGATCTGCCAGTTCATCTCCCCGGCCAAGGGCGACGCCATGCACTTTTCCGGCTCGCACCGGTGCGAATACATGCGCCAGTGCTTCGGTGAGTTCGGCATCCGCTGACGGCGTTTGAGTTCCCGATCGGGTACTTTCGGGGTTCTGGGGTCGTCTGGAGCGGGCTATGTTCCTGTACGGGAATATGGCGGGGTGATGCCGCTTCTCATGTACAAGATGTTCCCGAACGGGTACTTTTGGTCTTGAAGGGCGGCTGTCGGGGTGATATGTTCCCGAACGGGAACAACGTGTCGATTGAGACGGCGAATCCCGTTGTAACTTCCCGAGCGGGAACATTCGTCAGCTTCACGGGCGAGCATCCATCATGGCCAGAGAGAGAAACCGCAGAGCATCCGATGCCCGGGCCGAAGATCTGGGGCCCGAGGGGACGGAGACTGCCTTGCGGGAGGCCTCGCAGCAGGGCTTCGCAGCGGCGCGCCCCGACGTCGAGAACGCAGCCGGCGAGCAGGCCCGACATTTCGGCGCGCTGGTTCGTGAGCGGCGCGAGGCGCTCGGCATGCGGCAGGACGACCTGGCGCTCGCAACCGGTGTCGGCCGGCGCTTCATCCTGGAACTGGAGGGCGGGAAGGCCTCCTGCCAAATCGGCCGGGCGCTGGTCGTGGCAGCAGCGGTGGGCCTCAGGCCCTTCGATCTAATGCATGCCAACAACGGCGACGACGACGCGCTGCTCCCAGACCTGGCGGACGACCTGCCGGAGTTGATGGACGACGACCGTGGCTGAGCTCACCGTCTATTACGAGAGCCGTGTCGTTGGCACCATCGAGGTGCACGCCGACGGCCCGAGCTTCTCCTACGCGCCCGAATGGCTGTCGACGCGCGGCGCCTTTCCGGTGTCGCTGCTGATGCCGCTGTCCCCGCGACGTGTCCCTCCGCGGCTGTTCCTGCCGTGGGCGGCCAACCTGCTGCCGGAGTCTACACAACTCAAGGCGATCGGATTGCAGCTCGGGGCTGCGCCCAGCGACGTCATCGGCATCCTCAGCGAGCTTGGGCGGGACACCGCCGGAGCGTTGTCGATCGGGGAGCCGGGCACCACCAGCACGCAAGGTTGGAAGCCGATCGCCAACGAGAAAATGCTCGAGAAGATTCTCACCGAGCTGCCGTCGAAACCGTTCCTTGTCGGCGAGGACGGCGTCTCCATGTCGCTCGCCGGCGTGCAGACGAAGCTCGGCGTGGCCATCGATGCGCGCGGACGCGTCTGCGTGCCGATCAACGGCGCTCCGTCGACGTGGATCTTGAAGCCCGATGCAGAGCGCCTCTTCGGCGGCGTGCAGAACGAGGCGCTGTGCCTTACGCTGGCAAAACGCCTCGGCCTCAACGCGCCGGAAGTGACGACCGGCAAGGCCGGAAAGCGCACCTATCTGATGGTGAAACGCTACGACCGCGTCGAGCAGGCCGGCCGGTGGCGGCGCCTGCATCAAGAGGATTTCTGCCAGGCGCTCGGCAAGCCGCCCTCGGCTAAATACGAATCGAACCAGACGGGCATTCCGGGACCGACGCTGGCGGAGATATTCGCCACGACGCGCCATGCCATGCAGGCGCCCGACATCATCAACCTGCTCGATTACGTGATCTTCAACGTCATCGCCTGCAACACCGACGCGCACGCGAAGAACTATTCGATGATGATCTCCGGGAAAGGCTTCAAGCTGGCGCCGATCTACGATGTGATGTGCGGGCAGGCTTGGGAGCACGTGACGCGCAACATGGCGCAGAAGATCGCCGGCAAGAGCCGGGGCGAGCATTTGAAGCGACGCCATTGGTTGCGTTTTGCAGCCGACGTCGGCCTCAACGGACCGCGCCTCATCGCGCGCGTCGAGGCGTTGGCGAAGGGGGCACTCGTGGAGACGCGCAACGCCGGCGCAGACGTCGCGGCAATGCCGGCCGGCGGCCATCCGCTCATTGAAACGGTGTCCACAGCGATCGAGAAGCGCGCTCGCGCGCTGCTATCGGGCCTTGCCGACGAGCTGGGCACTGAGCAGGAAGCCCCACCTGTGAAAACTGCGGCCATCAAAGGCCGTAGAGTCTCGAAGCCGAAAGCACGCCCGGCGTAAGGCTTGCGTTTGTCCAAGTGACCGCCGTGCAGCGTCCGTCGTGGCCGCCTGCGCGGCCACGACGTTTTTGCAGGGGCTAGCGGACGCGGCGGGGGTTTTTGTAGAGGTCGGATTCCTGCGCATCGAGCTTCGGCTTGATCTTGCCTCTGTCGACATCGCGCCAAAGCCGGCGCAGATGGCGGCGGCAATCATGGTTGAAGACCTGCAGTGCGCTGAACAACTGCAGCACCGTGAGAAGGCGGCGATCGACGTGCTCGACGCGCACCTTGCCTTTCCACTTGCCCCCGATTGAGAAGACCTTGCCGTCGAGGTGGCCGATCTTGCGACCCTGCTGATCAAAAAGCGTGTAGTCGCCGCCGAGATTGATGAAGTCCCGCTTCAGTCGATAGAAGATCGGCTGGCCATCGGAGCCGACGATAAAGAAGCCGAAGTTCTCCGGCATCAGCGGCCACTTATTGGCCGAGCGTTCCAGATAGACGACGAAGTCGTCCTGGTCCGTATTGATCGAAAAGGTCATCACCGGCAGGCCGCGTGAGGCGATGGTCTGCTGCAGTGAGCGGCCGACCATCAGATCCATGGTCGCGCGCCAGTTGAGCGAATCGTTGAACAGTTTGAAAATCAGGCGCTTGTCTTTGGTCTCGGCCCCTTTCCAGACGTCTTCGCGGTAACCGATGAGGCCGGTGCGCTCACCGCCCTCGATAACCTCGGCGAAGATGTCCATGTCGGACGTGAACTGGCGCGACTTGGCGCGATTGCGCGTATGTTTGTAGATGCCGAACTCGGTGGCGTTGAGATCGGTGATCCAGATGTCGACGATGAAGTGATAAAAGCCGTTCTTGACCGCCTTGGCGGCGGTGGCCTTGGTGACGCCGGGGATTTTCGTCACTTCCCCGCGGGCGTCGTTTGCTGCATCAGAGACAGCGGCATCAACTCGTGCGGCGGCGGTCATCGTGGGCCTCCAGCGTCATGCGAATCAGTTGCATGAGCCTAGCATCGGGCGATGGCCAACAGTCCCGCACCGCTGAAAACCCATTGGAAAACCGTCAAACCTTGGGGCGGGTGCCGAAAATGGCACTGCCGACGCGCAGATGCGTTGCACCAAAGGCGACGGCAGTCTCGTAATCCTCGCTCATGCCCATCGACAGTCCGGTGAGCCCGTTTTCGGCCGCGAGCTTGGAGAGGAACGCAAAGTGGATCGCGGGCTCCTCGTCGACGGGCGGAATGCACATCAGGCCAGCGATCTTGAGCCTCAGGTCGTCGCGGCAGAGGCGCAGCAGCTCTGGCAGTTCGGCCGGGGTGACGCCGGCCTTTTGCGGTTCCTCGCCGGTGTTGACCTGGATGAAAAGCTCGAGCGGCTTGTGCTGACGACTCATCTCCTCGGCAATGGCGCGGGCGATCTTCGGCCTGTCGATGGAATGAATGGCGTCGAACAGCTCGACCGCCTCCTTGGCCTTGTTGGACTGCAAAGGGCCGATCAGGTGCAGGCGCACGTCGGGGAATTGCGCCTTCAGCGCCGGCCACTTGCCTTTGGCCTCCTGGACGCGGTTCTCACCGAAATGGCACTGGCCGGCCCGCAGGACGGGCAGAATCTCAGCGGCTTCAAAGGTCTTGGACACGGCGATGAGGTCGACATCGGCGGGATCGCGCCCCGCCTCGCGCGCGGCCGCGGCTATGCTAGCCTGCACTTTGGCCAATTGTTCTGCAGCTCCCGCCGCCATATCCGTGTCCGGTGTCATCCGAC
Organism: Hyphomicrobium sp.; assembly: GCA_041659545.1. Lineage (GTDB taxonomy): Bacteria > Pseudomonadota > Alphaproteobacteria > Rhizobiales > Hyphomicrobiaceae > Hyphomicrobium_A. Next base: position 5,285 of record JBAZYB010000050.1, read on the forward strand.
CGCCTTGACCCCAATGGTGCTTTAAGGCTCATTACGCCGCTCAAAGCCACCAAATCCTGAAAGTTCGACGCCGTATGGCCAATCAAAGCTACGACGCGCCCGCACGCGAAAGGCACTGGCAAGAAGCCTGGGAAAAGGCCGATATCTTCCGCGCCTCCACCAAGGATGGGCCCAAGTGCTACGTGCTGGAGATGTTCCCCTATCCGTCGGGGCGCATCCATGTCGGCCATTCCCGCAACTACACGATGGGCGACGTCTTCGCACGCTACAAGCGCGCCAAGGGCTTCAATGTGCTGCACCCCATGGGGTGGGACGCGTTCGGCATGCCGGCGGAAAACGCGGCCATGGAGCACAAGGTGCATCCGGCCGAGTGGACGCTGCAGAATATCGACACTATGCGTCGACAGCTGAAATCGATGGGCTTCTCGCTCGACTGGGCGCGTGAAGTGGCCACCTGCTCGCCGGACTACTATCGGCACCAGCAGAAGCTGTTTCTCGATTTTCTCAAGAAGGGCCTGGCGTACCGCAAGTCGTCGAAGGTCAACTGGGACCCCGTCGACCACACGGTCCTTGCCAACGAGCAGGTTATCGACGGCCGCGGCTGGCGCTCGGGCGCCCTGGTCGAACAGCGCGAGCTGACGCAGTGGTTCTTCAAGATCACCGAATATGCCGACGAGCTGCTGGAAGCCCTGCAGAGTCTCGACAAGTGGCCGGAAAAAGTACGCCTCATGCAGGCGAACTGGATCGGCCGCTCAGACGGGCTTTCGATCCGCTTTGCGCTCGACAAAAAAACGGCGCCTGAAGGCGAGAGCGAAGTCGAGGTCTATACGACGCGTCCCGACACGCTGTTCGGGGCGGCGTTCGTTGCCTTGGCGCCGGACCATCCGCTGGCGCGGGCCGCCGCCGAGCGGAACCCTGCCCTTGCCGCGTTCTGCGAGGAATGCCGGCACATGGGGACGTCGGTTGCCGAGCTGGAGACGGCAGAGAAGCAGGGCTTCGACACTGGCATCCGCGCCGTGCACCCGTTCGACAAAAATTGGACCCTGCCGGTCTACGTCGCCAATTTCATTCTCATGGACTACGGGACAGGCGCCATTTTTGGATGTCCGTCCGGCGACCAGCGCGATCTCGACTTCGCGCGCAAGTACGATCTGCCGTTCAAGCCCGTGATCCTGCCCTCAGGTGAAGATGCGGCAACTTTCGCCATCAAAGACAAGGCCTTCGATGGCGAAGGGACGATGATAAATTCGGCTTTCCTGGACGGCCTCACCACGGGTGAAGCGTTCGAGGAAGCGGCGAAACGTCTGGAAAAGGCGAAGCTCGACAAGAAGCCGGTCGGTGCGCGCAAGGTGAACTACCGCCTGCGCGACTGGGGCATCTCGCGGCAGCGGTATTGGGGCTGCCCGATTCCGGTTATTCACTGCGAAAAATGCGGCACCGTTCCGGTGCCCGACGCCGACCTGCCGGTCGAGCTGCCGAAGGATGCCACGTTCGACAAGCCGGGCAATCCGCTCGATCGCCATCCAACGTGGAAACACGTCAAATGCCCAAGCTGCGGCGGGGAAGCGCGGCGCGAGACCGACACGATGGACACCTTCGTCGACTCGTCCTGGTACTTCGTCCGCTTCACGGCTCCGCACGCCAAGACGCCGGTCGACAAGGAAGCTGCGGCCTACTGGATGCCCGTCGATCAATATATCGGCGGCATCGAGCACGCGATCTTGCACCTGCTCTATTCGCGCTTCTTCACGCGAGCCATGTGCGACACGGGCAATCTGCGCCTGCCGCAGAACGTGCGCGAGCCGTTCGCGGCTCTGTTCACGCAGGGCATGGTCACGCACGAAACCTACAAGTCTCGCCACGGTGGCTGGCTGCAGCCGAGCCAGGTGCGCATCGAGGGTGAGGGCGGCGGGCGCAAGGCCGTGGAGATCGCCACCGGCGAGCTGGCCGCCATCGGCCCGATCGAGAAAATGTCGAAGTCGCGCAAGAACGCTGTCGACCTCGAGGACTTCGTTTCGCGCTATGGCGCCGACGTCGCTCGCTGGTTCGTGCTGTCCGACAGCCCTCCGGAACGGGACGTCATCTACACCGACGTCGGCGTCGAGGGCGCCCGCCGGTTCGTGCAGCGGATATGGCGGATCGTCGACCAGGGCGCCGACGGGGCGGCCCCGGCCGGCGAACCGATGCCTGAAGCGTTCGGCGCCGACGCTGCGGCGTTGCGGCGCGCCTCCCACAAGGCGCTCGACCAGGTTGGCCGGTCGATCGAGGGCCTGCGTTTCAACGTTGCCGTAGCCCAGGTGTACGAGTTCGCAAATGTTCTCGGTGGCGCCCTGGGGAAAGCGGGGACAGATTTTGCCTGGGCGCAGCGCGAGGCGGTGGAATTCCTGGTGCAGATGGTCGGCCCGATGATGCCGCATTTGGCCGAGGAATGCTGGGCGCGGCTCGGATACAACACACTCCTGGCCAATCAGGCGTGGCCCGAGGTCGAGCCGGCGTTGCTCGTTGACGATACGATTACCATTGCCGTACAGGTGAATGGTAAGAGACGGGACGAATTGACGATTGCCCGAACGGCTGATCGCGAGGAAATCGAGGCAGCGGCGCTCAAGCTAGAGCCGGTGCAGCGGGCCCTCGAAGGGCGACCAGCCAAAAAGGTCATCGTCGTGCCGCAGAAGATTGTGAATGTCGTCGTGTAGGACGAGCACGGGGGACGGCGCTTGAACGCTAGCCGCCGAGGTATGGGCCGGGTCTTGTTGGCGTGTGCTGCGGCATCTGTGCTGGTGGCGGGCTGCGGCGATTCCGGTTTTCGGCCCATGTATGCCTCAAGCGCCATCACTGGCGCTCCGGAACTCAATGAGAAGCTGGCCCAGATCGAGGTCGCGCCCATTCCTGGCCGCGTCGGCCAGCGGCTGCGCAATGAGGTCATCTACCAGTCGACGGGCGGCGGCCATGCCGCGGAGCCGGTCTACCGGCTAGAGATCGTCATCCGCGAGTCGCTCACGCCGACCCTGGTGCAGGAAGACGGCAACTCCTCGGGCAGCGTCTACAATCTCAGGACCAGCTTCCGCCTCGTGCGCCTTTCCGATCGCTCGGTCGCGCTGCAGGGTGACAGCTATGGGCGTGTCGCCTTCCAGCGTTTCGACAGCGTGTTCGCCAACGTGCGCGCGCGCCAGGACGCCGAGGACCGCGCGGCCAAGACGGTCGGCGAAGAGGTGAAGGGCCGCCTCGCCGCATATCTCTCCGGCAACGCCTAAGGTCGACTCGCGCTGGACGTTGCGCGCGGCGTTACGTATGACGCTTGCGGCATCAGGCGGGCGATCATGGTAGCCATCAAGGCGCATCAGGCGAATTCATTCCTCAACCCGCCGGGGCCGAAGGTTCCCGCCGTGCTGTTCTATGGCACCGACGCGGGGCTGGTCTCCGAGCGGGCCCAGAAGCTGGCGAAGCTGGTCGCCGCCCGCGACGCGGGTGAAATCGTGCGCATCGACGACGCCGACCTCGATACGGACCCCGACCGCCTCGCCGTCGAATTACAAACCATCCCGATGTTCGGCGGCTCCAAAGTCGTGCGCGCCACGGCCGGTCGCCGGATCACCGCTGCGGCCCTGCAGCCGTTGATCGAGGGCGGCACGCTGGCTGCGACGCTCATCGTTGAAGCGGGAAATCTCAAGCCATCGGACTCGATGCGGGCCTTGTTCGAGAAGTCGGCGCAGGCGGCGGCTGTCGCCTGCTACGCCGACGAGGTCGCCGACATCGAAGGCCTCATTCGCGAGATCGTTAAGGCGCATGGGCTGGAAATCTCTTCCGATGCGCGGGAGATGCTCGTGGCACGCATGGGCGCCGACCGCGCTCTTTCACGTGGCGAGATCGAGAAGCTGGCGATGTATGCCGCCGACAAGCGGCTGATCGAGGCCGCTGATGTCGAAGCCGTGGTGGGCGATGCCTCGGAACTCGCCATCGATCGCACCCTCAATGCCGTGGCGTCTGGAGATGCCGGCCGCGCCATAGCCGAATTCTCGCGCGCGATGGCTGCCGGCGAGAGCGCGCAGATGATGATCTCCGCCCTGCAGCGCTCCTTGCAGCGCCTGCACCGCATCCGGGGGGACATCGATGCCGGAAGCTCATTCGACGACGCGATCCGCCAGCAACGTCCGCCCGTTCACTTTAAGCAGAAGGACGCCCTCGGGCTGCAATGTCGCATGTGGACCACGCCGCGCCTGACCCAGGCGCTGGCGCGAACGGCGAAGGCCGCCAAGGCGGCGCGGCTCAATTCTGCCCTGGAAGAAGCCATCGCCGAGGAGTTGCTGATGGCCGTGGCGTCGGCGGCCCGCCCGAAGCCGGTTCGCGCCTGAGTTAACCTCGCACGAGGTCAGATATTCGGCCGCCTGGATAACGACTTGTCCCACGCGGCGCGGTGCCTATAGTGCCGCACAATCCGGGCATGGGGGCAGTATGCAAGAGACGCGCTACGACGTCGTCGGCATCGGCAATGCTATCGTCGACATTATTGGACGTTGCGACGACGGCTTCCTGACGAAGCACGACCTCACCAAAGGCTTCATGCGCCTTATCGATGCCGGTGAAGCAGACCGGCTCTATGGGCTCATGGGGCCGTCGCTGGAACGCTCCGGCGGTTCGGCAGCGAATACGATCGCCGGTCTGTCATCTTTCGGCGGCCGGGGTGCATTCATCGGCCGTGTGGCTGGTGATCAGTTCGGCAAGGTGTTCTGGCACGACATCCGCGCTGCCGGCGTCGCTTACGAGACCGCTCCCGCAACCAGCGGCCTGCCAACTGCAGTTTGCCTCATCCTCGTTACGCCGGACGGCGAGCGGACGATGAACACGTTCCTCGGGGCGAGCACCGAGCTCGGTCCGATGGAGGTCGATGCCGCGACGATAGCCGCAGCCAAAGTGACGTACCTGGAAGGCTATCTATTCGATAAGCCGGAAGCCAAGGCGGCGTACTATGCCGCCGCCGAGATCGCCATGCGCGCAGGGCGCAAGACCGCCTTGTCGCTTTCGGATGCCTTCTGCGTCGACCGACATCGCTCCGATTTCCGCAAGCTTATCGCCGACGGTACGGACATCCTTTTCGCCAACGAAAAGGAGATCACGGCGCTCTATGAGGTCAACAGCTTCGATGACGCGGTCGCGGCGGTTCGGGGCGAATGTGAACTCGCGGTGCTGACACGTTCTGAAGCAGGCTCGCTCATCGTCACAGCCAACGAGACGGTGCAGGTGAGGCCGATCCGCGTCGAGAAGGTCGTCGACGCCACTGGCGCCGGTGATCTCTATGCAGCTGGCTTCCTCTACGGGTACACGCGCAACCTCAACCTCGCCGATTGCGGCCGCCTGGGCAGCCTGGCAGCGGCTGAGGTCATCAGCCATATCGGCGCGCGCCCTGAGCGCCCGCTGTCGGCAATCGCGCAGCAGGAGGGGTTGCAGTCCCGCTGAGCCGCGGGCGACCGGCGGCGGTTTGAGCTGCAATGCGAGGATGCAATTGGGCCACAATCTCGGCCCGTTGCACCGTCTCGCTTCTACAAGACATTTATTCTCCCTGGCAACGCACTGACGAACCAACATAATCCCCATAGCGATTCGAGCCGATTGAAGGATCGTCAGAGGTCATGGGGACCGATTGCATGCCGACCACGCAGCCGCGTTACGGGCGCCCGAAGGGCACCGGACTCGACGACAGCCGGCAATTGGAGAGCATTGCAGCACTCCTTGCCGCAAATCCCGGACTAAAGCCGACCACCGCTATCCGCTCGCTGGGCGTCGAGGATCCCTCTGCCATTCGTCGCTTGCGGGACAAGTTCCGCATCGATCAGGCGCGCCTGATGGCGAATGCACGCCACAGCTTCCGCAGCAACGGCCGCGCCCTTGCCAACCTGAGCCCATCGCGCCCGGCACAGCGGCGCCAACTGGCAAGCGTGCGCACTTTTTCTCCGCCTGCAGCGATTACGACTCCCGCCGCAGCGTCGGGCACCATCATCTCTGTCGAAACCGCCCACGTAGCGCCGCAGCAGCAAGTGCCGCTGCTCGCAACCTGGTCTGACTTTGGGCTTCGGGCGATGACGATAGCGATCGAGCAGCAAGCGGTGCTGGCCCAGCACTGGCTGCAACTTCCGGCGGTCGAGATGGCACTGCGAGGACAGCTCGCGGTCGGTGCCTTCCTCGTGGCGGTGGCTACACCGCGAAAACCGCTAAAGCCGCGCATTCACTGAGCGGCATTTTCCTGCACCGAACCTACAACTAGAGCACGTTACTTGACGGGCCGCCTCCCCAGGCGGCCCTTTTTTTGGAGCATCGGTTTGGCCACTGCACTTAGTCTAAAGCCTGCGCAGGGCGACTGATTCAATGTGGTGATCGGCGGCCTTACGCAGGATGAGGCGTGCGCGCTGGCGCGTCGGCAAGATGTTTTCTTCAAGGTTCTTGAGATTGATAGAGCGCCAGATTTCGCGCGCCCGGACGACGGCCGCCTCGGGTGAGAGGCTCGCGTATTGGTGGAAATAAGCCGCCGGGTCGCGAAAGGCGGTGGTGCGCAGGCGCATGAAGCGCGCCACATACCATTCCCCGATCACCTCCGGCTCGGCGTCGAGGTAGATGGAGAAGTCGAAGAAGTCCGATACGAACGGGATGGCCTCACCGCCGCGCGGCATGCGCGCCGGCTGCAGCACGTTGAGCCCTTCGACGATGAGAATGTCGGGGTTTTCGATGACGGCTTTCTGGTCCGGCAGGATGTCATAGTGGAAGTGCGAATAGATCGGCGCCTCGACCTTCTTCACGCCGGACTTCACGCTGGCGAGAAAGTTCAGCAGCCGCGCGGTATCGAAGCTCTCCGGGAATCCCTTGCGATCCATGATCTGCCGCCGCTCAAGCTCGGCATTGGGCCACAGAAACCCGTCCGTGGTGATCTGGTCGACGCGCGGGTGGTCCGGCCAGCGGGCCAACAGCGCCTTGAGAACGCGGGCCGTCGTGCTCTTGCCGACTGCGACAGAGCCGCCGACGCCGATGATGAAAGGCACCTTGCTGTCGTTGCGGCCGAGAAATTTCGTCGACACCGAATGAAGCTGCTGCGCCGCCGCCACGTAGAGGTTGAGCAGGCGCGACATCGGGAGGTAGATCTCTTCGACCTCCTCGACCGACAGCTCCTCGATGAGACCAGAGAGTTGCTCGAGCTCACTCTCCTTCAGGGTCATCGGCGTATCGGCGCGCAGACGTGCCCAATCATCGCGATTGATGACGCGATAGGGGGAGTACTCCAAGTTGGCCGATTGGGACATCGCGGTGTGCCGAGCGCCGAATTGCTATGTTTATATCAGCGCTTAGCGCGCTCGGCTTTCTCTTTCAGTCCAGAGGTGCCGCTACGTTGGTCCAATACCGCCAGCACGTCCTCGATCCTGACGTCTCGGGCTTCGAGCAGGACGAGCAGGTGATAGAGCAGATCGGCCGCCTCGCCCTTCAAGGCTTCGGCACTCTCGCTCGTGCCAGCAATGACGGTTTCGACCGCCTCTTCGCCGAGTTTCTTGGCGCAGCGAGCGGGACCGGCGTCGAGCAATTGGCGCGTGTAGGAGCTGTCCGCCGGTACATCGCGACGGGCACGGATGGTGGCAGCAAGTTGCAGCAGCACGTCGCTCATGTGGGGCTCATGGGGCAATCCTTTGCCGACGCAAGGACTTATTGCGTCCGGCAGATGCAGCACCAGGGGCCCGACGTCAAGCAAGTTGGCCGGAGCTTATCAGCCGCCTAGGCGCTGACGAATGTAGTCGAGCTGGTCGAAGTTGCCGAACTTGATGATCAGGTTGCCGCTCTCGCCGGAGCCACGCTTGATCTCGACCTTGAGGTCGAGAAGGCCCGACAGCTCCCGCTCAAAGGCCTTGGTGTCGGGGTCTTTCTCGCGCGGCGTACGTGAAACAGGTGCACCCGGAAGCACTTCTGCGCCGCCCTGCACCATCGCCTCGACCTCACGCACGTTGAGGCTCTCGTCGACGATGCGCTTGGCAAGCGCCTCGGCATCGTCGCGGCCGATGAGGGCGCGCGCGTGGCCGGCGGTAAGCTGGCCGCCCTGGACCATCGTCTGCACGCCATCGGGGAGCTTGAGCAGGCGCAGCGTGTTGGCGACGTGGCTGCGCGACTTGCCGATGATCTCGGAGAGCTGCTCCTGGCTGTAGTCGTACCGATCGATGAGCTCGCGATAACCGGCGGCTTCCTCGATGGCGTTTAGGTCGGCGCGCTGGACGTTCTCGATGATGGCGAGTTCGAGAACTTCCTTGTCCGTCAGGTCGCGGGCAATGACGGGAACCGTGTGCAGGCCCGCTTTCTGTGCGGCACGCCAGCGCCGCTCGCCGGCGACGATCTCGTAGCCGCCACCTTCAGCGGGGCGCACGATGATCGGCTGCACCAGACCCTTGGAGCGGATCGACTCGGTCAGCTCGGCGAGATCATCTTCACGAAACTCTTTGCGTGGGTTGAGCCGGCTGGGCCGCACGTCGGCGGTCGGAACCATGCGCTGCTCGCCCTCGGGAGGAAGATGCACGCGCCCGCTCTGCATCGGCTCTCCGATGAGCGAGGCAAGTCCGCGACCGAGGCGGCTCTTCTGCATTGGTGCGTTCATGGTTCCTCGTGGGCGTTGTTATTCAGGCGGCCTGGTTGCGGCGCTCGCGCTCGATAATTTCCGTTGCGAGCTTGATGTAGGCTTGGCTGCCTGCACAGTCGAAATCATAGAGCAGGATGGGCTTGCCGTGCGACGGCGCCTCAGCGACCCGCGTGTTACGAGGGATGATGGTCTCGTAGACTTTGGGGCCGAAAAAGGCGCGCACGTTGTCGGCAACTTCGCGCGACAGAGAGGTGCGTGCATCGTGCATGGTGAGCACGACGCCTTGAATCTCCAGCGTCGGATTGAGCGTGGCGCGGATCTGATCGATCGATTCCTTGAGCTGCGAAATACCTTCGAGCGCAAAGAACTCGCACTGCACCGGCACGAGTACTGCGTTGGCCGCCGACAGCGCATTGAGCGTCAGCAGATTGAGCGATGGCGGGCAGTCGATCAGCACGTAATTGAAACGCTGATCTTCGGGCAGGCTTCTCTGGCGAGCAGCGAGTGCGGCGACGGCATCGCGCAGACGAAACGGCCGATTGGAATCCGTCAGCTCAGATTCGATGCCGACCAATTCGTTGTTGGCGGGAACCACATAGAGACCGGGCACCGCGGCGGGCTGAGCGCATTCGATCAAGCCGGCACCGCCGGTCAAGACGTCGTAGCTGGTCTTGGCGCGACTATCGACGGAAATGCCGAGGCCGGTCGAAGCGTTGCCCTGCGGGTCGAGATCGACAACGAGAACGCGCTCACCGATGGAGGCGAGCGCGGTGCCGAGATTGATGGCGGTAGTCGTCTTGCCGACGCCGCCCTTCTGATTGGCAATTGCCAGTGTCCGGGCTTCCCCGGGCCTTGTCATGCTCATCGCCGTTGACCCTCCTCTCTGGCCTGCAGCGCGCGTATCTGGACGATCTTGCCGCCACCTTCTGTCAGGCTGGGCAACAGCGTCGTCTCGAAAGTCCACCGCGCCCTTGCCGCTTCGACCTCGGCTTCAGCTTCGCGGCCCTTCAGGAACAGCCCCAGAGTCTGGGGTGAGAAGACCGGAGCTGCCAGTTCGAGTAAACGCGGCAAGGGTGCCAACGCGCGTGCGGTGATCACGTCGACAGCTCCGAGCTTAGATTGAGTCGCGGTCTTTTCGATTCGCTCGGGGCGGATGTCCACAGGTGCTCCGGTTCGGCGGCCGACTTCGGCGAGAAAGGCGGCCTTGCGGCTGTCGCTCTCGACCAGTGTGACCTTAGCCCCTTCGCGGGAGGCGAGCATTATTGCCAGGACGAGGCCGGGGAAACCGGCGCCGGAGCCAAGATCGAGCCAGCGCTTGGCATCCGCCGGGGCCAAACCCAGCAGCTGAGCGGAGTCCGTAAAGTGCCGCGACCAGATGCTTTCCAGCGTACTGGGGGCAACGAGATTGATGGTCTTTTGCCACTGACGCAGAAGCGCCTCGTAGGCCAATAGTTTCTCAATCGTTTCACGTGAAACGCCGAAAAGCCGGGCGAAGTCTTCGGGGCTTCCGGAGGAGGACAAGGCGGGCCGGCCCATCAAGCGGACTTCCGCGCCGGAGCGGATTTGAGCCGGGCGAGCAGGATGAGGAGGGCGGCCGGCGTTATTCCGTCGATGCGGGAAGCCTGGGCCAGCGTCGACGGCTGGTGCTTGGCCAGCTTCTGGCGCACTTCCGTCGAAAGTCCGGGGAGCGCCGCGTAGTCAAATCCGGGCGGAATGGCCAGCGCCTCGTCCTTATGTAGCGCGGCGACGTCCAGATCCTGGCGCTCGACGTAGGCGGCATAGCGGGCATCGACGGCCACTTGTGCGGCGATGTCGGGGCGCAACTCGCCGATTTCGGGCCAGATGGTGGTGAGGCGCTGAACGTCAATTCCGTTGAGGCTCAATAGGTCGAAAGCCGTGCGGCGGCGGCCATCGCGGTTGACCTCGAGCCCGTGCCGGCCGGCCTCGCCGGGTGTCAGCGAGAGGCGACGAAGCAGTGCCGATGCGGCGTCGAGGGCAGCAGACTTGGCTTCGAATACGCTTTGTCTTGCAGCACCAACGCAACCCACCGCGATCCCGGCAGCGGTCAGGCGCTGATCGGCGTTGTCGGCGCGCAGCCGCAGCCGATACTCGGCGCGCGAGGTGAACATGCGATAGGGCTCGGTGACACCGCGGGTGACGAGATCATCGATCATCACGCCCAGATAGCCGTCGGCGCGGGAGATTGCGAAGTCGGGGGCGGCACCACCGGCCAGCCGGGCAGCGTTGATGCCGGCGGCCAAACCCTGGGCAGCGGCTTCCTCGTAGCCGGTCGTGCCGTTGATCTGACCGGCGAGAAACAGGCCTGGCAAGCGCTTAACTTGCAATGCGGGGCTCAGCTCACGCGGGTCGACGTAGTCATACTCGATGGCGTAGCCGGGCCGCTTGATGACCGCCTGTTCGAGGCCAGGCATGGTGCGAATGAAAGCTTCCTGGACGTCTGCAGGCAGCGACGTCGAAATGCCATTGGGGTAGACGGTGTCGTCGTCGAGGCCTTCCGGCTCGAGGAAGACCTGGTGCGTTTCACGGCCGGCGAAGCGGACAACCTTGTCCTCGATGGATGGGCAGTAGCGTGGCCCAGTGGACGAGATCTGCCCGGAATACATTGCCGAACGGCCCAGGTTGGCGCGGATGATGGCGTGCGTCGCCTCGGTGGTGCGGGTAATGGCGCAGGTAACCTGCGGCGTGGTGATCCGCTCGGTGAGGAACGAGAAGGGTACCGGCGGGTCGTCGGCGGCCTGTTGCTCCAGGCTGTCCCAGGCAATCGAGGCCTTGGATAGGCGGGCGGGAGTGCCGGTTTTCAGGCGTCCAAGCTGCAGACCCAGGCCATAAAGGCGGTCCGAAAGCTTGAGCGCCGGGGCTTCGCCGGAGCGCCCAGCGGGGATCTGCTGTTCGCCCAAGTGGATGAGGCCGTTGAGGAACGTGCCGGTGGTGAGCACCACAGCGGCGGCGGAAAGCGCGCGGCCGTCGCCGGTGATGACGCCAAAAACACGGCCATTGGCGACGATCAGGTCCTCGACGCCACCCTCGATGACCTCAAGGTTCTGCGTGGCGCGGATGGCGGCCTGCATCGCCTGCCGATAGAGCTTGCGGTCTGCCTGGGTGCGTGGCCCCTGCACGGCAGGGCCTTTAGACCGATTTAGCAGGCGAAACTGGATGCCGGCGGCGTCGGCGACACGACCCATCAGGCCGTCGAGAGCGTCGACCTCGCGGACAAGGTGGCCCTTGCCGAGGCCGCCGATGGCTGGATTGCAGGACATCTCGCCGATGGTGGCGAAGCTATGCGTCACCAGCCCCGTACGGGCGCCCATGCGGGCAGCTGCAGCCGCGGCCTCGCACCCGGCGTGGCCACCGCCGACAACGATCACGTCGAATTTTGAGCCAGGCATCGCGCAATTCCGGGGTTTCAGGCGCGCAACCTATCCGTTGCGGGGCGCCGAATCAAAGGCCGTGGGCATGGTTAACAAACTGTTTCACGTGAATCATCGACCGTTCGCGGGCGGGTTGGTTAAGGAAGTGTTTCACGTGAATCAGGCGGCGGCTTGCGCCAGCAACTTTTCACGTGAAACAATCAGTTTACTTTTGGGGTCGCCTCGCCGGGTCCGAATCGAGCCGCTTGTTGGTTAACGAAGTGTTTCACGTGAATCAGTGGCGCTATTTGCCGATGCAGAAGCGGCCGAAGATCTCGCCCAGCACGTGCTCGACGTCGACGCGGCCGGTGATCCGTCCCAATGCCTGGATGGCGGTGCGGAGGTCCTCGGCGCGCAATTCATGCTCGTGCAGGGGTGAGTTCATGAACGTTTGAAGCGCGTGCATGCACTGCATGAGGTTTGCCCTGTACCGCTCGCGCGTGATCGCCGGGGAGGCGGGGTCGCCGACACGTTCGTGTGCCATGCGGCCGATCTGCTCAACGAGGTGGTCTAGCCCGGCCCGGGTGTGGGCGGAGATGCCGAGCATTCGGGGGGATGGCGCGGCGCCGGGGATATCAATTTTGCTGGCTACGGCGAGAAAAAGCTTATCCCCGCGGTCCGAAACATCGGATGGCGGCGCGAGTGGTTCGGTCGTGGAATCGTTGAGCCACAGCACCAGGTCGGCCTCGCGGGCGTGGGCCAGGGCGCGGCGGACGCCCTCGCGCTCGATAGCGCCCTCGGTGTCCCGAATGCCAGCGGTATCGGCGATGATCACGGGAACACCGGCGAGGTCGAGGCGTACTTCCAGGACATCGCGGGTGGTGCCCGCTTCCTCGGAGACGATGGCGGCGTCGCGGCGCGCCAGGGCGTTTAGCAGGCTGGATTTGCCGGCATTCGGGGGGCCGGCCAGCACGACGCGGAAACCGTCGCGCAGAATCTCACCGCGATGGCCATCCGCCAGGTGGGCGGCGACGCTGGCCTGAAGCTCTCGGACGATGCCGGCGGCATGCTCGACCGCGTCTCCGGCGACATCGCTTTCGTCACTGAAGTCGATGGCCGCCTCCATCAGGGCGCATGCCTCGAGCAGGTCGCGCCGCCAGCCCTCATAGAGATCGGAAAGGGCGCCGCGCATCTGCGCCAAGGCGTGCTGGCGTTGGGCTTCTGTCTCGGCATCGATGAGGTCGGCGAGGCCCTCGACCTGAGCTAGATCGAGCTTGCCGTTGTGGAATGCCCGGCGCGCGAATTCTCCCGGCTCGGCGAGCCTGAGGCCGGGGATCTCGCTGAGTGCACGGAGCACGGCTTTGACGATGGCGGGACCGCCGTGCAGGTGAAGCTCGGCGACGTCTTCGCCGGTCTCGGTGCGTGGTGCAACGAGCCACAGCACCAGGGCCTCATCGAGCGTCTGGCCGGTAGCCGGATCGGCGATGCGGCGCAGGGCGGCGAAGCGATCCTTCGGGCGGGGCGCTGCCATAGCGTCGATGACCGCGCCGGCCTCGGGTCCGCTGATGCGCACCACGGCGACGCCGGCACGCCCGGGGGCGCTGGAAAGGGCAAATATTGTCGTTGGTTCGACCATCGCCTGAACTAGCGGTTGGGAGGTTAAAACCCCATGTTAGCGCCGAGCCGCACCGGCGGCATGCACGCAGCAAGGGGTCACGATGAGCGAGAACCGCCTCGGTAAAGAGACAAGCCCCTATCTCCTGCAGCACAAGGACAACCCCGTCCACTGGTGGGCGTGGGGACCTGATGCTCTTGCCGAGGCCCAGCGCACCGGCAAGCCCATTTTATTGTCCGTCGGTTATGCGGCCTGCCACTGGTGCCATGTCATGGCGCACGAGAGCTTCGAGGACGAAGCGACGGCGGCGGTAATGAACGAGCTGTTCGTCAACATCAAAGTCGACCGGGAGGAGCGTCCGGATATCGACGCCATCTACATGGGAGCGCTGCATACGCTGGGCCAGCAAGGCGGTTGGCCGCTGACGATGTTCCTCGATGCAGATGCGCGCCCAGTGTGGGGCGGCACGTACTTTCCCAATACGCCGCGGTTTGGCCGGGCGGCCTTTGTCGACGTGCTCCGACAGGTCGCGGCGGTGTTTCGCGATGAACCCGAGAAGGTGGCCGAGAACGCGCGAGCGCTGACGGCGGCGCTGCGCGATGGGCCTCAGGCAGGGGCTGCGCCGGTGCTCGACGATCGCCTGCTGAAGGATCTGACGACGCGCCTC
>JBAZYB010000051.1:0-19394 GCA_041659545.1 Hyphomicrobium sp.
CCGACAGCCCCGGCAGGAATGCGGCCGGAATGAACACCGCCATGAGCACCAGCGTGATGCCGATGATCGGACCCAGCAGCTCTTCCATGGCCTTCACAGCCGCATCGTGCGGCGTCAGTCCATGCTCGATGTGTTTTGCCGCGCCTTCGACCACGATGATGGCGTCGTCCACCACGATGCCGATGGCGAGAATAATGGCGAAGAGGGTCGATAGATTGACGGAAAATCCCAGCAGCGCCATGGCCGCAAAGGCGCCGATGATCGTCACCGGCACCGTCGTCGCCGGAACCAGCGTCGCGCGCCAATCCTGCAGGAAGACGAGGATAACGACGAGCACCAATAGCGCCGCTTCGATGAGCGTGCGGTAGACGTCGTGCACGGCCGAGGCCACGAATTTCGTCGTGTCGAATGGCACCAGCCAGGTCATGCCCTCGGGGAATGCCTTGGCCAGCTCGTTCATGCGCTCTTCGACGCGCTTGGCAACATCGAGTGCGTTGGCGTTGGGCAGCTGGTAGATGGCGACGCCCGCCGACGGCTTGCCGTCGAGTTTGAAAGTCTGGCTGTATTGCTGCGCGCCCAGCTCCACGCGCGCCACGTCTTTCAGCCGCGTGATGCGCCCGCCCTTGTCGGTCTTGACGATGATGTTCTCGAACTCGGAAACGTCATCCAGCTTGCCGTGCACGTTGATCGAATATTGGAAGGCCTGCCCTGTCGGCACGGGTGGAAGACCGACCTGCCCGGCGCTCGTCGAGCGGCTCTGCAGGTTCACCGCGTCGATGACGTCCTTGGGGACGAGGTCGCGCGCCTGCAACTTCTGCGGATCGAGCCAGATGCGGATGGCGTACTGCCCGGCGCCGAACACGCCGACGCTGCCCACGCCGTCGATACGCGCGATCTCGTCGACGAGGTTGATCGTCGCGTAGTTGGAGAGAAAGAGACTGTCGTAACGCCCATCCGGCGACGTCAGTGCAACGATCTCCAATATCGACGTCGACTTCTTGTTGGTCTGGATGCCCTGCTTCTGCACCGGCTCCGGAAGCGAGGCGAGGGCGCTCGACACGCGATTCTCAACAAGAATTTGCGCCTTGTCACCGTCGGTGCCGATCGCGAACGTGACGGTGAGCGTGTACTGCCCATCGCTCGTCGACAGGGAGGACATATAGATCATGCCCTCGACGCCGTTGACTTTCTGCTCGATCGGCAGTGCAACCTCACGCGTCACCGTCGACGCCGTGGCTCCGGGGTAGCGCGCCGTGACAACGACAGTTGGCGGCACCACGTCGGGATACTGAGCCACAGGCAAGCGCGCCAGCGACACGAGCCCCAGGATCACGATCAGCAGCGCGATCACATTGGCGAGGACCGGCCGATCGATGAAGAATTTGGCGATCACTGGCCGCTGGCTCCCGAGCCTTGGCCGGCCGCCGCGGCAGCCGACGCGCTCGTCATGACCGGAACGACGGTATTGCCGGGAAGGGCGCGCATAAGGCCGCCGACGACCACATGCTCGTCAGGCTTGAGGCCGTTTTTGACGATACGCAGGCCGCCATCGACAAGCTCGCCCGTTTCGACGACGCGCTGCTCGACGACATTCTTGTCGTTGACGATGAGCAGATAGCGGCCTTCCTGGCTGGTGCCTAGCGCCAGATCCGGCACGAGCAGCGATTCGACATCGATCTGCTTGGGGATGCGCACCCGCACGAAAAGGCCAGGCGTCAGAAAGTTCCCTTTGTTGTCGAGAACGGCACGTCCGGCGAGCGTGCCGGTAGAGGAATCTATTTCCGGCGCCACATAGTCGAGCGTGCCCGTGTGCGGATATCCCTGTTCAGTCTGCAGGCCGATGCCGACGGGAACGGGGCCAATCTCTTTCAGCGTCACGCCCGCCTTGCGCAACTGTTCGCGCACCGCCAGCACCTGCTGTTCGTCGATATTGAATTTCACATAGATCGGCTTTTGCTGCACGATCGTGGCCATCTTCGTCGGCTCGCCAGCGCCGACCATCGCCCCCACATCGACGAGCCGCGCCGACACGCTTCCATCGAAGGGAGCTACGATCGTGGTGTAATCGAGGTTGCGCTGCGCCTGAGACACCTGCCCCTTCGCCTGCAACAGAGCCGCTTCGGTGGAATCGCGCTTGGCGCGTGAGTCATCGAGCTGAGCCACGGAAACGGCCGACGTTTTGACGAGATCCTGCTTGCGTTTCAGGTCGGCATTGGCCTGCACCAGCAACGCTTCCTGCTGCGCCTGCGTCGCTTGAGCGATCTGCAACTGAATTTCGTAGTCTTTCTTGTCGATCTGGAACAACAGATCGCCCTTCTTGACCTCCGCGCCGTCCTTGTAGCCGATCTTCACCAGGAAGCCCTGTACGCGCGCGACAAGATCGACGCGATTGAAGGCCGCCGTCGTGCCTGTCACTTCCATATAGAGGGTGACCTTGCGCTGCTCGGGTTTGGCGACAGTGACTTCGGCAGGCGGCGGCGGCTGGTACGTGTTGCGGTCACCGCAGGCCGAAAGCGCTGCGGCAAGACCGATGGCCACCACGGTCGCGTATGCACCTGGGAAAGGAATGTTAAAGCAGCGCATGATCTTACGGAGCTTTTCGGTTCTGTTGGCCCGTCCAGTCGGCGAGCTGGTACGGGTAAATTGATTGACGAGAGTAAAAATTCCCCCCGCTTAGCGGCGATGCCTAAGCCCGAGGAAGCCGAAGCGGCCGCCGAAATCGCCCTCAGAACGCCAGCGGTGACAACCTGCACCCGCCCAGGCGCACAGCCAAGTGGCGATATCGCCAACCTTGGATCAATCCGCTTCGTCGGTTGTGGGTGGCCGCAGCGCATGCGATTAATCCCTCCGCATCGCCCAGCGGCCCGCTTTTCGTTCTGGGCGGATCGTGGGCAGCGATCGGGGGCGGTCGATTGGCAGACGGAGGCGCATTGTGCGGAACGATGACACCGGCACCTGTTCGCGAGCAATGTTTGCGGTGCTTGGTCTGGCCTTATCGAGCCCGGGGCCGTCGAGCGCTGATACAAGCTATCGGCAAACGAACCGATGATGGTTCCTTTCCTCGCGGCGGATCGCCGATCCAGCCTCCGTACGTTGCGCGACTGATCCATCATGCCCCCTGACGTCTCCATAGCGATCGTTGCGTATCGATCCCGCCATTACCTGCCAGGCTGCGTGCAAGGCCTTGCTGCGCAGACGCATCGCAACTTCGAGGCGATCATCGTCGTCAATGGTGAGACGGACGATTCCGTCGACGGCCTCGAACTCCCCGACGATCGGTTCAAAATCGTCCGCATGTCGGAGAACGTCGGATTCGCCCCGGCCAACAACCATGCCGCGCAGATGTCCAGCGGTAAGTGGCTTGCTTTGCTCAATCCCGATGCCGTGCCCAAGCCGACATGGCTCGCTGAGTTGCTCGCTGCAACCGAGCGCTGGCCGGGCGCCGCTTCCTTCGGTTCGACCCAGCTCTGCCTGGAAGATCCGACCATGCTCGACGGCGTCGGTGACGTCTGGCACCTGTCCGGGCTCGCCTGGCGGGCGCGCAATGGTTGGCCGGCTGCCGACATTCCCCTCGAGGGCGAAGTGTTTGGCCCCTGCGCGGCCGCCGCGCTCTACGACCGGGAAGTGTTTCTCGCTCTCGGCGGCTTCGATGAGAGCTACTTCTGCTACTGCGAAGACGTCGATATAGCCTTCCGCCTGCGCATTGCTGGTTACACCTCTGTGCAGGTGCCTTCCGCCGTCGTGCTGCACGCAGGTTCGGCGATCTCCGGGCGCAAGTCGGAATTCAGCCAATATCACGGTCACCGCAACAGGGTCTGGACGTACGTCAAGGATACCCCGGGGCCCTGGGTGTTCCTGCTCCTGCCTCTGCACATCGCGGCCAACATATTGGTTCTGGCCAAGGCGACGATTGACGGCACCGGTCGCGCCGTCGCCCGATCATATGTCAGTGCTGTCCGCGACCTACCGCGCATCCTCCGCGCGCGGCGACAGGTGCAGGCGACACGCACCGTGCCTTCGAAAAAAATCCTCGCCGCGATGGCTTGGGGGATCTCCGCGCCGTTTACGCGTGAATTGCAGGTCGGCTGGCACACGCCAGCGGCACAGCGCACGAACGCCCAGGACTGAGGCATGCGAATCGAGCCGACCGACGCATCTCTCAGCAGCACCGCGCCGAGCGTCACCATACTCATGTGCACGTTCAACGGCGCTCGCTACTTGCCCGATCAGCTTGCGTCCTTCGCAGAGCAGACGCACACGAACTGGCGACTCGTCGTCTCCGATGACGGTTCGACGGACGAAACGCTCCAGCTCATCGAAGCGTTCGCCAAGACCGTCTCCCAGCCCGTCGAAATTCGGAGCGGGCCGAAGGCGGGATCGACGGCGAACTTCCTCACGCTCGCCGCCGACCCGAGTGTCGGCGGAGACTATTTCGCCTTCGCCGATCAGGACGACGTCTGGCACCCCAGCAAGATCACACACGCCCTGGCCGTGCTGGCGACCCGCAACGAGGACGGACCAGCGGTCTACGGCGGACGCAGCCGTTTCATCGATGCCTCCGGCACCGTGACCGGCTACTCGCGAATTTTCCGCCGCCCACCAGGCTTCGCTAATGCACTGGTGCAGAGCATCGCCGGTGGCAATACGATGCTGTTCAATTCCGCCGCCAAGCGGCTCATCGAAGCTGCGGGCGTGCGGCAGGTGACGACGCACGACTGGTGGCTCTATCAGCTCGTGACCGGAAGCGGTGGTGTGCTTCATTACGATCCCGACGCATTCATCGACTACCGGCAGCACGAGCAGAATATCTATGGCGGCAATCGCAGCCTGAGCGCGCGTCTCAAGCGCCTCAGCTTTCTCACCAGCCGGCAATACGCAGCCTGGAACCGCCAGAATTCGGCAGCCCTGAGCGCCTGCGCCCATTTATTGACGCCGGACGCGCGGGCGCAGCTGAAATCGTTCGACGAGATGCGCAGCCCCAGCCTCATGACGCGCGCACACGCATTTCTTTTCAGCGACATTCGCCGTCAGTCGCCCATCGGAAATATTGGACTATTCGCCGCCACCATCTGCGGATTTATCTGAGGCCGTCGCACGCAGCCCACACACTCAAGATGCAGGTCACCTGCAAACCGACGTGTGCTATGGGTCTTTCACTGACAGGGAGGGGCCGGCAATGAAGGGGATCATCTTGGCGGGAGGCAGCGGAACGCGCCTCCACCCGGTGACGCAAGTCGTATCCAAGCAGTTGCTGCCCATCTACGACAAGCCGCTGGTCTACTACCCGCTTTCGGTGCTGATGCTGGGCGGCATCCGCGATATTCTCATCATCTCTACGCCGCACGATCTGCCGAACTTCCGCGCCCTGCTCGGCGATGGCTCGCAGTGGGGGCTGAACCTTTCCTACGCCGAACAACCGCGTCCGGAAGGGCTCGCGCAGGCCTTCATCATTGGCGAGCAGTTTCTCGCCGGTGAACCATGCGCCATGGTGCTCGGCGATAACGTGCTCTATGGCCACGGCCTGCCTGAGAAAATGTCGCTCGCCTATGGAGACGACGCTGGCGGCACGGTCTTCGCTTATCAAGTGCGCGACCCAGAGCGCTACGGCGTCGTTGAATTCGATGCGAACGGCAAGGCCATCTCGATCGAGGAAAAGCCCCTCAAACCGAAATCCAATTGGGCCGTTATAGGGCTCTATATCTACGACCACAACGTGGCCGACATCGCCAAGTCGCTGAAGCCATCGCCGCGCGGCGAGCTCGAGATCACCGACGTCAACCTTCACTACCTGCAGCGCGACCGCCTGCGCGTCGTAAAGATGGGCCGCGGCTACGCCTGGTTTGACACCGGAACCCCCGACAGTCTTCTGGATGCCGCCGGATACGTCGCCACGATCGAGAAGCGGCAGGGGTTGAAGATTGCCTCTCCCGAGGAGATCGCCTACCGGCAGCAGTTCATATCGGCCGCCGATTTGGAGCGCCTCATCGACACGCGCTATCCCAAGAACGACTACGGCCGCTACCTTCGCGGCATTCTGCTCGGAGACTAAGCCCTGCAAGCAACCCCAGGGAATGGGCGGTCGAGAAGCTCGTTGCCCCGCGGGCACGCAGGTCGTATTCAGTCGCCCGACCTCAGCAACTCAAAGAGAGCCAGAGCGTGAAACTGCAGGCCACACGTCTGGAGATCGAGGGCGTGATCTTGCTCGAGCCGCCAAGATTCGTCGACCCGCGCGGCTTCTTCTCTGAGACCTACAACAAGGCAAGCCTGCACGAGGCAGGCATCGCGGTGGATTTCGTGCAGGATAACTTTTCGCTGTCGCGTGACCGCGGCGTGGTGCGCGGGCTCCACTTCCAGACCGATCCCGCGGCCCAGGATAAGCTCGTCAGAGTGTCGCGGGGTTCGATCTTTGATGTGGCTGTCGACCTGCGCCACGGCTCCGCGCCCAGATACGGGCCGATCTCATGCGCGGTCCCGACGCCGACGATATGCTTCAACCCGCCCTGCAACATATGCTTGATGAAGTTCATGTGCAGCGAGACGTTCTCCAGATGCACCGGACTATTGTGCACGAAGCCGTGCTGCCAGGCGAGATGGATGCACACGTCCGGGCGACCCAACTGCTGGAAGATGCCTTCTTCAGCGGCGAGAATATCGCACTCGACGCTTGAAACGCCGCGACGCTCGTACGCCCTTCCTGCCCGCACCGGCACGGTGACGGCGTGGCCCATTTCCAGCAGCGCCGTGACGACATGCCTACCGACATAACCGTCGGCGCCTGTGACGAGGAACTTCATGCTGGCGACCTTCTTGCGCTGTGAACTTACGGACCGTCTCGTTCGGCAAGTTCGGTCAATGAGAATTGTCTCGACCGGCTATCCAGAGGACCTAGGTAGCATTCGCCACAATCGGATCACGAAATTATAGGCTGCAGGCGCCCGGCTCTGCAGAACAACGGCCGCATATCGTTTATACGACTGGTTCGCCACAGAATATTGCATCTTGTACTCGAGGGACGTGTACATCCGGGCGGCGTTTCGTGGCGTGCACACTTGCTGTGCCGAATACCCAGCATCCAGACAGATGGACGTCATCATGCGCTCGAGGATGTGCGCCAGGCCGCCGTCCACGTGGTGCGGCTCGGCATTGAACTCCTCCCATTTCCATTGCCGCGCAAAGAGTTTCCTCAGCGCTGCCGGACGGAACCAGAACATGGTGCCAAATGCAGCCATCGGGGTGTCTTGATCGAGGCTTCCCCTCAAGTCGAGCTCGCGCATCACCCGCTCGCCGCCCGGCTTGTTCAGGAACCAGGCGTTCCCCAAGGTCGGATATGAGATGTGTATCACCGGCGGGAAGACCATGCCGACCCGCATGTTGCTCTGAAACAGGCGCAGCACGTTCGTCACATAGCCGCGCGAGACAAGCAGATTGTCGAGCAGGTGCCGTTTGAACTCGCGTGACCTCGGTGCCAGGTCCTGGGGCGACCGCTTGGTGTGCAGCCGGCAGACGGCATCGTAGCGATCCGCCAGAAACACATCGCGGCACGTGATGACCAAAGCAGACATGTCGCGTCCGCGGTTCTGAGCCACGACGCGGACGTCGAATTGCACACCTGGTGCGTGGGAAGCGATGATCGCTTCGATGCGCTCCTTCTTTTCGGCCGTGTCGGTGGTGACGATGACATCGTACGCGACGGGAATATTCTCGGCGTAGCCGAGCAACTCGGGCAAATCCTCGACGTAGTAGGCGTGAATGCACACCGCGACTCTCAGGCACTCGGGCACCTCGGGCGTGGTGTCCTCGGGAAAGATGTGCAGAGCGGCGCTGTTCGTGCCGATAATACGCGGCTCGCCGAGGCGGCCGACGTTCTCCCAGATGAGAGACATGTCGTAGTTTGATGTCTCTTCGATCAGCCGGA
Source organism: Hyphomicrobium sp. (assembly GCA_041659545.1). Taxonomy (GTDB): domain Bacteria; phylum Pseudomonadota; class Alphaproteobacteria; order Rhizobiales; family Hyphomicrobiaceae; genus Hyphomicrobium_A. The sequence goes on from JBAZYB010000051.1 coordinate 7,916, forward strand.
GTGCACGCGGAAGATTGATCGCCAATTTGTCGTGCAGAAGTGGGGTGTGGAAAAACAAACGCCGTTTCAGCGCGGGGAAACGGTGCTCGATAACTTCGTCGACCTCGAACATGGACGGATTTGTCAAGCTGTAGTCGCTTGGTTCGACGATGGCGAAATGTCGGTATCCGCGCTCGCGAAAGTAGTGCGTGAAGACGGCCTCGTGCTTCAGAATGGAGTCGGTGTAGCTTTCGATAGTCGGAAGTCTGCTCCAATAGTCACGGAAGTCGTCCGAGCCGAGCATCGGCTGACGAACAGCAATGAAATGCGAATTAAGGTGATAGTGAAGGATGCCCTTCCCGGTAAACGGGTTCGGCGCCACCTCGGCGTGTGCCGAAAGACCCCAGAAGTCGCAATCGTCGGGAACCTTCGCGAAGGATTCGTCCCACGGGAAAATAGGGCCGTAGAAAGTGTGGTTGACGAGCAAGAGTTCGTCGAGCTTGGCCAACTCATCGTAGCCGATGCGCTCGATCCCCGCCTTGTACGCCCACACGTCGAACCCGACGTTCTCGCGTTCGACGATCTCGACATTCAACGCAGCGACGGCAGTGCGTGACTGCGACGCCAGCGGGCCGTTGTGCACGAACACGACGCGGCCGCAGTAGGGCTGCAGCGTAGAAATCAGATGCAGCATGTAGCTGTCGACGCATCCATGCGGATCGTAGCTGAAGACAACGGCTGCTCGACTGGCGCGTTGCGTAATGCTGGTTCGAGCCACGAGTGTATGCGCCTCCGCAGGCGGGTGAGGGTTCAGGGAAGAGAGGTCTAAGCTCCTATTCGGCCCGCCTGTCGGCTGGTGGGGCGGGAGAGTGCATGGGGCCATCGGAAGCCACTTGCCCGTGCTCCATCACGAGGCGGCGATTACAGAACCGCCGCAGCAGATCCTCGGAATGACTCGCCAGCAACACGATCGACGTTTGATCGAAAAACCGTTCGATGCGCTTGTGGGCCTTTTCTTGGAACGCAGCGTCACCCGCTCCGATGCCTTCGTCGATCAGCAGGATGTCGTTTTGCAGTGAGGTGGAAATCGCGAATGTCAGGCGGGCGGCCATCCCGGCCGAATAGGTCTTCATCGGCAACTGCAGGAAGTCGCCCAGGTCGGTGAAGTCCGCGATGTCGCTGATCTGCTCCTCGATCTGCTGCTTGTTCATCCCCAGGAGTCGCCCCCGCAGGTAGATGTTCTCGATGCCGGTCGCCTCGTAGTCGATGCCCGCGCTCGGATCGAGCAGTGTGCCGACCTTGCCATGGATCGTGATCTTGCCGGCGTTGGGCTTGTAGATTCCCGCAAGCACGCGCAGCAGCGTTGTCTTGCCCGAACCATTGTGCCCCACCAGTCCGATGCGGTCGCCGTGGCGGATCTCGAGATTCAAATTGTCGATGGCGCGCACGCTCACGATGTCGCGTGCCCCCGACATGACGCGCCCGCCAGTGGCCTGCGCCATGATCGTGTTCTTGAGCGAACGCGCCCGCGACCCGAAGACCGCGAACTCGACCGAAAGGCCTTCAATGGAGATGTGGGCCATGCTTACACCCAGTAGGCGATGCGTGCGTAGGCCCGCCGATAGAGATAGGCGGTCGCGGCCAAGCCAACCGCGGCCGAGCCGAAGGATATGGCCCAGTTTAGCGGCGAAGCGAAGTGTCCGAGCAGTGGGGCGCGAACGATCTCCAGCAGGTGATAGAACGGATTGAGCGCCACGAATGCTGGATGGTTGGGGAGTGAATCAAGCGACCAAAACACCGGCGTGACGAAGAAGACCACCTGAACCAGATTGACGATCACCTGGGGAATGTCGCGATAGCGCGTCGACAGGACGGCGACGGCGAAGGCGATCCACGTCAGATTGAGTAGGAATAGGGCGAAGCCTGGAATGAATAACAGCGTCGCCCACCCGATCGGTATCTGGAATACGACGAGGACCACCACATAGATGGCCATGTTGAACGCCCAGATGATCAGGTTGCGAGCGATCATTCGGTAGATGTGCACGCTGATCGGCAGCGGCACGTTGCGTATATACGTTTCGCTCCCGATAAACGCCGTCGTCCCATCGTTGATACAGTTGGTCAGCAGCCCCCAGAATATGAGGCCGGTGGCGATGTAAGGCAGCGTCTGCGAGATGTCCTGCTTGAGAAGCGTGCTGAACACGACACCCAAAGCGCCGACCATGATGCCCATACTGAGCGTCAGCCAGAGAGGGCCGAGCGTTGAACGTCTGAAGCGCTGGCGGATCTCGTGCAGCGCCATGCCAGACCAGATCTCGTACTCAAACAGCCCCTGTATGACATCGTCGATGGCCTCGCGGGCCAGATGGTCGGCGCGGATCGTCCGCACAGGCAACCGCCGCGCATCTTTCCAGGGATGAGAAACGACGACATCGCTCATTGAGCGGGCCCCTCCAACACGAAGCATCGCAGAGTACCGGAAACCGACGGTGAAATGAGCGCCCCGCCAAACTTCGATGGCTGGGCAGCTTAGTGCAAAATCACCGCCCTGCAGCACAAGCTAGCAATGAATGTGAATTCCGGGTTGGTCAAGCGTTCGGGGCAGGTTGTCACGTCGTCTTCCAACACCCTGTGAGCGGCCACCGTCCACATTCGGAAGGCTCACTTTTTGCGCAGCCCTCAGGGCGCAGTCCGCCCGGCCTGCTGAGCGGCGGCGGCAGCTTCCGTGGCGGTGCCCGATGCGGCGGGCGGGGGCCCAACGAAGGCAATGAACAGGGGGAACCACAAGAACAGATAATGGGTGTTGAAAAAGCGCACCGGGTCGCTGAGATCCGAGCCCATGAACCCGTTGGCGAACACCAGCGACGCCGTGACGAAAAACTTCTGTTGCCGGTTCTCAATGCCAGCCGTGCGTTTGAGAGCTGCAGTCATGAGACAGACGAACAGCACCAGCATCGGGATACCGTAATGCAGCGCCACGCCGAGGTAGGCATTGTGGGCATGGGGGACGCCGCTGAAGCGAAAGCCGTAGCCGTTGCCCCACAACGGATGCTTGCCGATCGCCTCGATGGTCTCCATCCACACGCCGTGTCGGTTCGATTGACGACACGCCAAGTCGATATACGGGCAGAGGGTCTGTTTGATTGGCCCATCGAGCAAAACGATAGACGTCACCAGCACCCAGACACCTATCGCGCAGGCGATGAACAGTGCCGGCGATTTGGAGCGCATCATCAATGGGGTGCCGCCGAGCGCCAACGCCAGCGCTATCATCGGACCCCGGCTGCCGGTGAGTACGAGGGTGGCAACGAGTACACCCGTCATGAGAATAAGGCCGATCAAGGCCACACGCGACCACGCCTTTGGTGCGTACGCCAGCAACGCCACCGCCGCGATGACTCCGATCGAGATTGCTCCGGCCCCGACGATGGAGTGGGTGGCCCTGCCAGAGAAAACCAATCGGCCGTCCCAGGCAGGGTGGTGCACATAGGCCACTAAGGCGACGAACGCACAGGCGAATGTGAACCCCGCGATCAGCCAAAGCAGGTTTTCAAATGGAAGCCGCAGGTATGCGTAGAGTGTGAGGCCGAACAGCCCGGCGAGCAGCAGCCCGCGTGAGACAGCAGCGCCTGGAACCGCGCCGGGAACTCCGGTGGGTGGCAGCAAAAGTCGCACGCAGATGGCGATGAAGAACACTAGAACAATGGTGGGGATGCGGGGTATGGATAGGGAACCAGAGCGCGCCTCGACGAAGACAAATGCGCACGCCGTTACGAAGCAGATGATTGCCATCGCATTTGATGCCGCCCCGTTCAGGAAAAAAAGAGAACCTAGAAACGCCCCGAGAATTATGTGTGCAGCTCGGGTCGACGACGAAGAAACAGGTTTTACTGATCTGTCAGGCGGATAGAGTGACGCCATGCCGCTTGTCCCTCCGCAGCCCATTCACGACGTAGCTCGTTAGGCGCTACCGAAGGGATGGAATCTCATAATTTCCGCAGATAATTGCATGTTGGATTGCCATGCAAGTTTTTGTCATCAACCTTGCGACAGCCACTGATCGGCTTGCCTACATGAGTGAGCAGCTCGATGGGGCGTTTGAGCGCATCGAGGCTGTGAGAGGCCGCTCGGGGCCCGCGCATCTGCAAGAAAATTTCGTCGAGCCGACGCCGCTCCTGCCCGGCGAGATCGGCTGTTACACCAGCCATCTTGTTGTCGCCGAGACCATTCTGGCACGGGGGTTGCCTTACGCTGTCGTGCTCGAGGACGACGTCGAATTGGCAAGTAATTTCCGCGCCAATGTCGAAAAAGCCATCGCCCTCATTCGTGACGACTGGGACATTGTCAGCCTGTCCGGCGCCAAGCAGCATCCCCATTGCCCCGTTGCTCCAGTGAGCGACAGCCGGAACCTGGTGCGTTATCTCCATTTCCCCAAGACGACCGCCGCCTACGTGATCAGCCAGTCGGGCTGCCGCAAACTGCTGCAGCAGCGCCGGCGGATGCGCCCCGTCGACGTCGACATCCGCTATGGCTGGGAGATGGAGCTCGACGGTTACGGCGTCTTTCCTCCGCCGGCAGCGCAGACCGGTCGCTTCGCTTCGTCGATCCCCAAATCGAGGAAGCAGCGGTTCTATTGGCGTGCTGATCCGCTGGGTTATTTGATGGGACGTATCGCTGGTGCGCGGCGACTGGGCCTGATCAACCTGATGCGCGCCTATCTGCAGGAGACTCGCTTGCGCCGCTCCTCGATGGCCGACTGATCCAAACCGCCGGCCGTTAGACGCTCGACGAGTCCAGCAGCATTCCCGCCACCTGATCACCGATCGCCAGAGACGACGTCAGCCCGGGGCTCTCGATACCGTAGAGTGCCACGAGCCCGGCAATGCCATGCTCGCGATGCCCATGGATGGCGAAGTCCGCCGGTGGCTCACCCTCGCGATAGATCTTAGGACGCACGCCGACGCTGTCGGGCTGCAGGCCCCCCTCGGGAATTCCCGGCCAGTAGCGCCGAATTTCGCGCTCGAAAAGCGCACGCCGCGCCCCTCCCTTGTCGTCGAAGTCGTAGCTAACGCCGTCGCACCATTCGATGTCCGGCCCAAAACGGGCCCGTCCCGCAACGTCCAATGTGAGATGCACACCAAGCCACGCGCCAACCGGCATCGGGTAGACGAGGCGGCGAAACGGCGCCTTGCGATCCAGCGCGAAGTAGTGCCCGCGCGCCGGATGCGTCTGCGGCACGCGATAGGCCGGAGCGTAGTCCAGCATGCCTCCCAGGCGCGTGGCGCTGAGCCCCCCCGCGAGAACCAGACGCCGGCAGCTCAGTGCGCCGGCCTCGCCGCCGCTCGATGTCTGCAGCTTGAACAGTCCATCCTTCTGCGAGATCCCCGTCACCTCCGTATTGAGGATCACTTCGCCCCCGCAGCTCGCGATGTGTCCATCGAGCGCCTGCATGAGACCGTGGCTGTCGATGACACCCGTCGATGGAGACAAGAGTGCCGCAACGCAACGCAGCTCCGGCTCCAGATCACACGCCTCGGCGGCGCTCAGCTGGACCAGATCGTTGACACCGTTTCGCGCCGCGTTGCTGGCGATCGCATCGAGCTTGGGGATTTCCGCTTCCGTTGTGGCGACGAGGAGCTTGCCGCACCGGTCGTGAGTGACGCCGTTCTCGGCGCAAAACCGGTAGAGCATTTCCTTGCCGGCGACGCACAGCCGCGCCCGCGCGCTGCCGGGCGGATAGTAGATGCCGGCGTGGATCACTTCCGAATTGCGTGAGCTCGTCTCTGTGCCGATGCGGGCGTGGCGCTCCAGGACGATCACCTCCTGCCCCGCTCGCGCCAATGAACGCGCGACGGCCAGACCCACCACGCCGGCCCCAACCACCACCGTCTCTACGTCAGCAGCCAAGGAGAAATCTTCCCGCGCCATGCGCGCTGTGGGCGATTGTTTCTCCCACCGCGGCAGTTGTTTTGCGGGACGCTAGCAGGGCGTCGCGGATTGTCCAGGCGTGGGCGCCGCTATGGCGAACAAGCGTGCGCCGATACGGAGACGACGGGCGGGCGGGCCACAGCACCCCCCGCCCGTCGTCGGATCACAGTGCCGGGTAGTCGGTGTAGCCGTGCGCCTCGCCGGCATAGAAGGTGTTGGGATCGGCAGGAGTCAACGCAGCGCCCTCGCGCAGACGCTCGACAAGGTCTGGATTTGAAATGAACGGTCGCCCGAACGCGATCAGATCGGCGAGGTCATGCTCGCGCGCCTCCACGGCCAGTTCCAGAGTGTAGTTGTTGTTGGCCATGAAAAGCCCATCGAAGGCGCGGTGCAATTTCTGCAAGTCGAAGCCACCTGACGGATGGCGCTCTCCGCCCGTGTCGCCCTCCACGACGTGGATGTAGGCGAGCTTGAACGGATTGATCTGCTCGATCAGCGACAGGTATACGGGCTCGGGATTGGAATCGCCGATGTCGGCGAACTTGGTCAGCGGCGACAACCGAATGCCGACGCGATCCCCACCCCAGACCTTCGTCACCGCCTCGACGACCTCGACGACGATCCGCGTGCGGTTCTCGATCGAGCCGCCGTAACGGTCGGTGCGCTTGTTGGTCTTGTCGGAAAGGAACTGCTGCAGCAGGTAGCCATTGGCGGCGTGGATTTCGACGCCATCGAACCCGGCCGCGAGCGCATTCTTCGCCGCATGCGCGTAATCGGCGACGATGCCCGCTATTTCCGCCGTTTCAAGTGCACGCGGCGTCACCAGAGGCTTGAAACCTTCATACGTGTAGGCCTGCTGATTTTCGGCAAGTACCGCGCTCGGTGCGACGGGCAATGCCCCACCAGGCTGGATGTCGGGATGCGAGACGCGCCCAACGTGCCAGAGCTGCAGGAAGATGCGCCCGCCTTTGTCGTGAACGGCCTTGGTACTGAGTTTCCAGCCCTCGACCTGTGCCGGCGACCAGATGCCCGGCGTGCGAATGTAGCCCTTCCCCTGCGGCGAGATGTTGGTTGCTTCGGAGACGATGAGGCCGGCGGAGGCGCGCTGACCGTAATACGTCGCTTGCAACTCGCCGGGAACGCCGGCGTCGTCGGCGCGCGAGCGGGTGAGTGGCGCCATGACGATGCGATTGGCGAGTGTATATGGCCCAAGCTGGACCGGGTCGAAGAGATCCGTTTTCACGGCTAGGGCGGCGCTCGATCGTGTCATGGGGTTCTCCATTAGATGGCCGTCTAACCATCTAGGCGGCAAGGCACCGCCAAACAAGCCACCGCGGCAGATTGGCAGCAAATGGCCTTGTCGGAGCTGGATAACAGCGAGCTGAAAAACAAAGAGGCCGCCCAAAGGGCGGCCTCCGTGAGACTTCGGCGGCGTGAGCAGCGATTGTTGCGCTGCGCCGCTGATGCGTCAGGCGTGAACCAGAGGTAAATCCGGTTTGAGCCCGAGCGACCGCGACATCGCCGTCCTCAAGATCCCACTCGACATCGGATCACCTCCCTTCGCTGTTGAACCTGAAGCAAAGCTGCCATGATTTTTGCGCTCTGCAAAGTTAAGTTATGGAAAGGCGGCGCCGGTGCGTCGTTCTATAGCCAACTTGATCGCGCTGACCCACACGACGTCGGCTGTGGGCGCGCATGGGTTAGACCGGCGCCGGCACGGGTTCCCAGCCCTCCTGCTGAGGCAGAGGCACTTCGCCGTAGTTGGGGCTGAATGGCTGCGTCGGGTCGTCGTCCTTCGGGAACATTCGCTGCAGTGGAGGACGCTGCGCCTCGTGGCCATCGCCTTCGAGGTCCACGGGCACCGCTGCGCGCGGCGATTTCGATGCAGCAAACGCGCTCACCAGTCCGCTGTTGGGCAGCGGCGCAACCGAGCTGCATCCCCCGAGCATTATGACGGTCGAGCAGATAAGGAGCGCCGCGCAACCGCGCGGCGCTCGATTTCCGATCGTACAATGATCGGTACGCATGAATGCAGAACGCGACGACCACATGGGACACGCCTCTCAACAAACGCGACTGTCCCGATCTTGCGCCCGGTTGGTTAATGCCGCCCTAAGCCGTGTGCCGAAACGGCTAGTTATGCGGCCCGTAGCAGCCCGCTGGCGCCCAATCCGTTGAACAAAGCCTGCACGGCGATACCCGCCAGGAGGATGCCGAACACGCGCATCAGCACGCGCTGTGCGGTGATGCCGAGCAGGCGATTGATGCGATGCGACAGCAGCAGAAGCGCCAGAGTGACGAGCATAACTGCCGCAAGCGCACCGACCGTCGTCGCCAGCAGCAGCGGCTGACCGTCGGCGTTCGCCGCCAAAAGAATGCCGGCGCTCATGGCGCCTGGTCCCGCGAGCAGTGGCATCGCCAGCGGAAACACGGCGATGTCATCCTTGGTCTGCGCCTCCTCGTCCTCCGGCTGCGTCAGCTTGAATGCGCTGGTCGGCTTCGCGAACACCATGTCGAGTGCAATCATCAACAGAATGATGCCGCCCGCCGTCTGCAACGCGGCGATACTGACGCCGAGTTCATCGAGCAGCGGCTGACCGAACAACGTGAAAATAAGCAGCAGCACGCTGGCGATGGCGGTGGCGCGAAGTGCGATTGCGGCCCGCTCCGCGCGCTCCATCTTCGGAGTGAGCGTCGCGAACAACACCGCCGCCTCCACCGGCCCGATGGTCGCAAAGAATGTCGTGAAGCTCGTCAGCGCGGTTTCAAGCATTTTTCTGCCTACGCGTTCGGCGTTTTGGTGAGCAGGCTGAACATTTTCGCGCCGCTTATCAGCAGTCGATTGCTGAGGCTGCTAACCATCTAAGTTCGTGGAACAATTTCGTTGTCAGTGGCCTTCTTAGGGATATCATTTGTTGGCGAGTCCGGGGGGACTCGGCAACTTCGGGGGTAAGGAATGCACGAGCCCGAAATAGCATCACTGCTCAAAGGATACAGTCTGACGACGGCCGAGATCCTTTATCGACTGCCGGACCATCCGGCGCTGCTGCAAAGCTACATCTGGCAGGATTACGATCTGCACCCGCGCTTTCCAAAGCTGACGGGCTTCCTCGACTTCTGGATCGCGAAGCTGGAAGGCAAACTGTTCAAGGTGACAGTGGCCCACAGCAAGCTGCTATCCCCTGCCGAGGTGCGGCTCGTCGGAGCCGAGTTCAAGGTGCACTGAGCGCGGCATCGGCGACGAACGGAAAGAAAGTGCCCTCGCTCCACACGCCGGGAACCGGCGCGCCTTGGAGCAGCTCCTCCACCGCGAGCGCGACGAGGTCGTGTAGCAGCGCGCGCGTCAGCAGGGCTTCGAGCCGGCCGCGCACCAGCACGTAGGGTTTGAGACCGCCGCCCGGCTGTTGCAGGTCGATGCGCATGGGGTGTTCCGCCCCGCAGGTCACGACGTCGTCGACGTTGGTGCGAAAGCTGATCGACTGGCTGCGACCAGTGCCACGCGCTTCCATCTCGACGGCAAGAAATGGCGCGTCCTCTACCTCGACATCGACCTTTTCCGTCGGTGTAACGAGAAAGGTCCGCCCATCCGCGTCCCGGCGCAGCACGCTGGCGAACAGCTTGACGAGGGCAGGTCTGGTAAACGGGCTACCACGATAGTACCAAATTCCGTCCCGCCCAATCTTGAGGCCGATATCCCCGCAATAAGGTGGGTCCCAGCTTTCCACAGGCGCCGACCGGCGCTGGGTCGCGCCGTTCACCAGTCCGTGCAGTCTGTCGAGATCGCCCAACTTTACTGCCTTTCTGTCGTCCATATTTCGCTTTCGGCGTCACTTACACCGGCTGAGAGAGCGTGCGGCAGCCTTACCCCCAATCTAACGTAACATTCACTTGACCCGACGCATGCCGCCCTGGATCGTTCCCTTAATAATACTGCTAAGCTGGCTTAAGCGCTGCCGACATCCCAATAACGACTAGCGAGCCGCAATCACCATGAGCACCGTCATCGATACGCACGCCGACATCGTTCCCCGCCTCGAGGCGGCTTCCGAGCGCGTGCAACGGGCCCACAAGGCGGCCGCATCGGTCATTTTCGGGCAGGACGTCGTCATCGAGCGTACGCTCGTCACCATTCTTTCGGGCGGCCACGCGCTGCTTATCGGCGTGCCCGGCCTCGCTAAGACGCTGCTCGTCGAGACCTTGGGCAAGGTCCTGGGTCTCGATGCCAAGCGCATTCAGTTCACCCCCGACCTCATGCCGTCTGACATCATCGGCTCCGAGGTTCTGGACGACGTTCCCGGAAAGTCGCGCTCCTTCCGTCTCGTCAAGGGACCGATTTTCACTCAGCTCCTCATGGCCGACGAGATCAACCGCGCCTCCCCACGCACGCAGTCGGCATTGCTGCAGGCCATGCAGGAGCACCACGTCACCGTCGCCGGCGTACGCCACGACATCCCGGCCCCCTTCCACGTACTGGCGACGCAGAACCCGTTGGAGCACGAGGGTACCTATCCGCTCCCCGAAGCACAGCTCGACCGCTTCCTGCTGCAGATCGACGTGACGTACCCCGACGTGATGGCAGAGCGCCGCATGCTGTTCGCCACCACCGGCACCGATGAGCGCCACCTCGAGGCAGTGCTCTCCGGCCCCGAGCTGATGAGCATCCAGCGTCTGGTGCGTCAGATCCCCGTACCCGACAAGGTCGTCGATACCATCCTCAAGCTGGTGCGCTCCGCGCGTCCCGGCACCGGCGCCAACGAGGAGACAGACCGTTACGTCGCCTGGGGCCCCGGACCGCGCGCCAGTCAGGCGCTCATGCTCGCTGTCCGCGCCAAGGCACTTATCGATGGACGCCTCGCGCCTTCCGTCGACGATGTGCTCGCCCTCGCCGAACCGATCTTGAAGCACCGCATGGCGCTGACGTTCGCAGCCCGCGCCGAAGGCCACGATCTCGGCGCTATCATCGGACGGCTCGTCTCGGCGGTGGAGTGACGCATGGCGAACGCCACGCACTCCGGTCGGGATGCGGCGACGGCTGGTGGAGTGTTCGCGGTCGAACGCGAAGCCCACGGCCTTGCCGATCGTCTGCCGGAGATTCTCATCGACGCGCAGCGCATCGCGCAGACGGTCGCGCACGGCCTGCATGGTCGCCGCCGCTCCGGGCCCGGCGAGACCTTCTGGCAGTTTCGCCAGTTTCAGGCGAGCGACACCCTACGCCAGATCGACTGGCGTCGTTCCGCAAGTTCCGACCATCTCTACGTGCGTGAGCGCGAGTGGGAGGCTGCCCACACTGTGTGGATGTGGACTGACCTATCGCCCTCAATGGATTTCCGCAGTCATCTGGCACCGACGACCAAGCGCGACCGCGCACTGTTGCTGACCCTGGCCGCCGCAGAGCTTCTCGTTCGCGGTGGCGAGCGTGTCGCGATGCTCGGTCTTACCGCACCGACCGCCAGCCGCAAGGCGACGACGCGCATGGCAGAAGCAATCGCCGCACACGAGGATTCCACACTCATCCAGGCAACGCAGCCGCCGAAGGTGCATCTGGCCCGCTTCTCCGGTGCCGTCATCG
>JBAZYB010000052.1:0-19376 GCA_041659545.1 Hyphomicrobium sp.
AGGCGGACCAAGCGCCCGATGACCCCAGAGGTGACGGTGCGGAACGGCAGCACGATGTCATCGCTCGGCGCAGCGCGGGTGGTTTCCGACTTCGCCGTAGCATCTGCCATCGCTATACCCCTAGGCTCCAGGCGAGGATCGCCTTCTGCACGTGGAGGCGGTTCTCTGCCTCATCAAATACGACCGATTGCGGACCATCGATCACATCCTCGGTGACTTCCTTGCCGCGATAGGCGGGCAGGCAGTGCATGAAGATGGCATCCTTGTCGGCGGCCTTCATCAACTTGGCGTCAACGGCGTAGGGCTGGAGCATCTTTTTGCGTTGGGCAGCATCGGTCTGGCCCATCGACACCCAGGTGTCGGTGACGACACAATCGACGCCGCGCACGGCCTTCACTGCATCGCTGCCGTAGGAGACCGCGCCCTTCTCGCGCTTCACCCAGTCGACCTCGGACTGCTCGGGACGCAGCTCGTCGGGACAGGCGACGCGCAGCTCGAATCCGAAGCGGACGGCCGCATGCATCCAGGAAACGGCGACATTGTTGCCGTCGCCAACCCATGCAACGGCGTGACCGTTGATCGGACCTTTTTGCTCCTCGAACGTCATGATGTCGGCCATCACCTGACAAGGGTGACTCTTGTCGGTGAGACCGTTGATCACCGGCACGCTGGCGTATTTGGCAAGTTCGAGCAGCGTGTCGTGCGAGTTGGCGCGGATCATGATGGCGTCGATGTAGCGCGACAGAACTCGCGCGGTGTCGGTGATGGATTCACCGCGTCCGAGCTGCAGATCGGTGTTGTTCAGCGACAGCGTCTGTCCGCCGAGCTGGCGCATGGCGACATCGAACGACACCCGCGTGCGGGTCGAAGGCTTCTCGAAGATCATCGCCAGCGTCTTTTCTTCGATGCCCGCCGGCCGGAATTTAGCCGGCGTTTTCTTGCCGGCCTTCTTCATGGCGTGCGCCATGTCGATGATCTTGCGCAGCGTCGGCGCATCGAGGGCGCTCAGATCTAGAAAATGTCTCGGCGGCAAAACGGTTGGCGATTTCGTGGCCATAGCACTCCGGCCGGCTGTGTTGGGGTGGATATCAGGTTGCGGGCGCCGACAGATGATCGAGCGCGCGGCTGAGACGTTGCGCGGCTTCGGCGATCTCTTCGTCGGTGATGTTGAGCGGCGGCAGCAGACGCACGACGTTGTCGCTGGCGCCGACGAGAAGCAGATGCTCACCCAGCGCCGCCTTGACGACCTCGGCGGGCGCGATCTTCAGCTTGAGACCCGTGAGCAGGCCTTGGCCGCGGACCTCTTCGACGAGATCGGGATGCGTGTCCTTGATTTCGGCCATGGCCTGCTTGAGGCGCAGCGTCTTTTGTTGCACGCCTTCCAGGAAGCCCGGCTCGAGCACCGCGTCGAGAACGGCGTAGCCGACCGCTGTCGCCAGCGGATTGCCGCCAAACGTCGAGCCGTGGGTCCCAGCCGTCAGCCCCTTTGCCGCCTCTTCCGTGGCCAGCAATGCGCCGAGCGGGAAGCCGCCGCCGATACCCTTGGCGATGGGCATAAGGTCGGGGGCGATGTCGGCCCATTCGTGCGCGAATAGCTTGCCGGAGCGGCCCATTCCGCACTGCACCTCGTCGAGCACCAGCAGCAAGCCGTGCTTGTCGCACAGCTCGCGCAGCGCGCGGAGGAACTCTGTGCCGGCGACGTTGACGCCGCCCTCGCCTTGCGTCGGCTCGATCATGATCGCGGCCGTCTCGGGCGTGATGGCAGCCTCGGTGGCTTCCAGATCGCCGAACGGCACCTGGTCGAAGCCTTCGACTGCGGGGCCGAAGCCCTCCAGGTATTTCGGATTGCCGCCGGCAGCGATGGTCGCCAACGTGCGTCCGTGGAAAGCGCCCGAGAAGGTGATGATGCGCCAGCGCTGCGGGTTGCCGCTTACATAGTGATAGCGGCGGGCGGCCTTGATGGCGGCCTCGCAAGCCTCGGCGCCAGAATTGCAGAAGAAGACCCGGTCGGCGAAGGTTGCCGCAACGAGACGCTCGGCCAGCCGCTCCTGCCCCTCCACACGATAGAGGTTGGAGGTGTGCCACAGCTTGCCGGCTTGCTCGGTAAGGGCTGCGATCAGCAGGGGGTGCGCGTGGCCGAGAACATTGACGGCGATGCCGGAGGCAAAGTCGAGGTAGCGGTCGCCATCCGGCGTGATCAGCCAAGCGCCTTCGCCGCGTTCAAAAACGAGGTTCTGACGGGCGTACGTGCCCATGACGGCCGGTGAAGGGCCTGTTGTGTGCGCAGCAGCCTTGGGTGAAGGGTCCGAGGCCGCCAAGGATGCGGACATCGACGGCCCACCCTTCATGCAGCGTAGCGTTGCTGGAAACTAAAAAAGCCGCCTCCGCGGCGGCCATGAAGCGCTGTAGATACGCGCGCGGTGGTCCTCTGTCAACGGAACGGCCGCTATCCATTGGCTTTTGCGCGCGCGCTCGGTGGATCGACAACAGGTCAGCAACTGTCGGATCGAAACAGAGCGGCTGAACAAGAGTCTTGGGGACGGGACTGCAAGGTCAGTCCCGATGACCCGTCCGCGCCCGCATTGCCGGGCAAATCCGCCACGGCAACGATCATTGCGTGTTGCGAATATACCACCTGTCCCGTTGGATGCCCCCGGAGCCAGATGTCTGATCTTGTAGGCCCAATTCTGCCTGTTGTAGGTTTCCCCTTGTCGCGGCACGAGGTCTCGCGTTGAACGCGTGACACTCCAGTGAGTAGCCCGGCTCGACTCGGTAAAGCCGTTGCTTGCCAAGTCGATCAAGCGCTTGTCGTCAAGCGCCTTTCAGTTCGCGTCACCCCAGTAAAGCGTCCGTAACCGGTCAGGCATTGGCTTGGCGCGTTCGTCGTAGCGTCTTCGTACGCTCCGCGCCGCGTCCGTGTCTGTCCCGATTGTCAATCGGTGTGCGCATAGCGCGCGCCCCTGATGCTCAGGGAGCGAAACTTTATGGCTTGGACGGATGAGCGCGTGGATCTGCTGAAGAAGCTTTGGGGAGAAGGCTTGAGTGCAAGCCAGATCGCCGGGCGGCTCGGCAGCGTCACCCGTAATGCCGTAATCGGCAAAGTTCACCGGCTCGGTCTTTCAGGGCGCGCGACCACATCGCGCATGAAAAGCCATCGGCCACGCCCCCGCATGGCCTCCAAGCGCATGGCCAAGACGCGCTTTGCTGCCACCGGCAACCCCGCACTGCGTGCCCTGTACCAGGAGGCCGAAACCTATGTTCCGCCCGTCGAGGAGATGGTCATTCCTCTCGCCGAGCGCAAAACCATCCAGACGCTGGTCGAGTGCAGCTGCCGCTGGCCGATCGGCGACCCGCAAATGGCCGACTTCCACTTCTGCGGCAAGAACAAGGTTCCTGGTTTGCCGTATTGCGAATTTCACGCCCGCCGTGCTTTCCAACCCCCTCAAGCTCGCCGCCGCGAGCGCGAGGTGGTGGAAATCACTGGTCCAGGAGTCACCGTTCCGCGCAAAGAAACCGCCTGAAGCGGTCGCTGCGGCACTTAGCCAATAAGAATTCGCGCGGGGGATCCAACTCCCGCGCTTTTTTCTGTCCGCGGGAATGGCTCTGTCGGAGCGGCTTGGAGGGATGGCGCGTCAGGCGTCGCCGAACACGTAGCCGGCGGAGCGGACAGTGCGGATGGGATCGCGTTCGTTGCCGCGAATGAGGGCCTTGCGCAGCCGGCCGATGTGCACGTCGACGGTGCGCTCGTCGACGAAGGCGTCGCGGCCCCATACGCCGTCGAGAAGCTGTGTGCGCGAAAGAACGCGCCCAGAGCTTTCCATGAGAAATTCGAGCAGGCGGAACTCAGTCGGCCCGAGACGTACCTGACGCAAACCGCGGGTGACGCGGTGCGCGGCGCGATCGAGCTCGATGTCGCCGATCTTCAAGACCTCGGCGACGCGGTCGGGCGAGGTGCGGCGGAGAATGGCTTTGACGCGCGCCATCAGCTCCGGCAGCGAGAACGGCTTGACGACATAGTCGTCGGCACCCGTCGACAGGCCGCGAATGCGATCACTCTCTTCGCCACGCGCCGTCAACATGAGGATTGAGACGTTGCGCGAGTCCGACTTGGAGCGCAGGCGACGGCATAACTCAATGCCGGAAACGCCTGGCAACATCCAATCGAGCACGACGAGGTCTGGGCGCTCTTCCTCGAGAAGGATGAGCGCTTCCTCGCCAGACTCGGCATGCGAAACCCGGAAGCCCTCGGCTTCCAGGTTGTAGCGCAGCATCTCGGCGAGTGGCGCCTCGTCCTCGACGATGAGAACCTTAGCCGACATTCAGTTGGTCCTGTTCCTCACCGCCTCAGGTGCCGGAAATCAACGTCGAGCTGGTCTGATCGTCCTTGGGGCGATCGTCAGCGATGTTGAAGCCGCGCACCAGGAAGTGCACCGTCTCAGCGATGTTGGTGGTGTGATCACCGACGCGCTCGACGTTCTTGGCGCCGAACAAGAGATGCGTGGAGATGCCGATGTTGCGCGGGTCTTCCATCATGTAGGTTAGAAGTTCGCGGAACAACGAGTTGTACATGGCGTCGATTTCGGCATCGTTGCGCCACACAGCAAGAGCCTTGTCGGCATCGCGCTCGGCATAGGCGTCGAGCACTTCCTTGAGCTGATGCAGTGCAAGCTCGACCATGTGGCGAATACCGGACATGAGCGGCTTGGGATGGGACTCGTCGGCGATGGCCAGGGCGCGCTTGGCGATGTTCTTGGCGAGATCGCCGATGCGCTCCAGGTCAGTAGTGATTCGCAACGCACCCATGATGTGACGCAAGTCGTCAGCCATCGGCTGACGGCGGGCGACCATGGAGATGACCTGTTCCTCGATTTCGCGCTCGAGATTGTCGATCTGGCGATCCTGGAGGACGACTTCTTCGGCAAGCTTGGGATCGCGCTTTTCCAAGGCGCCGAGCGACTGACCGAGAAGCTGTTCGGCCAAGCCGCCCATTTGGGCGATCTTCTTGTCGAGCAGAGCCAACTCTTCTTCGTAGGATTTTACGGTGTGCTCGTTCATGGAAGGATCTCCTGCCGGACGTGAGGGGGCGGCTGCTGGTGTCGTTGGGGCCGGAGGCGTGCTGCGGCCAAAGGGGAGGAGGGTGCGCAGCATCAGCCGAACCGTCCAGTAATGTAGTCCTGGGTCCGCTTGTCCTTGGGGTTGGTGAATATCTCGGGGGTCGGACCCTCTTCGACGAGGGTGCCGAGATGGAAGAACGCCGTTCGCTGCGAAACGCGGGCTGCCTGCTGCATCGAGTGGGTCACGATGATGATGCAGAAGTTCTTGCGCAGCTCATCGATGAGCTCTTCGATCTTGGCGGTAGCGATGGGATCGAGCGCCGAGCACGGCTCGTCCATCAAGATCACCTCCGGATTGACGGCGATGGCGCGAGCGATGCAAAGGCGCTGCTGCTGGCCACCTGAAAGGCCGGTACCACTTTCAGTGAGGCGATCCTTCACCTCTTTCCAAAGGCTGGCCTTCTCCAGGCTCGACTGCACAATCTCGTCGAGATCGGCTTTCGAGTGGCTGAGGCCGTGGATGCGGGGGCCATAGGCGACGTTCTCGTAGATAGACTTCGGAAATGGGTTCGGCTTCTGGAAGACCATGCCGACCCGAGCCCGCAACTGTACGACGTCGAGATTGGGGTCGTAGATATCCCGGCCATCGATAGTGATCTCGCCCGTAACGCGACAGATCGGGATGGTGTCGTTCATGCGGTTGATGCAGCGCAGGAACGTCGACTTTCCGCAACCCGATGGACCAATGAAGGCCATCACGCCACGATCAGGAACCTCGACCGACACGTCGTTCAGGGCGCGCTTCTCGCCGTAGTAGACATTCACGTCCGTCGCGCTGACCTTCGGTCGTGCGCGCCCAACGATCCCGTCGGAGTACAGGACCGCCTCAGCTTGCTTATCGATCATCGTGTGCATGAAAGCCTCGGTTGAGTTCCTACCAACGTCTCTCAAATTTCTTGCGTAGCCAGATTGCTGCGCCGTTCATCACGAAGAGGAATACGAGCAGCACGATAATCGCTGCTGCAGTCTTCGATTTAAACGCCACCTCAGGTAGATCCGACCAGAGATAGATCTGCACCGGGAGCACCGTCGCCGCATCGGTGAAGCCGTGTGGGACATCGACGATGAAGGCGATCATGCCGATCATCAAGAGGGGCGCCGTCTCCCCAAGGGCGTGCGCCATGCCGATGATTGCGCCGGTCATGATGCCGGGCATGGCCAGTGGCAGCACATGGTGGAATATCGCCTGCTGTTGCGAGGCGCCGACGCCCAACGCTGCTTCTTTGATGGATGGTGGAACGGCCTTGAGCGCCGCGCGTGAGGCGATGATGATCGTCGGAAGGACGAGGAGCCCAAGCGTGATGCCGCCAACAAGGGGAGCAGATCGCGGCATGTTGAAGAAGTTGAGGAACACCGCCAAACCCAGCAGACCGAAAACGATCGAGGGAACGGCAGCGAGATTGTTGATGTTCACTTCGATGATGTCGGTCAGTCTGCCCTTGCGGGCAAACTCCTCAAGATAAATGGCCGCCATCACGCCAATTGGGAGGCACAGCACGAGAGTGATGAAGAGCGTCAGCGCAGTGCCGACGAGTGCGCCGCGAATGCCGGCGAGTTCCGGCTCTCGGCTGTCGCCCGCCGTCAGGAACGTCCAGTTGAAGGAGCGTTCAATATGGCCAAGTTGCTTGAAGCGCTCCAGAAAGGCGACATCCTGGTCCGTCACCTTGCGGTTGCTCTCAGGTGTCTCGTAGGTGATGAGCTGCCAAGTGCCGGGCTTTGCCTCGTCCGCTGAGAGTAGCGGAATCAGCACGACACCCATGGCGGAGATGTCACTGAGCTTGGTGATCTTCACCAAACCACCATCGATGGCGATAAGAAGGCTCGGCATTTTATTGTCGAGCTTCTCTTCAACCTTCGGCTGATCTATGCGCTGTTGCAATTGCGCGGCTTCTTCGCGAAGCGTCTTGATCTTCGCGGTTACCGTGTCGCCTGCGAACAACTCCAGCCGATCTGCTTCTGCGCGCAGACTGCTGGCCTGCTCGTCGAGGCGCTGCTTGATTTGAACCAGCGCGTCCGCGAAGTCGTTGGCCGAGGTCAAGATCGTGATCTCGCCCGACGTTCCACTCGGGGTCGCTATTCCACGCATCTCGCGAGACGAGATTGGTGTGCCCATGCCCTTAAAGTAGAGGTCAGAGGTGGCCGACAGGATCAAGGGTGTCTTGACGGTCGTGCCTACGAGACTTGGATCCGCGATCAGCTCGTCGCGCAGCGGCATGGCGGCGTCGGTGCTAACGAGGCGCACCAGCTGCTTCTGCGCACTGCGGGTCAATTCGCCGGGAAACACGGATTCCAGCGCGGTCTTTGTCAGCGGATAATAGTCCGCAGAACGAATGCTGGCCTCATCGACCTTCCCGCCGGACGAAACAGCGGCAGGGTCGACGTGAACATCGAGCACAAGCGAATACTGCAAGAAGGCTGGCAGTCCCCGGCTGAGAACGTCGCCAATGAGCACCACGACAAAAATGGCGGCGAGCAATAGCGCGCCAAGACCATAGAGCTTGAAGCGCGATTCACGGCGATAGCGGGCGCGAATACGGGCCTGTGCAGCGGGCGAGGTCACATCGACCCGCCGCATGCGAGCGGCATCCGAGGCGGTGATATCAGTCATATTCCTCTCGATACCTGCGAACGATGGTCAGGGCGATGACATTGAGAACCAAGGTGACGAAGAACAGAACGAAGCCGAGCGCGAAGGCGGCCAGTGTCTTGGCACTATCGAACTCTTGATCGCCGACAAGGATGGTCTTGATCTGCACGGTGATCGTGGTCACCGCCTCCAGCGGATTGAAGGTCAGATTGGCGGCCAGTCCAGCGGCCATGACCACGATCATCGTTTCACCGATGGCACGGCTAATCGCGAGCATGAAGGCCGAAACAATCCCGGGCAGAGCAGCGGGGAGCACCACCTGCCTGATTGTTTCCGATTTCGTCGCTCCCATAGCGTAGGCACCATCGCGAAGAGACTGGGGAACGGCGTTGATCACGTCGTCGGATAGCGATGAGATGAAGGGAATGATCATCATTCCCATAACAAGGCCGGCCGCTAATGCTGACTCCGACGCTACATCCAGGCCAAAGTATTCGCCCCAACCGCGGATGAGCGGCGCGACGGTCAGAGCAGCGAAAAAGCCGAGCACCACCGTGGGGATACCAGCGAGGATCTCAAGCACCGGCTTTGCCCATGCACGGAAGCGCCCGGTCGCGTACTCCGAAAGATAGATGGCCGAGAACAGACCCAGGGGCCCGGCAACGATAATTGCGATGAGCGTGATCAGGAGTGTACCGGTCAGTAGCGGAACGAAGCCATAGGCCGTCTTGATGTCACCCTGATCGGCGCGCATCGCGGCCTGAGGATTCCACTCCGTCCCGAACAAGAATTCTGTGACGGTCGGGCGCCCCTTGAGACTTGGGTCGAAGAAGAAGCGAATCGTCTCATAGAGGACCGAAAATACAATGCCGATCGTCGTCAGAACGGCAACGGCCGCGCACAACAGGAGTACGAGAACCACCAGACGCTCGAAGTGGTTGCGCGCTCGAAACGTGACGCTGATACGTCCAAGGCTGAGGCCAAGAGCAACGAGAGCAGCAAGAACACCTGCGCCGTAGATGAGCGCTCTCCCCCACCAGAGAGTGGATTCCAGACTGCGTGCTGCTTCAATCAGCGCATCCGATGCGGTACCGGAGTACTGGCCGGCAGCGAGGTTATAGATGTCCCGGAGCGTGGCACCGCGATGCAAAGCGTCGCTTGCCGCCTCAGGACCGAAGAACGAGAGCGCCTGGGCCTCCGCAAATCTATCCAGCAGCGTCACGCCGACCAGGTAGATAAGCAGCATGGGCACAAACACGGCCGACGCTGCAAAAAATCCATGGTAGTTCGGCAATGAATGCAGTTGTCCAGCGCCACCTTTTATTAGTCGTCCCGCCTGGGCGCGAGCAACGAAGAAGGCGATCAGAACCAGAACCGCCATCGTGAGGAAATAGTAGCCGGACATGTCAACTCGCTTCTTAGCCGTTAGGGCGTAGCGACGGACCTTCGAAGTGCAGTGTAGCGTGAGTAAATGGAGGCCACCGCCGAATTGCTCGTCGGCGATGACCTCCCACTCGCGTTTAGTTCACGAGGTCGGCAGACAGCGTCTTCATGCCGAGAGCCGTTTCCCGCGCCTTGTCGGCCTCTTCCTTGGGAAGTGCAACGAGACCCTTGCGCGCAAGGTAGCCGTCCTTCGACATGGCCTTCTCCGAGACGTACTCGGCGAGGAACTTGTCGATGCCGGGGACGACGCCGACGTGCTGCTTCTTCGCGTAGATGAAGAGAGGACGGGCGCCTTTGTACTTGCCCGACGAGATCGCGTCATACTCGGGCTCGACGCCCTCGATCGAGACGCCCTTGAGATTGGCGCCGTTCTCTTCGAGGAACGAGTAGCCGAAGATGCCGTAGGCATCCTTGTTCGCTTCAAGCTTCTGGACGATCACGTTGTCGTTTTCGCCAGCCTCGACGTAGGCGCCATCCTTGCGGATTGACTTCCACACCTTGTCGAAGGCCTTGGAGTCGGCTTTTTTGAGGTCCTTCAAAGAGGGGAACGCCTCGGCGCCCTTCTCCATGAACAGCTCATGGAAGGAGTCGCGCGTGCCGGAGGTCGGGGGCGGGCCGAGAACCTCGATCTTAACGTCGGGGAGCGAGGCGTCGATGTCCGACCACTTCTTGTAGGGGTTCGGGATCAGCTTGCCGTCCTTGTCCGGAACCTGCTCGGCAAGTGCCTGGAAAACCTGCTGACGCGTCAGGTTGGTGTCGGAGCCGCTCTTCGACTGGGCGATCGTCAGACCGTCGATGCCGACCTTGATTTCAACGATGTCCTTGACGCCATTCTTCTGGCAGTCCTCGTACTCGCCCTTCTTGATGGCGCGCGAGGCATTGGTGAGGTCGGGGTTGGCTTCGCCGACGCCGGCGCAGAACAGCTTCATGCCGCCGCCTGTTCCCGTCGACTCGACGACCGGGGTCTTGCCGGCGCCGGACTTGCCGAACTGCTCGGCAACCGCGGTGGTGAAGGGATATACTGTCGAAGAACCGACGATGCGGATCTGGTCGCGGGCGACGGCAGCGCCGGCGAACGCGAACATGCCAACGACGGCCGCCGCCGTGCAGGCAATAAACTTGTGGCTCACACTGATCTCCTGATCTTGGAGGTGATAGCGGGGCGTGCGGTCACCCGCACCTCGCGAACGTCTCCCCCGCCCGGCGCCCTTGCGCCGTGGGGGTTAGATAGACCAATGCAACGATACTTTAGTGACAGGTTAACGCATTGAATTATCTTGTCTAATTCTGCGGCTTTATTTTGCTGCCGGATATAGCCCGGAAGCAGCTGTCGTCAGGAGGTCGTCCCGAGCTCATCAAAGCTCGCCGTGAACGACGAGCCGGCGCCGAGGCGCGAGGCGATGCGCAACTCGCCACGGTGGCGGTTAAGGATGTGCTTGACGATTGCCAACCCCAGGCCGGTCCCGCCCTTCTCGCGGCTGGAGGCAACATTGACCCGATAGAACCGCTCGGTGAGGCGCGGCAAGTGCTCGGGTGCGATGCCCGGGCCATCGTCGTTTATGCTCACCGACACCTTGGCGCCGCTGGCACCGCGAGGCAGATCACGCGCCACGCGAACCTCGATCGATCCGCCGGACCGGCCATATTTTATGGCGTTCTGCAGGAGGTTTTGCAGGACCTGCACGATCTCTTCGCGGTCGCCGCGGATTCGCGCGGGGACGTCGTCGCTCACCAGCTTGATCTTGACGCCGGCCACCTCGGCCACCGGCTCCATGGACTGGAACACGTAGGCTGCGGTCTCGTTCAGATCGACGATGCCGCGCGGGGGCAAGTGGACGCGCATCTCTACCCGGCTCAACGACAACAGGTCGTCGATGAGGCGGGTCATCCGCTCAGCCTGGCTGGCCATGAGGTGCAGGAAGCGGGTGCGTGCATTCTCGTCATCGCGCGCCGGGCCCTGGAGAGTTTCCACAAAGGCGCGCAGGGAGGCGAGCGGGGTACGCAGCTCATGACTGGCATTGGCGATGAAATCGGCGCGCATCTGAGCCAGCCGGTCTTGCTCCGTCAGATCGCGGAAAGTCACAAGCACATGCGGTGCGGACGGCCGACCGCCGGTCGCGAGGCGAGAGACCGTCGCGGCGACGCGGCGCTCGACGGGCACGCGTTCGACAAGTTCGACGTCGATACGCTGATCGCCGCCGGCCAAGACGCTATCGACAGCGACAAGGAGATCGGGACTGCGCGAGACTTGGCTCAGAGGCAGACCATCGCGGATCTTGGCAAACATCTCGGCGGCGAGGCGATTGTTGTGCACTAGCGTTCCGTCGGAATCGAGCGCCAGAGCGGCGGTTGGAATTGCATCCACCACCGTACGCCAGCTGCGGTCCAGATCGCCCGGGCGTGTGCTCGTCGCAATGGCGGGTGCGCCCGACAGGGCCTGCATGATTGCGCTCATATCGAGTGGCCAAACGGCAGCGGCGAAGAGGAGCACCACCGCGGCAGCAAGCCCGGCCCAAACTCCAAGCGCGCCGAGCATTACCAGAACGGCGAATATCGCCACAGCGGCTGCGACCGGCATCCAGCGCGCCGACAGGCGTTGCTTGGCTGCCGCCCACGTCGCGGCCGTCCATGCACCGGCCTCGGCTTTACGCTCCGTCCAGCGCATGCTGCTGAGTGCTGTACCTAGCGACATTTTCTGCCTTGGCTACGGGCCATTTTTCCGACCCTGACTGCTACCTAGAGAGACTATAACGCCTTTCAAACATGACAGGCGCGCGTCACGAGATTCACCTTACAATGCAGGCACACACACATGTGGGTGAACGGTCATGAGCGCAAAGAATGACAAAAAGAGCAAGGCCAAGGGTCGGGGGCGTTTTGCGTTCGACATCGATAATCCGGTGCTACCGCCCGAGATTGCAGATCGCGCGCTGGCTTCAGGCGGATTTCCCTACGACGAGGAACTGAAGAAGAAGCCCTACAGCGAGTCCTTGATGGAGCTGCAGCTGGAGTTATTGAAGCTGCAGGAGCATGTCCAGCTTCAGGGGGAGCGCTTGGTCGCTCTCTTCGAGGGGCGCGACGCTTCCGGCAAAGGAAGCTGCATCAATCGATTTCTGGAGCGCCTCAACCCCCGGCATGCCCGCTCCGTTGCCCTGTCGAAGCCCAACGAAGTCGAACGCGGCCAGTGGTACTTCCAGCGCTACGTCTCGCATCTGCCGACGGCCGGGGACATGGTTCTGTTCGACCGCTCGTGGTACAATCGGGCCGGTGTAGAGCGTGTCATGAGCTTCTGTACGCTGGCACAGACCGACGCCTTGCTGCGCGATGCGCCCGACTTCGAGGCCCTGCTCGTGCGCGACGGGATACATCTGTTCAAGTTCTTTCTTGTCATCGGCCCCGAGATGCAGCTCGTTCGTTTTCACGAACGCCGGCACGATCCGTTCAAGCGCTGGAAGATCACCGACATCGATCTGGCCGCGATCGACAAATGGGATGACTACACCCGGGCTCAAGAAGACATCTTCAAGCGGACCAGCACGAGCGAGGCGCCGTGGATCGTGGTGCGCGCCAACGATCAACGGCGCGCACGCCTCGAAACGATACGGTGGGTGCTCTACCATTCCGATTATGCAGGAAAGGATGCGAAGGTGGTTGGCGAGCCTGACGCGAAGATCATCGGCACCGGGCCGGAATATTTGGGGAGCGAGTAGCACCGCCGTTTCGGTGCCGGGCCGCCGGGAACCACAAGTTAACTCATTGAGTTAGTGTGGATGGAACAGCAACTGCGAAGCATTGGCGGACATTTGAGGCGCTTGTTCAGCGCCTTCACGCGCCGTCCCCTGGAATGGGCGCAGATTGACGCCCTAGCTTCGCTTGAAGAACGAGAAGAAGCGTTACGACAGCCGGACGCCGATGCTGCTGTCAGGACAGCGCCGAAGGACCGCAAGGAACGCTAGTCGCGGTTGCATTTCGGGCGAACCAGTCACCCAGAACGCGTCTGGTGTTAGCGCACCAGCAGCAGCGGGCATTCGAGCGCTGCGCACAGCGGGCGCAGGTTTACGCCGGGTGCGATCAGGCGTCCGCCATACTGGGCAATTGCCATCCCGGGCTTGTAGCGTTGCAGAACTGCGGCAAGGGGTGCTGGATCGTCGTTGGCGGCGAGCACGCTCTCAAACGCGGCGATCTCACTATCCTCGCCACTGGCGCAAAGCAGTCGCGCCTCGCCCTCCATCCAGGCGAGTTCATCGCGCCTGTCACCAACCAGGGTGAGCTTGACGTCGCCGCCCGTTGTCTCCGACAGCCGCTGCGCCGACTTGAGCATCGGCCCCAAGCGCTCGAAATCCTCGACGACGGCCACCACGGGGCCGCGCGCACGACGGGCCAAGGGACCGGTGATGACCGCGCCGGTCGTGTCGCGAACCTGATCGAACAGAGCGGCCAGCCGCGCTTCATCGCCTGCTGCCAGCGGCTCGCCGACAACGACGAGATTCCATGGGCCGTTCTCGGCACAGGCGCGGGCGACGGCGCGCATGGGTTCGTCGCGCACGATGCGCGCGTGACACGCGACTGAAACTGCGGCACCGGCTTCGGCAACCTGCCTATGCAGCGCCGCCGCGGCAAAGCGCATCTCGCGCTCCAGGGAAGCTTGCGGAAGCGGCTGCCATTCGCCTCCCGTACCTCCGATGACGCGGGCGAAAGGAAACTCGGCGAGATCGAAGAGCTGGGTATCCTCGACGTAGAGGCTTTCCACTTCGGCCTGGAACGCCTGACCGAGGATCATGGCCGCGTCGATCGCCACGCGGCTGACCGGTGCTGTTCCCGTCAGCCAAAGTACCACGCGGCCACTGCGCTCGTCGGCGGCTGCGACGTGGGCGATCATGAGGCTCTCGCCAATACTGCCGTTTCAGTGGCCGGAGAGCGGCGTTGTTGAAGGGCGCGCTCCACATCGGCACGCGTGGTGATGTCGCGCCCCTCGCCATCGGCCCAATGGTCGGCTTCTCGGCATACGTCGATGAGCTCACCCACAGCCAGCGATAGCTGGCTCACCCCACCGGCGCGCTTTGCGGCCTCATCGACCAGCAACGCCACAGCAGCGGCATCCAATGGTCGAAGCCCATGCTGGTCAACGATGGAGGCGATGAGCTTTGCTAGCGCTTCGACCGAATCCTT
Organism: Hyphomicrobium sp.; assembly: GCA_041659545.1. Taxonomy (GTDB): domain Bacteria; phylum Pseudomonadota; class Alphaproteobacteria; order Rhizobiales; family Hyphomicrobiaceae; genus Hyphomicrobium_A. The sequence continues at coordinate 14,314 of JBAZYB010000052.1, forward strand.
CGTGCGGTCGATGGAAGGTTCGAAGACGGCCTCGACCTTGAAGAGACGGCGCAGCGCACCGTGGCTAGCGGACAGCTGACGCTGCGCTTCGGCGTCCGCGATGAGAACGACCCGCACGCTGAGCGGTATAGGCTCGAGATCGGGTATCTCGTCGCCCACGGTGCCGACAGGACCGGTCGGGGGATCGAAACGTATCTCCTGCGATTCAAGGGCGCGACGCAGCGCATCCGCGGTCGCTGGACTTTCCAACAGCGCGCCGGCGTCGACGAGAAGGTAGCCGCCATTGGCGCGATGCAGTGCGCCCGGCTTGATGCGGACCACGCGGCTGTTACCTTCGCTCGCGACCGCCAGCTCGACGCGACCAAACAGGTTGGGGTACGTCGGATTAGCCTCATGGACGATGGGCGCGCCCGTCCCAGCCGAGCTCGTCGCCATCACGTGGGCGAGGTAGCGGGCAAAACGCGGATGCGCGGCGGCCATACGTGAGGGTTGGCCAGACGGAACGGAAGCACCGTGAAGGAAACCGCCAGCGTTGCGCACCAGATCACGCGCTGCCGCCTTGAGATAGCTCTCCACGCCTCCCACGTCGGCGTATTCGGTCTTGATGTCGTCGAGCGCGGCGCGCACGTGGCGTCCAGCGATTTGCTCGGTGAGCGCAGCAAGTCGGGCGCGACGCTCCTTCTCCGCATCGGGGCGCTCGGCGAGGATGGCCTCTATCTCGGCCTCGAGCGCGGCGATCTTGGTCTCCACCTCACGGCGCAGGGCCTCGGGCACCGCGTTGAAGACGTCCGTCTTGACCACCTTGCCTTCCAGCACCGGGGCAACGGCGATGCCGGCTGGTGTACGCAGCAGCGCGATGTTCTGTGACTCGGCCTCGCGCCGCAGCGCCTCGAGCGCATCTTCGCGGCTGAGGCGGAATTCCTCCTCGATCGTACGACGCTTCAGATCGTAGTCGTCGGCAGCAAACGCCGCGGGCAACGCATCGGCGAGCAGATCGAGGGCCAGCGACATTTTCTCGGCAAAAGGCTTTGCCGTGCCGGGCGGAAGCTTCAAGGCGCGAAATCCGCCGGTGGGATCAAAGGAGCTGACGTAGACCCAATCCGATGGCCTTTCGGCTTTGGCGGCGACCTCCTCCAACTTGGCGCGTGTGGCCGTGCGGCGGCCGGTGCCCGGCTGTCCGGTCACCAGGATGTGGTAACCCGGCCCCTTGATGCCGGCGCCAAAGGCGATGGATTGCATCGCCTTTTCCTGGCCGATTGGAGAATCGTTGGGAGTCAGATCGGCCGTAGTCTTGAAGCCGAGGCTCGTGGGATCGGTCGCGCCGGTGGAATCCATATGCGCGCCAAGCGGCAGCGCGGGTTCGGCCGTGTCGGGCGAGGTCTCAGATGGCGCAGCCCCGGCCGATGATGGCTCCGCCGTAGCGGCAGCTTCCCCGTCGGATGGTGCGGACTTACTCTTGTCTGACTTGAATAGTTTGAAGAACATGGGGTCAGGCGCCCGTCCCTCGATGAGTTGCCCGCGACTCCTAAAACCAGATTCGAGTGCGCGTCGGCCAGCTCGAACTGCAGTTGGATCGCAAGCATGCACACACTGCGACCCATCCCCTCAACTGCTGCCGGCACTGTCACCGGCCTATGGTGGTGAAATGACGGCAATGGACGATAAAGCCGGGGAAACAGGCATCGGTATGGCGGACGGTGGAGAACCGGCAGAAGCAGTGTGTGCGGGACGCGACGCAGTCACCCGCGAAGTGTGTCGCGGTGCCGGGCGGCTATTGCGCGCCATGTCGTTCGCGGTGATCACCGAGTTGCCGCTGCCCAATGGGCGGCGTGCCGATATCGTCGGTCTGTCACCGGCAGGCGATATCTGGATCGTGGAGGTGAAGTCGTGCCTCGACGATCTGCGCGTGGACAACAAGTGGCCGGAATACCGTGACTTTTCCGACGCGCTCTTCTTTGCTGTCGCGCCGGACTTTCCGCGGGCCGTGCTGCCCGAGCAGACGGGCCTGATCCTCGCCGACCGCTATGGCGGTGAGATCATCCGGGATGTTCCACACCAGCGACTGGCCGCAGCGCGACGCAAAGCCATGACGCTGCGTTTTGCGCGAGCAGCGGCGTTCAGCCTGCAGGTGCTGGCTGATCCGAGCCTCGAAAACAGCTGACGGTGGCGCGCCGGATTACTTCGGCGCGCGCTTGGCGAGAATGCGCTGCAAAGTACGGCGGTGCATGTTGAGGCGCCGAGCCGTCTCCGACACGTTGCGGTTGCACAGCTCGTACACGCGCTGGATGTGCTCCCAGCGCACGCGGTCCGCCGACATCGGATTCTCGGGCGGCGGCGCTTTATCATCGGCCGGCGCAAGCAGCGCGTCAGTGACGTCGTCAGCGTCGGCGGGCTTGGCGAGATAGTCGACTGCGCCCAGCTTCACGGCGGTCACTGCGGTGGCAATGTTGCCATAGCCCGTGAGCACGATCGCCCGCGCATCCGGACGGGCGCGCGAAAGCTCGGCGATGACGTCTAGTCCGTTGCCATCCTCGAGCCGCATGTCGACAACTGCAAAAGCGGGCGCGCGCTCGCGGATGAGATCGATGCCTTCGGCAATGGAGTGCGCACCGCGCACTTCGAAACCGCGCAATTCCATGGCCCGCACCAGACGCTGCGCAAAAGCGCGGTCGTCATCGACGACGATAAGCGAGCGATCTTCGGGTAGTTCGTCCTGACGGAAGGAGAGATCTTCTGTTTCGTTCATTGTTCCTCCGGCCAATCCGGATTGGGCGGCAGCGTGTTTCGCCTCCACGGGACGCCTCCTTACTCAACGAGGGCAGATAGGGGCCGGCTAGGCGATTAGCAGCCGGCCCGCGGGACCTTGCACGGGCTTAGCCGGGTAAGGTCGCAACTTGTCGCAGGTCTGTCAGCCTTAAGATAGGCTTTTTGTCAATGAGGAATTAGCCCCTGCCCCTGCCGACAGGCCAAAAAAGCCAAAGATCTATGCGATCTTTGGCTCATGATTAAGAATAATCGAGCGTGGCCAGCTCACGGTCACGATGGCGCCGGTGCCCCCGCTGGCCCGGTTGGCGAGGCCAACCGTGGCCCCGGACCTCTCCAGCAGTGTCTTGGCGATAAAGAAACCCAGGCCCAGTCCCGCCGGGTCCTCCTCGAGAAATCCGTCCTGGCGCTCGGCCGGCCGGGTGGTCACATAAGGCTCGCCTATGTTGTCGATGATCTCCACAGGGAAGCCCGGGCCGTCGTCGGCGATGGTCACGATAAGGCCCCCGGGGCCCCACTCGGCCGTCACGTCGACCTTCGACTTGGCGAACTCGGCGGCATTCTCGATGATGTTGCCCAGTCCGTAGATCACGCCGGGCCGGCGCTCCACCTCGGCGTGGCGACGAATTTCGCCGCCTTCGATGACGGGTGCGGGTGCCGCGGCGACGTTGATGGCGACCTTGTCGGAAAAGTACGGTTCGGCAGCCTCCTCGAGCATGGCGCGCACGCTCACCCGTGCGTGCATAGGGTCTTCCTCGCCGGGGTGACGCGTCAGCTTCTGCAGAATCTCGCGGCAACGCAGCGCCTGTGACTTGAGGAGGCCGATGTCCTCGCGCAGCGGGTCGTCGGCTTTGATCGTGTGCTCGAGCTCTTTGGTCACCAGAACAATCGTACTCAGCGGTGTGCCGAGCTCATGGGCGGCTGCGGCAGCGAGGCCATCGAGCGCGTGCAAACGCTGCTCGCGCGCCAGGACAATATCGGTTGCTGCCAACGCGGTGGACATCTGCCGGGCCTCCTTCGTCAGGCGCCAGGCATACAACCCGATGAACGTCGTCGAGACGCATAGCGCGGCAAAGGCTCCGATCTTGTAGATGATGGGCAGTTCGAGTTCGACGCCCGGATACCAGGGCAGCGGCTCGTGGGCGACGACGAGCACGGCGGCCGAGCCCAATGCCACCAGTCCAAGCACGATGGTATTGCGCAAGGGCAGCGTCGCCGCCGATACGGTGACGGGTGCCACCATCAGCATCGCGAACGGGTTGTCCATTCCGCCTGTGAGGAACAACAGCGTTGCAAGCTGCAAGATGTCGTAGGCGAGAAGTCCTGTCGCGTAGTGGACGCTGAGCCGGTGGCGCGAGGGATACCAGATAGCCAGGAAGACGTTGAGCCACGCCGAAAGCGCGATGACGGTCAGGCAGGCGCCGATCGGCACATAGAAGCCAAGTCCGAACGAGACGGCAGAAATGGCCGCGAACTGGCCAAGGACGGCAATCCAGCGCAGACGAATGATCGTATGCAGACGCAGGCGGTTGTTGACCGGGTCGGCGAGCACGCGCTGGTTCTTCTTGCGGCGGATGAACGTCTGCAGCAAAAGCGTTTCCTCTAGGTGGCGGGCCGGCGGCAGATTAGCACGCGGGGGACGCCGGATGACGAGCGTAATTCGACGCTCGAATTAAGCCAGGCGAGCTGCATGTTCCACCGGGTTTTGAGATGGCGGGTTTCGCCCGGGGCTTCATAAGGCCGATCTGGAAGCAATGACGCCGGGCATCGCGGGGGTTACTACCCGCGCTTGGGGCCTAGGCGCTCGCATGCTGGGGCACCATTTCATGGTGAATGTTCGCGGCGCCGCGTGGCGAGTTGCGCGCAGATCGATGACGGCTTATTGCCGGGGGAGAATGAGGAAGGCGAGCGAATGCGTGCAAGGCTAATCCTGAGTGTTGTCGTCGGCGTATTGATCGGCGGCGTCGCCGCCATCACGGTCTTCCCGGAGTTTCGCGACAGGCTGTTCGCGCCGATGAACTCGACAACGTCGGGCAAGGCTCTCGTCGGTGGTCCGTTCGCGCTCACCGACCAGAACGGCAAGAAGGTCACGGATCAGGATTTCCGGGGCCAATACATGCTGGTGTTTTTTGGGTTCACGAACTGTCCGGACATTTGCCCGGCCGGCTTGCAACTCATCTCGGCGGCGCTCGATGAGCTCGGTCCCAAGGCCAGCAAGGTCACACCGATTTTTGTCAGCGTCGATCCGGAGCGCGACACGCAAGAGAAGCTCGCCGCGTATGTGAAGAATTTCAACGACC
>JBAZYB010000053.1:0-19364 GCA_041659545.1 Hyphomicrobium sp.
GAGGTGCCCCGTCCTGCCCCTCCATGAGTCGCGGCGGCGCGGGCCCGTAGCTCAATGGTTAGAGCTGGCGGCTCATAACCGTCTGGTTCCAGGTTCGAATCCTGGCGGGCCCACCACTCGACCTGCACCAAAACTCCGCAGCTCCGACGCGTACTTCCTACGTCGTTTGGAAGTCACGCACGTGCGACAGCGGCCGGGAAGGGTGTGTTCGGCGAGAACACCCGTATCGAGTGCTGTGGCCGTATTGCCGGGGCCGCTCATGAAACAATACTAAAACAGTAAACAATGTTGAGGGCCTGACGCCCGCATGCCAACGTCTGCGCCTTAGTATCGCGTGTTGGAGTAAGAGTGTGAGCGTAAGCAAGCGTATAGCATTATCCGTAACGGTCCTGGCAGGTTGGTCGGCTGCTTCACAGGCTCAAGAGACGAGCATTCCACTGCCACCTGTCACCGTCACGACGAGTGAAAAGCCAAAAGTCGCGAAGAATGCGCCTGCAAAGAAAGTCGCCAAGACGAAAGCGGCGGCACCAGCAGCAAGCCCAGCTCCGCACCAAACCTCCAGTGCACCGCCCCCAGGGACTTCGGTGACCGATTCCGGCAATGCCGTGGGAGCCTCGGCAAAAAGCGCCCTCACGACGCGTTCGAACGCACCCAACGCCACAGTCGTCATCGAGGGCGCCCAGCTCCAGCAGTACAACAACATGAGCGTAGGCGATGTCGTGCGTCGGCTCCCCGGCGTCACCTTCCCTGGCGTCAATCGCTCCCGTGACATCAAACTCCGCGGCATCGACAAAGCCTACACGCAGGTACTTCTCGATGGCCGTCCACTTCTTGACGGCGACACGAGCCGCAACCTCGAAGTGGACCGCATTCCGGCCTCTTTCATTGAGCGCATCGAAATCATCCGCACCCCGCTGGCGAGCATGGAATCGATGGGCGCTGCCGGAACCGTCAACATCATCACCAAACGCTCCTTCGGGCCATCGGGAGGACAGGTGACTGTCGGTGCCGGACGGCTCGAAGACAACGGCGTTCCCGGCGAGCTTGCGGCTTGGCAAGGTGGCACGGCAGGCCCGTTGCGCTACTTCATCGCCGGTGGCTACCAGCGGCGCTTGGTGCAGGAAAGCGCCACCGAGCTTACGTTTGGCGCCGGAGGCATCACGCCCAACCGCGGCGAGTTCGTCCCCCAGCAGCGGAAATTCGACGAGTATACCCTGCTCTCGCGCTTTGAGCTGGCTGTCGATCCGGCCAACACGGTCATCGTCTCGCCGAGCTATTTGCGCACCACAGAGGATCGCGAGCAGAACACGCTACGCCTCAACTCCAATCAAACCTATGTGGACCGCGACACCCACGAGGTTCGCGAGCGCATACGAGAAACCTACGGCGTCAATCTCGAATGGCAGCACGATTTTGGCTATGCCACGAGCTCGCGCGTGTTCTTCGATTACCAGCAGGGTCGCGAAGACACCACGCGCGACACCACCCGCACGACGTATAATTCATCCGGCGTAATCACCAGCGGTCCGACGGTCCAGGATCCACGCTTCGTTCCCGTCGACCTGCAACGCATTGCCGCCGGATCGGCGATCAAGACCCGAACTTCAGGTCACGAGCTGGAAGCCGGATTCGGCTGGGCGGAGCGCGGCCACGACGAGAACGCCATCATCGGATTTACGCCGGTGCCTGTTCCCGAACGCACGTATGAGGTCAGCGAGACCATCTATCACGCCTATATCAGCGATGGCTTCACGGTGACGGGCAGGGACCTCTTGACGCTCGGACTGCGTCTCGAACACTCGATCACTGAAACCACTGACGTTTCGATGTCGAGCGAGGAGGCGGAGTCGACCGATCTCAATCCATCGATCAATTACCGACTGTCGGCCGCTCCCAACGTCGACTTCCGCGTCGGCGTCGCCCGCATGCTGCGCCGCCCCGACCTCGGCGACCTGACACCAACGGTGAGCGACGGCAGCGGAACACTCTCCGATCCCGATACGCGCGGCAATCCCGATACCCTGCCTGAGAAAATCTGGGGCCTCGACGTGGGCACGGATTACTTCCTCTTCGGACGCACCGGCCTCTTGTCGGCGAACTTCTTTGCCCGTTCCTTCCAGGACAAGATCGAAGCAACTCTAACGCAGGAAGCCGGTCGCTGGACCGAAACACCGCGCAATGCGGGCGACGGAACGCTATACGGCGCGGAGCTGGAAGCACGCCTGCCGCTGGTCTTCATGGGCCTCCCCGATCTCACCCTGTGGGGCAACGCAACAGCGATGAAGTCGGAGTTGACCGACGCTCAAACGGGACAATCGCGACGCTTCGCCGAGCAACCGAACCTGCTCACCAACGTCGGCGTCGACTACTTCGTCCCTGCTTGGGAGACGACGTTCGGTCTCGGCTACAATCGCACCTACGCCTATGATCAGGATATCTTGCTGGTTGACGGATCTCGCCAGCAGACCGACTTCTCCGCCCTCGATCGCCTCGATGCCTCGGTGAGAATTTCCCTCGACGAGCAAGTTGTGTTGTCGCTGACCGCGGGCAACCTCCTGCGAGCGAAAGATGAGCGCACTCTTGTGACACGCGATTCCGGTGGGACCATCACCAGCAGGACCGAGAGCATCGAACCCTCGCCAGTGATCTACTACGCCCGCCTATCGCGCGGCTGGTAGACGCCGACGCCAGGACGCAACTGGATGGTGTTCCCCTTCACTTTCAGGGATGCCATCCGGACACCCGCCCCGCCCAAGCCGGATTGCGGATGCGCGCACCGCACACCCGAGGGCGCCCGAGCGCCTGACCCATCCATTCTGACATTTCGCGTCCCCGCCCATCCGCGTATGAAATTCGTATGCGCATCGCAATTCAGACACTCGGTACACGCGGAGACGTGCAGCCCTACATCGCCTTGGCGCTTGGCCTGATGGCACGCGGCCACGTGGTGCAGCTCGCGGCGCCCGAACAGTATGTGGGACTTGTCGGCGAATACGGCGTGCAAGCGGCGCCGCTGCCCGGAGAGTTTCTCGCCCTGTTGGATATGCCCGAGGGCAAGGCTGCAATTGCTGGCAGCGAAGGCTTCGCAGCGGGATTCAAATTATTGAAGCACGTACGGCCGATGATGCGCCGTCTCTTCGATGCCGAATGGAGCGCTGTCGAGGCCTTCCGGCCCGACCTCATCGTCTATCACCCAAAATCACTCGCGGCCCCGCACATAGCTGAGAAGCTCTTGCGGCCCGCAGTCCTTGCTTCGCCCCTCCCTGGGTTCACGCCCACCGCCGCCTTTCCAAGCCCCCTGCTCCCACTCAAGTCGCTCGGACCGCTCAATCGTCCGAGCCACCTCCTCGCCACCAAAGCGCCCGCCATCCTGTTCGGCAGGCTCATCCGCGAATGGCGCTCGGCCTCGTTGGGTTTGTCCGGCGCGCGCGCCGACGCGCCTGCAGGCACGCTCTATGCCTATAGTCCACACGTCATCCCGAAGCCCGCCGACTGGGGCCAAGACGTCCTCGTCAGCGGCTATTGGTTCCTCGACAATCCCGATTGGCACATGCCGCCTGACCTTGAAGGCTTTCTAGCCGCTGGCGAGCCTCCGATCTATGTCGGCTTTGGCAGTATGCCTGGCCTCGACCCGTATCACCTCAGCGCCATCGTCATCGAGGCACTCGCCCGAACCGGCAACCGCGGTATCCTCGTCATCGGTGGCGGCGCCCTCAGTGCGCAGCAGCAGGCACCCCACGTGCTTTGCATTTCGAGCGCCCCACACGACCGGCTTCTCCCCCACGTAAAGGCCACCATCCACCACGGCGGAGCCGGCACGACCGCCGCAGCCCTCCGCGCTGGCAAACCGACAACCATCTGTCCGTTCTTCGGCGACCAGCCGTTCTGGGCAAAGCGCGTAGTGGCACTCGGGGCCGGTCCCGCACCTCTCGTCCGCAAGTCGCTATCGGTAGAGAGCATGGCAGCCGCCATCGACGCGATGGCCGATCCAAAAATGCAAAGCACCGCAGCGCGGCTGGGTGAGGCCATCAATGCCGAACACGGCATCGACCAGGCGGTGGGGTTCCTCGAGCAGCAAGTGGCCCCGCCCGCGAGCCACTCGGTGTGACTCCGACTATCCCGTCGTCACCGCTGTCTCGACGTCCGAAGGATCGACACGACGGGCCAAGCCCCGAGCCAGCGCCTCGCGGTCAAGCTCGCCCTCCCAGGCTGCAACAACGATGGTAGCTACGCCGTTGCCGATGAAGTTAGTCAGCGCGCGGCATTCGCTCATGAACTTGTCGATACCGAGCACGATCGCCATTCCAGGCACTAGCGCCGGACTGACGACGGCGAGCGTCGCCGCTAGCGTGACGAAGCCAGCGCCCGTTACGCCGCTCGCCCCTTTCGAGGTCAGCATGGCAACCGCGAAGATGACCGCCTGATCGTGCCACGAAAGTTCCACGCCCAGCGCCTGACTGATGAACAGCGTCGCTAGCGTCAAATAGATGTTCGTCCCATCGAGATTGAACGAATAGCCTGTCGGCACGACCAACCCGACCACCGACTTGGAGCAGCCGAGCCGTTCCAGCTTCTCCATCAGCTGCGGCAGCGCGCTTTCCGACGAGGATGTGCCGAGCACGAGCAGGATCTCGTCACGGATGTAGGCGAGGAAGCGGAAGATCGAGAAACCAGCCGCCCGCGCGATGAAACCGAGCACGACAAAAATGAAAAGCGCCGCCGTCGCATAGAAGGCAATGATGAGCCCCGCAAGATTGCCGAGCGCCGCAGGACCGTACTTGCCAATCGTGTACGCCATCGCACCGAAGGCACCGATCGGAGCCGCCTTCATAATCACGGCGATGACGCCGAAGAACGCATGCCCGACATCATCGACGAGCGCGCGCACCGTGCGCCCGCGCTCTCCCAGCACCATCAGGGAAAACCCGAACAGGATCGCAATCAGCAGAACCTGTAGGATCTCGCCATCGGCGAAGGCGCCGACGAAACTATTGGGAATGATGTGCAGCAGGTAGTCGACGGTCGAGTGGTGCGCCGCACGCTCGACATATTGAGCCACCGCCGAGGCATCGCCACCACCGACGAAACCGTCTCCGGGACGAGCCACGTTGCCGACGACGAGGCCAATCCCCAGCGCCAGTGTCGACACGATCTCGAAATAGAGGAGCGCCTTTATCCCAACGCGACCGACTTTGCTCGCATCCTCAATGTGCGAGATGCCGGACACTACCGTGCAGAAGATGATCGGCGCGATGGCCATCTTGATGAGCTTGATAAAGCCGTCGCCCAGCGCCTTGACCCACGGACTTTGCGCAATGTCAGGGGCCAGCCAGCCGACCAGAAAGCCGACGAAGATGCCGAACAGCACCTGCACATAGAGCAACCGATAAAAGGGCTTGCTGCCGCCCGGTGTGGCCTCGCCCGCAGCGCGCATGACATCCCTCAAGGTTTACGTCTGCGCGATCTAAGCGGCGCTGCGCACAAAGGGCAATTGTGGAAACCCCTATAAGGCGGCGCGCCTCGCACTCAGCGTTGTTCTTGCGCGGTCAAGCTCGACGGCGACCCGACAGCTGGGTCGCTCCGCCTCAACTCCTCCACGTGCGCGATGACTGCAGCCACCTCCTCACGCGCGAGGCCGATATAGCCTTCCGGCTCCAACAGCACGTTGATCTCTTCAGGCGACAGCAGCTTCGAGATTGTCGGGTCCTTTAGTAGCGCCGTGCGGAAATCCTCTTTGTTCTGCACGGCGCGCTGCGTGACCGCGTGCAGCCGCTCGTCGGCCTCCTCCTTGCCAATCTTTGGCGACAAGGCAAAGGCCACGCGCTGCGTCATGATCAGGCCTCTGGTCTTGTTGAGGTTCTCTCGCATTGCGTCGCGGTTGACCTGCAGCGTGCCTAGCAACCTTGCCGCCGTCCGCAGGTTCGCTTCCGTCTGCACCGATATATCCTTCAGCACCGCATCCGGCCCCACCGTGCTGTCGCGCTCGAAGAAATTCACCACATCGTCGAGGATCACTTCCGCCAGACGCGGTATCGTGCGCGAGGCATGGATGAGCGCCTCCGACTTGCTCGGATTGACCTTCTGCGCCATCGAGCTGCTGCTTATCGATGTCGCTTTGCGCCGCTCCTCGGTTTCACCTATCTCGGTCATTTGCAGCAGAAACAGCTCCTGACCGATTGAGCCGTAGAGCTTGCTGACGAGACCCAGCGTCAATGCATAGGAAGCGAACACGTCGCGCGAAGCGTGCCAGTCATCGGGATACGGCGCCGACAGCCCCAACTCTTTGGCGAATGTCTGCTCGATCGCGATGGCACGCGTGCCAAGACCGGCGTAAGTGCCGACGGCCCCCTTCAGGATTGCACAACGATCCAATTCCCCGAGCAGCAGCTTGAGACGCTCGATATCCCGCCGGTTCTCACCAATCCATGTGCTGATCTTCTTGCCGAACGTGATCGGCAGCGCATGCTGGCCCAGAGTGCGGCCCGGCATGATCGCGTCCTGATAGGTCAGCGCCGACTTGATGAGGATCGCTTCGATGTCGCGCAGTCGCTCGATAATCAGCAGCGTTGAGCGCCTCAACTGCAGAGCCAGCGCGGTGTCGTAGATATCGACCGTCGTCGTCCCATAGTGCACGAACTGGCGTGCCTCCGGGTCGATGGCACGCCGCCACACGTTCAGAAGCGCCACCATACGATGCTGAACAATCGCACGCTCTTTCTCGATCTCCTCGGCAGGTGCGAAGCGAATGTGCGCCTTGCGCGTGATGGCCTCCGCCGCCGAACGCGGAATCGCTCCCTGCGCAGCCTGCGCCCGCGCCATGGCGGCCTCGATGTCGAGAACGTATTGATTGGTCTGGTCGGTATCGAACACCGCCTGCACCGAATCCGGCCCCGCGCGTGCCTCCTCGACTTCCGTCGCGTCTGGCAGATCAGCCGCCATCGCATGCGCCACAACGATGGCGCAGACACCAGCCAGCATGCCAACGCGCAAGACGGACTGCATCAACCCTCCACAACTCACCACATGCGGCGCGATATCTCGGCGCGGCCACGCTGGCCTAAGGTCACTCCGAGACGGCAACGCGTGCTCCCGCCAGCAGTGCCGCGCCCGTGGGGGCCATCCGCGAGGCCTCATGGGCAACGCCAGGAACCTCCTTCAAGCGCCAGCTAAACGGCGCACCCATCCGTGCGGCAATGCCTCTCGACCTGCTGAAATAGAACAGCCCGCGATCGTGGCGCGTCTTTCCTTGCTTGAGCGCGTCGGGATCATTGCGCATCCGCGCGTAGTTCACGTCAGCCGTTCCGAGCAGCAGCGTCATGTTGCACCCAAAAGCGTTGCTCAAGGTGCTCTGGCTGATCGGCGCTCCGCGCAGGCCGAACGGGAACTGGAATTCGTCGTCCGGCATCATGTACCAGCCGGGATTGGCCGCGACAGCGCGGTCGATCATGCGGCAGCCGGAGTGAAGCACGTACCGCTGGATGAACTGCCCGCCAGCGCCGTGCCCGAACATGCTGAATTTCCGCCGATGGCTGCCAAGACTGCCGGCGGCCATGCGGAATGCCTGCTCCACCACGTAGAAGGCTGTCTGCCGCCAAGGCTTAGGCTGCAGGCGACGGCTACGCACATTGCCGATGTTGTAGGCCCATGCACCCGGCCACTTGTTCGATGTGAACTCCGGCACGAGCAGAATAGCGCCGTACTGCTCCGCAAGCGGCTGCCACGTGTCGTAATAGTCAAACGCCAAGTGGTGAGCCGCATCGCGGCGCTGCCCCGGCATCACGACCCAGATAGGGCTATTGCTCGTTGCCGATGCAGGCCGATACGTGAAGATGGTCACCGGCCCGCGCGAAATGTCGACGACATCGAACGCGCCGTCGCCGACGGGCATTCTCTCCCATTCGGGATCGAACCGCGTTTCCGTCGCGAAGGCCGGCGTCGCCATCCAAACCAGAACGGCAGCGAACAGAGCTGCGATGCCGATTGGCACGACTTTAGCCATGCGCTGCTCCCGGCTGCGACCGGAGGATCGGGCTTGTGTGGTGCTGTCCATTGGAGTCGATCCTCGAGTTCAGAACTTGATGCGGCTGCCGGCATAACCAAACATGAGATCGCTCAGCGGCGCAGGAGCCAAAGGAGACGAAGACGAATTTCTATACTGCAGACCCTGCGTATCGAACGAGTAGATGCGCACGCCCGCGTAGAGATCCATCCCGGCGTCATCGATATCTTGGCAAATGGCCGCTCCGAACATCGACACGCTGCTATCGAAGACGGCGCGCAGTCCAGCTTCGCGCATGCCCTGGATCGCGTCGTTCACCTGCCCGTACTCACCATAAACGGAGGTGTCTCCGATCGACCAATATTGGCGGCGCAGGCCGAAGGCGGAATATAGGTAGTCAGTCGGCGGGCGGTTCGGCCGAGAGGCGTCGTATTCGATGACGACGTTCTCACCGAAGGTCACCTGATTGCTATCGTTCTGCCCGTCGAAGGTACGGTGCACGTAGGCCACCGTTCCGAACAGCCCCGTCGGGATGTGCAGGAGACTGGCCGATCCCTTGTATTCCCGCCGGTCGCGGTGACCGCCGCCCGAACCCTCGTCGAGGTCGCGCAGGAAGCCGGCCCCGAAGCGGAACTTCCAATCGTCGTAGTTGATGCCGTGCTCAAGGGCGACGTCGTAGAAATCGTCCTCACCCCACGCCGCCGACAGGTCCACATTTCCCCATTGCCCCGACAAGCGCGGCGCGTCGTAGCGGATCACATTCCGCCTCAGCGTATCGACACTGGCGCCAGCGATAATGTCATTCAGCGGCGTTGTGTATGCCCCTGAAATGATGAGGCCGCTGTCACCCTGCCCATAGTAGTCGGCGCGGCGCAGAAAGAAGCCACCGCCAATCGTCGCCATGTTCGCCGCACCAGGCATGATGCCGCCGACGTCCTTCAATATGATATTGTCGGTCGCGGTCGAAGTGAGACCTAGCGTGACGGTACCGAGCTGGCTATTGCGCAGCCACCACGCGGAATGGCGAACCTCGATCTGGTTATCGCCCTGGGCCGTAAGCTGACTGACGTCGTTCGACGCCGTGTCATCGAGCCCCAACGAGAGGAGGTAGCCCGCGCTCCAGCCACGTGCGATCTGCACAGCGCCATCAAAGTTGACGCGGCTACGCGAGGCCACGTTGTCGACGACGTAGACGTCCTTCTTCACGCCATCGTCCCAGGCCATGACCATGCGATTGATCCAGCCGGAAATCGTGAGCGATACCCCGCTGTTTCCCTTGCGCGCCGTTGACTCCTCGAGCTCCGCCACCCGCTCGTCGATATCGTCACCACTGGCGTTGAGCATGCTCGGAACAGCCGATGGGAAGTTCGGCAAGCTGTTGCTGGTCGGGGACGATTGATCGAGTGCAATCGTCATGCCCAGCGATCCTCCGTAGAAGAAGACATCATCCTTGGCGCGAACGTCGTGGTTCTCGGGCACACCAATGGTGTCGTAGTGGGGAACTGCCGTACCGACGTTGTTCAGCCAGAGAAACTGACCCGCCGCAGTCAGATACGTACCCTCGGCGAGTTTGAACTCAATGCGCGGGTTGATTTCCACGCCCTGAGCAAAGACCCGATCGTGGTCGCTCCCCTCCCAGCTCCTGTCGACCCGATTTTCCGAGTTCACTGTCCGGTTGCGGTCGACAAAGTTGCTATACAGTCCGCCCTTGACACTGCCGCCGATGCGCATGGCATCGCCAACGTCGAACATATGCTGCAACCCGAGCTGCACGCCAACTAGCTGGTTGTCCATGCGCACCCCAGCGTGATCGCGCTGACTATTGCCTGACGCACTTGGAGGCGTATCCACCGACCGTCTAATCGACGTCGTCGTCAGATGCTCACCGAAGTAGATCGCTCGTGCACCAACGATCAGTCCTGGTATCCCAAGCGGCTGCGCGAGATTGGCCTCAGCGCCGTACAGCTTGGTCTCGTGGTGTGCTATCAATCCATAGGTGTTGTGCGAATTCGACGTCGCCATATCGGCGATCGAACCGGCATTCTTCAACGGCAAATAGTAAGCCGTGTCCGTCGTGCTGCTACCAAAACCAAGCCGCATGCCCTCAAGGCTGATCGGGTTGAGGTAGAAGGCTGAGAACTCGATCCCCTGACCGAGCACTTCCGCCTGTAGAGAGACACGCACACCCGGCGCGTAGTCCTTCCCCTCTAGTACGGTGGAATCGACAAGAGTGTAGGCCGCGGCCGGCGCGTTCGGCGCAGTGAGCGGAACCGTCTCGATATCGCTGCGACGCAGGACCAAGCCTTCGACGGTCAGCCCACCACTCGTCCCAGCTTGACCCTTCAGCGCGGCCTGCGACTGATCGATATCGTCATTTGCAGTCGAATCGTCGACGTCTGAAGCATCGAACCCGTCATCGCCGGCCGCCTGAGCCGGCATCGGACCAATCAAGGTCAGAAAGGCGACCATAATCGCGGACGTGCCGCCAATTACCGGTCGAAACCCTCTACATTTCCGGTAGTCACCCGCATACAGCGGATTACGCACACTACGCACTTTACGCACTCCGACAAGCCGTCCCCACCCAACATTCTCTTATTCTGGGAATTATGCGAATAAGCCGCCGAAGCAACTATTCGAATCATTGAAAGGGCTCGTCAGAAATATGCAATACAGCTTATGCATGCCCTGAAAAATCAACAATATAGGGGCAGATAAAACGCCTCGGACGCGTTCGTAATTCAACCGTCGTGTGACAGCATTACATCATCGCAGCGCACAACTTGACCGGGTTTTAGGTTAATGGCCGCGCACACTGCCTATAAACGAATGCCCGGCAGTGGTTTACAACTGTTGCGCGTACCAATAACAATGATCGCCGACACCTTAAAAAGGTCGTCGCGACCCGATTTGGAGCTTTTATAAAAGCCGCCGAAAAAACAATATCAGCGCGCCTTTTTAATTTGCCGGAATAACCGCCGCTGCGTTCTCCGGATCGCTATTGCGAAATTCTTCGATGGCCCGCCGCACGGCGCTGATAAACCCAACAGCGTTTTCACTCAGCGCTTCGCCGCGCCGGTGGACGTAACCGAATTCGACCCACGTAGCCGGTTCGAGAGGGCGAAACACAACCCCGCCAAGATCAAGACCTCGTCCGCTGAGGCGATCGAAGATCGCGATGCCCGCACCGTCGCTGGCCATCTGGCATGCCATCAGCGACGAACGTGTTTCGACCGCGTACTTGACTGGCACGCCACCCGCCGGCAGGAACGCTTGCATTTGCTGGCGCCAGACTTGGTCTTGCCACGGACCTATCAGCTCTTCGTTCGCTAGATCGGCCGCATTAAGTTGATTGCGCGTAGCCAGCCGGTGGCTCTTAGGCAGAACGGCCTCCAAGCGCACTTTGAAGAGTGGCTTGGCCTCAACCGCGCCGAGCGCGTGCGCGACGGGGAGCGAGGTAATCGCCAGATCGAACTGCCGCATCGTAAATTGATGATCCGCATCATCACGCGTCAGAACGTCGACACGGCAACGCAGCCGCGCGTTATCATGGCGCAGCAGCGCCAGAGCTGGCGAAACGACAGCCTGCGCCATGCGTGCCGTTGTCAGCAATTGGAAATGCCGGTCGCCCGCCTGGATGTCCTTGGCGATGCGCGGAATCTCTTCAAGCCCCGCAAGGATCTGCTTCGTGGCGTCATAGAAGAGCCTGCCTTCCTGCGTCGTGCTCAACCCGCGCCCCGTGCGATTAAACAAACGCAGCTCCAGCTCGTCCTCGAGCAGCGCGATTAACCGGCTAACGGCCGGCGGACTGAGGCACAGATCACTCGCCGCTGCAGCAAGCGAGCCGCGCTCCGCAATCAATTGAAATGCGCGCAAGGCTTTGAAGTTCATTGGGCGGGGCCACCGAGCCGGTGCGGATTGCGTCTGGTTACGAGATTGAGCCTGTCCAGACGCGCGACTTCCCGGTGAAATTGCAGCCCGATCCCAGCGGTTCGCGCCTTGACCTGTCACCTCCAACGACGGCTGGCGACCTACCGTCATTGGGTTACTCCCGTCGCCGCGCGGATAGCGTCGATCCGGTCTTTGCCGATACGCGAGGCAACGTCGCTGTACACCGGCGCTAGCGCGGCTATCCAGGCACGCTTTTCTGCCAGCGTCTGTTCGTGAAACTGCGTCTTGCCGGTCGCCTTCATGGCGGCGAGAGCTTGCGCATTGACGCTCTCTGCAATGTTGTTCGTGTAGTCCGTCGCTTCTCTCATAGCTTTGTTGAGGGAAGCGCGAACATCGCTCGGCAGTCCATCCCAGAACGACTTGTTCACGATGACCGCATAGCCGAGGTAGCCGTGGTTCGACAGCGTTGCATACGCCTGCACCTCGAAGATCTTCTGCACCAGCATGTTAGATGGCGGATTCTCGGTTCCGTCGAGCACACCCATCTGCAGCGCTTGATAGACCTCAGGAAGCGGGATCACTTGCGGCACCACGCCCAGCGCCTCCATCTGTGCCTGCAGCACACGCGATGGCTGTATCCTCATCCGCAGCCCCACAAGATCCTCCGGCATCCGGATAGGCTTGTTGGCACTCATGATCTTGAAGCCGTTGTCCCAGAAGGCGAGACCGCGGATGCCCTTGCTCTCTAACCCCTTGAGCAGGTCCTTCCCGATCGGGCCCTGCGTAACCGCACGCAGCGCCGCCCGGTCGGGAAACAGGTAAGGCAGATCGAAAACCTCGAACTCCCTCGCACCCAGCGGCCCGAACTTGGCGAGCGATGGCGCCACCATTTCGACGGCACCGAGCTGCAGAGCTTCGAGTTCTTCGGAATCCCGATAGAGCTGCGAGAGCGGGTAAACCTCGACCTTGACGCGACCATCCGTGTAGCGCTCGGCGAGCTCCTTGAACTTTTCCGCCCCCATGCCCTTGGGCGTGTCGGGAGCAACCACATGGCTGAACCTAAGCGTAATGGGTTCCCCGGCGCTCGCACCACCGCAGCCGAGCAACACGCTCAGCGCGATCACAGCGATGATGACAGGGGTCTTCATCTTACTCCCACATAGCCCCCTTCGCTTCGCGCTCAGCGTGTACTCTGCTGTGCGCGATGCCGACCGGCATGTACCGGCCGATGTCGCCTGGCTCGACCGCTGACACCAAACAGTTGTTCCGGCGTTGCGGTCGCGGTTTCCCCCACTCTGGGTTGCTTATGGAGCAAAAGGCAGGGCAGCTCTATTGTGGTTTTCCGCAACGCGACGGGAACCGTTCGGAAAAGTTAAGGTCTGATCTGGAGTTGGGAGCCGCAAGGGCAACCCGGAATGGCAGTCGACACTCACCCACGCATACGCGGGCTGCAGGCCAGCGACGACAGCAGTTGGCCGCGAGCGCTGTCCGCGCCGGCCCTCATGCTCGGCTCGCTGCTTTCGCTGGCCGGAATCTTCTGTGTGCTGGGTCTTCTGCTTTGGCTGCTCGACGGCGACGAGCGCGAAGCCCGCCGCGAGGAGATCATCCGCGACGCCCTATGGGTCGAGCACACGATCCAGTTCCGCTTCGGGGCTATCGAAACGCGCCTCGCCCGCTTGGCCTACGAGTTGGGCCGCGCCGATTCACCTGAGGACGTCTTCGCCGTCCAGTCAGGACCACTCGTCCAGATCGACCGAGAAATTTGGTCTTTGACCTGGCTAGACAACAACCAGCACGTGATGGCGGCGATACCACACGCTCACGATGCGCAGACACCGCTCGATCCTGTCGTGCGCCGCGCCGTCGAGATCGCTCAGCGCGGCGGGCGCGGCTCGTTCACGCCGCCGTATTCCCGCCCGGGGACATCCGACCACGTGTCGTACGTCGCGCCAATTCTAAAAGGCGGACGTGTTTCAGGCGTCTTGCACGCGGAGGTATCACTCGGGCGACTTCTCGCTCAACACATACCCTGGTGGATCGCCGAAAAGCGCGCAGTGTTGATCAAACGCGCCGATGAAAGGATCGCGGCAAGCCGCTCGAAGATCGATCCAGATAAGGCGGCCCTCAGCTATACCGTGGAGATCGGCCCACCGCTGACCAACCTCTGGCTCACGCTGGCTAGTTACCAGAACCGCTCCAGCCTGGTGCAGAACGGCCTCGTCGTCGCAATGATCGTCCTCAGCTTCCTGGCCGCCGGGGCGCTCATTGCCCGCGAGCGACAGCTGCGCGGACGCAAGCGCGCCGAAGCCGACCGCGATCGAGAATATGCCTTCCGCCGCAGCATGGAAGAATCGCTGCGCGTCGGCATCCGCGCGAGAGACTTAACTGGGCGCCTGCTCTATGTGAATCAAGCCTTCTGCCGCATGGTGGGTTACTCGGAGGCTGAACTGATCGGCCGCACCCCGCCGATGCCCTATTGGGTACCGGAAGAGCTGGAACGCACCCAGCGCCTGCACGACGCCGTGCTCTCGGGTGAGGCTGTCGGCCATGGCCTGGAGGTCAAGTTTCAACGCCCCGACGGCAGCCAGATCGATGTGCTGCTCTATGAGGCCCCACTCATCGACGAGCAGGGTCAACAGCAGGGCTGGATGGGATCGGTGCTCGACATATCAGACCGTAAGCGCTCCGAGGAACTCGCACGCGCGCACGCCGACAAGATGCAGCACACCTCCCGCCTGGTGACCATGGGCGAAATGGCATCTTTCCTGGCCCACGACCTCAACCAGCCCCTGGCAGCCATCCGCAGCTATCAGACCGGCTTGAAGAACATGCTCTCCACCGGCTCCATGAATTCCGACGATGTCACGCCGGTGCTGGACGCGATCGGCAAATCCGTCGAACGGGCCGGGCTGATGATCCGGCGAGTCCACAACTTCGTCAAAAAGAGCGAGCCCCGCCTCGAGCCGCTCGACCTTGCCGAAGTGACAAAAGAGACGACGGCACTGCTCGAGCCCGAACTGAAGCGCGCCCTGTGCTCCGTGGTGATTGAGCTGGACCCAGCCCTGCCCCGCGTGCGCGCCGACCGCGTGTTGATCCAGCAGGTGATCGTCAATTTGATCCGCAACAGCCTCGACGCGTCAAAGGACTTGCCTCCCAATCAGCGGCGCGTGACGCTCACCGGCTCACTCGGCTCAGGCGTCATCGAGGTGCGGGTGCGCGACCGCGGTCACGGCGTTCCCGAACACCTCCGACCGCAGCTCTTCTCGCCCTTCGTCTCCACCAAAGCTGGCGGGATGGGCATGGGATTGACGATCTGCCGCTCCATCATCGAATTGCACGGTGGCGGCATCAAGTATGAGGGGCAAGCCGATGGCGCCTGCTTCATTTTCACACTCCCGACAACCGGCTGAAGAGCAGATGTCCGAACCGCAAGTCTATGTCGTTGACGACGATGCCGCGCTCCGCCACGCGCTCACATTCTTATTGTCGTCGCGCAACGTGAAGACCTCGACCTTCCCGTCCGGTGAAGCATTCCTCGAGATCTTCTCGCCCGAGCTGCGCGGTTGTGTGCTCACCGATATCCGCATGGATGGCATCTCGGGATTGGAGCTGTTCTCCCGCCTGACAGATGCCGGCTCGCGATTGCCGTGCATTGTATTGACCGGGCACGGCGACGTACCCATGGCCGTCGAAGCACTAAAGAACGGCGTCCGCGACTTTATCGAAAAGCCCTTCGACGCCAACAACCTCGTCGACAAGCTCATCGTCGCCATGGCCGATGACCTAGAGCGTGCCGAACAGGACGCAGCACGCAGAAATTTCGCCGAACGGATGATCACTCTGTCGGACCGCGAACAAGATGTGATGCAGCACCTCATCGCCGGCAAGCTCAACAAGGTCATCGCCGAGGAACTCGCCATTGCCGTCCGCACCGTCGAGGTCCACCGCGCGCGCATCTTCGAGAAGATGGGCGTGCGCAGTGCGGTCGAGCTCGTGAACCTCATCGCCTCAATGGGCGAACTGCCGGCACCTCCCAACCGCAAGAGCGGCTAAAGCCAAGCGTCACCGCAGAAACGCGCCGAACCCACGTGGGCCATCGCCGACATCGGCCGTTCCGCTAACGCTGAGGCTTTCGACATCGACGCGTTGCAGAACGTTGTCGGACCAGCAGGCGACGTAGACAACCGCCCCGTCGCCGCTGGCTTCGATACCTTCTGGATAGTCGCCGACCCGAATGGTTGCGACGACTTTGAGATTTGCCAGATCGAAGACGCTTAGCGAGCGCGAGGCCTGGTTGGTCACGAATGCCCGCCCCCTGGCAAAGGCGATCCCGTACGGACGCGATCCCACCTTCACCGTGGTCGTCACCTTGCGCGTGGCAAGATCAATCACCGATACGTCATTGCTCACGACGTTGGCCGCAAACGCGCGTTTGCCGCCCGGCTCGATGGCCAATCCGAACGGGTGCGTACCCACCTTGATCTCCCCAGTGCGGATCATGGTCGCCGCATCAATGACACTGAGCGCGTCCGCCTCGCGATCGGCGGTCAGGATCGTCGTCCCGTCCTCCGTCACGGCAATCCCCGATGGCGCTCGCCCGACCTTGACGCGGCCGACAATCGCCCGCCTGACCGGATCGACGGCGACGATCTCGTCGCCATACCAGTTGGCAACGTAGACTACACCGCTACGCGGATTGACGGCGATGCCGAGCGGCCCCTCACCCACCGTCAACTGCCAGGCAACCTTGCGCGCTACTGTATCGATTGCGAACAGGGCCTTACCCTCAGGCGTCGTCACATAGGCGAAGTCCCGCATCGGCGACATTGCTACGCCCGCTGGCCGCCCCGGCACAGTGATCTCCGCCACCTGCTTCATCGTCGCGAGATCGACGACGCTGACGCTGTCGGCCAGCTGATTGGTAACGAATGCCTCGCGCGGGCCATCTGCCGACGCGGCGAGAGCAGCAAACGCGGCCGCGCCGAATGCGGCGGCCGCGACAAGATACATCAGCGCACGCACCGCAGCGCTCACTGGCCGGCTTCCAGCTTGGCCTTCAGCGCTTCGAGCCCTTGCTTCTGGAAGGCGATGACGGCCTTCGTGGCGGCGGCGTCACTCAGTTCCGGCGGCGGATCGTTGTTCATGTAGCCGCGATAGAACGCACCCTTCCACTCCACCTTCGACTTGCCGCCGGTGTCGGCCACCGAAATGGTCGACGAGTATCCTTCGACCGGCAGCGTCTTCAGGTCTTCGTCGTTGGTCAGGAAGGCAATCGTCCTTTCCGCCGGCTCATGCCGCGTCAGCGTGTCGGTGAAGACGGCGCCGTTCTTGAACGTCAGCTTGCGCTTCGTCACTTCCTTCTTGTACTCGCCGGGATCGACTTCCGTTTTGTCGATCGCCGGATGCCAGCTCATGTCGCGATAGTTGCCGACGACTTCCCAAACCTTCTCGGCCGGTGCGTCGATTTCAATGGTCGTCACTTCCTTCTTGCGGCTGGGACCATGCGCCATGGCCAGCGCCGGCAGCGATGCGATCAAGACGATCGCGGCAACGATACGATTCACGAGCTTTCCCCATCTAAGTGCAGCAACGCCCAGCGTTATGCGGGCGCGCCGCGACTATCACCGCCGGCCGACCCCGATCAATTGGTCTCGCAACGACTGGGAAGTCTTCCTCGCCATGACTTCCTAAATAACGCGCCTCCGCGGTCGCATGCCCCCGCAATGGCGGCATCGAATGGCATTCGCCACGGCACTCTCACGCACATTCGAAATCAGGATTCCGCCTCCACCCGCGGAGTCTGCCCGCCACGCAGGATGGTGTTCCCCTCATAGCGCGAGCGCTGATCGACCCCGCGCTTCGCCCAGTCCCTTTCACTCATCTGCCCGCTCTGCCCGTAAGCGGCGAGCGCATTGCCGAAGGTCACGCGGCGCACGTCCTCAGGCTTGATGCCCTGCTCAGCGAGAAGCATCGCCGTCTTGGGGACAGACAGCGGATCGGAGATGCCCCAGTCGCAGGCCGAATCCACGATCAGCCGCTCGGCGCCATACTCGCGCACCAGGTTGCACATCCGCTCTGCCGTCATCTTGGAATGCGGATAGATCGAAAATCCCGACCAGAACCCGCGCTCGGTCACTTCCCGCACCGTCTCCTCGTTGACGTGGTCGATCACCACGCGCGAAGGCGACACCTTGTGCTCCAGAATGATGTCCATCGAGCGCGAGGCACCACGCTTCTTATCCCGGTGCGGCGTGTGGATCATCACCGGCAGGTCCAGTTCACGGGCGAGGTCGAGCTGCAGGCGGAAATACTTCTCCTCCAGAGCCGTCTGCTCATCGAAACCAATTTCGCCAATGGCGACAACGCCCTCCTTGGTTGCGAACTCGGGCAGTATCTCCATGACACCCTCGGCGAGCGCTTCGTTGTTGGCTTCCTTCGAGTTGAGACCTATGCAGCAGTAATGCTGGATGCCGAACTGGCTCGCCCTGAATCGTTCAAAGCCGAGGATGTGGGAGAGATAGTCCCGGTAACTTCCCACGTTGGTACGTGCTTGGCCGATCCAGAACGCCGGCTCGATCACGGCAACGATGCCGGCACGCGCCATCGCCTCATAGTCATCCGTCGTACGCGAGATCATGTGAGCGTGCGGATCGATGTACTGCACCGGCGCGCCCTCGATCGGGGTGTGATTGGCATTCATGCGAGGGTCTCCCAGGTCAGTTTTCCATTGCGAATATCGCGCCACAGCTCCGGCGCGGATTCGAGAGCGACGAGCGCCTTCGGTGTAGGGCATTCCGCGAGCGCCAGCGCCGCCGCTTTGCGCTCTGTCTCATCGCCGAAGTTGAACACGCGCATCAAGTCGTTGAAGATATGATCGGGCTCGGCAAACGGACCGATACAGCGCCACAGTTCGGGCTTCACGTCGCGATTGGCGGCCCAGCGCTCGTGTGCATAATCGGCCAGCATGCGGGCGAGATCGGCGTTGCGGCGCTCATCCAGCCGTTGGATCGGCGTCAGTGTGCTGCCGATGAATAGGGCCTTCACAACCATCTGGTTCCACATCGCCTCGGTGAAGTTCTCAGCCGGATACGGACTGCGATGCGCCACGGCCTCGTAGATGGGCTGCATGGCCGAACGGATGCCCTCGCTCGCCAGCGGCAGGAGCGCCAGCGGCCGCGGATACAGCGGCAAGCCGCGCAACAGCGCTATCTGCTCACCGATTTCCCCCGAGCGCGCCAGTTTTTCCAGGCATCCAGCAAAGCTGGCCTCGCCTCCGGCATGGCTTGCCAAAACGAAGAGAACTCGCGTCGCCTGCTCGACCGTCCAGTCGCTGGCGTCCAGCCCCGGACGCACCGCCTCCCCGTTCGCGCGCTCCTCATCGTCGAGTTGCAACGGATCGCGACCGACACGCCGCGGCGCAAGTCCAACCGCCCGCGCCAATGCAATCGCTGAGGTCCCGGACGCAATGCGTGCA
>JBAZYB010000054.1:0-19297 GCA_041659545.1 Hyphomicrobium sp.
ATACGGGGCTCTTCCGGACGACCGTTTATGGCGGCTATCACCGCGGCCTGACCACCGCCGTGCTGCGCAACGAGGACTTCCCCGCCGAGGATGAGATCGGCGACAACTTCAACATTGGCCTGCGTTCTTCGGCCATCAAGGGCGTCGATCTCGAAGTCGCCGGCTTCTACCAGCTGTTCCAGAACTTCCAGTACGGCGAGTCGTTCTCGGCCGTGACGGGTGACCGTGAATTCGGGCGCGCCGAAAAAGCTGAGGTTAAGGGCATCGAACTTGCAGGGCGGGTCAACTCGCAGCCTTACGTCGGCGGCTCGCTGAACTTCTTCGCCGAGGGCAATTACACCTATGCCCAGGGCAAGCTTACGCAGGCGAACAGGACCTACGAGGACGAAGACGACAATGTCATCGTCGACTACGGTGCCTACAACGGCCGGCGCATTCCCGAGGTTCCGTGGCACGTTGCTGCGCTGACGCTGGGCGTCGAGGGCACCACCGGCTGGCGCTGGAATGCGAGCACCACCTGGACGTACCGTGGAAGCTTCTTCACTGACGCTGCGAACACGGCGTACGGACTTGGCGGCGAATACGAGTGCGGTGAAGAGGCGGATAATATTTGTGAAGTCGAAGAGGCCGGTGAAGGTGGCGACGTACCCAGCGTGTGGCTCCTATCGGCACGCTTCAACCTCGACATCGGCAATACCGGCGCGAGCGTGTTTGTCTCCGGTACCAACCTGCTCGATGAGTTCTATATCACGGACCGCGAGGACGGAATGAAGCCCGGGCTGGGCCGCACCGTTTGGACCGGTTTCAAATACAAGTTCTAAGCGTTACTGACCGCGTGCCTTGCACGTTGTGTTACCGCCCCCACCACCCGAGGGTGGGGGCGGCTTTTTCTTGTTCGGACGGACGTCAGCTCTAGCCGGCGGCTTTGCTGTAACTGGAAAGACCACGCTGCCCGGTGCGCGGTTGAGGCGGGGCAGGCAACTGCGGGATAGCTGCGGCGGTGAGCGTCACCGCCCGCTGCTCGTGCAACAGGCGGTGTTTGTGCACGATTTTTGTCAGCAGGGCGCCGAGCGCGATGCCGGCTGTGCCGTTGAGATCTTCACCGGGACATTCGATGAAGGCGCGGCCGCGGTTGTGGGCTTCGCGATAGCGTGCGCGCTCGACGACGGCGCCGGGCAGAAGATTGAAATCGGCGACCTCGACGTAAGCGCGCGCGGCTTGTTCTTCATCGGGATCGAGCATGCGCGACAGAGCGATGTAGAGCCGTGACTTGGGCATGCCGGACTCGCCCAGCTCATAGAAGAGCTCGACGGCCGGCTGCAGGTCTTCGAACGAGGATCCCGCCGGCTGGACGACGAGGTGCGCCACGCTGGCGATCTCGGTCGTCGCCATGGGCGATTGGCTGGGAGCGTCGATAATGAGCACGTCCGCGTCGGACTCGCTGGCGATGGCGGAATCGACATTCCCGTAACTGCGCACCGTGAGTGAGGGATAGACGCCCTCTTTCTCTCTGAGGTGCTGCCAGCGGATCGAGGTGCGCTGCTGCTGATCGAGGTCGGCGAGGGCGGTGGTGAGCCCATAGCGCGCGGTAACGGTGGCCAGGGCACGGGCAAGTGTCGACTTGCCAACCCCACCTTTACGACTAACGAACGCGACGATGACTGTCATTGTGTGCCAGATGCCGGAATGCCAAGGTCTGCCCGCCCACTCTGTCGCATATGGTTAAATAGCGGCGGATTGGGGCCGGCGACGTGGCGATGGCGTGACCGGTCGAGCTGCACACCTCCTGTCCACAACCGAGACCTTACCGATGTCCGACGTAAAGTCCGCCACCGCAGGTGCGGAGCCGAGGATCAACGATCTCGGTGCCTTCTGGATGCCCTTCACCGCCAACCGCGATTTCAAGCGCGCGCCACGGCTGTTCGTGCACGCCGAAGGTATGCGCTTCACCACGGACGATAGGCGCAAAATTCTGGACGGAACCTCGGGCCTATGGTGCGTCAATGCCGGGCACTGCCGCAAACCCATCGTCGAGGCGATACGTCGGCAAGCGGGCGAATTGGACTTTGCCGGCACCTTCCAGATGGGTCACACGAAGGCCTTTGAGGCGGCGGCGCGGCTGGCTGGCATCGCGCCTCCCGGTTTTGAACATGTGTTCTTCACAAACTCCGGCTCGGAGGCCGTCGATACGGCTCTGAAGATCGCGCTCGCCTACCACCGGGCTAAAGGAAACGGATCAAAGACGCGGCTGATCGGGCGCGAGCGCGGCTACCACGGTTCGAACCTCGGCGGCACGGCGGTTGGCGGCATCGTGGCCAACCGACGCGCATTCGGAGCGCTGGTGGCCGGTGTGGATCACATCCGCCATACGCATGATCCTGTTCGCAACGCTTTCAGCCGTGGGGTGCCAGCGCACGGCGCAGAGCTTGCCGACGATCTGGAGCGGCTCGTTGCCTTGCATGATGCTTCGACGATTGCCGCCGTCATCGTGGAGCCGGTCGCCTGTTCGGCGGGTGTGTACATTCCCCCGCTGGGATATCTGCCGCGGCTGGCGGCTATATGTGCGCGCCACGACATCCTGCTCATTTTCGATGAGGTGATTACCGGATTCGGTCGCCTCGGCGCGCCATTTGCTACGGAATACTTCGGGGTTCGTCCCGATATCATCACCACGGCCAAGGGTCTCACCAATGGCGCTGTGCCGATGGGCGCTGTGCTGGTGCAGGGCCGGATCCACGACGCATTCATGACCGGGCCGGAGACGGCGATCGAACTGGCGCACGGCTACACCTATTCGGGCCATCCGCTCGCCAGCGCGGCGGCGATCGCCACTATTGATCTGCTGCAGGCGGAGGGGCTGCTGACGCGCGCCGCTTCGCTCGCGTCCTATTGGGAAGAGGCGGTGCATTCGCTCGCCGGCTTGCCGCGCGTCATCGACGTGCGCAACATCGGTCTTATTGGGGCGATCGAGCTGGAGTCAGTTGCGGGGGAGCCGGGTAAACGGGCGCATACTCGGTTTCTGGAGGCATTCAAGCGCGGCATCCTCGTGCGTGCGACGGGCGACGTGATTGCGCTGGCTCCGCCACTGATCATCGAGAAGGAAGAAATCGACGAGCTGGTCGGGGTGCTCGCCGATGTGTTGCGCGACGTGAACGACTAGCGAGAGGTGTCAGTAGGCCTCACGGATGGCATCTTCGGTGTTGCCCCTGGCCAGCCGCTCGAGCGCCCGCCGGCCGAACATGAGGAACAGCGTCGGCGTCAGGAAAGCATCGAGCAGCGTCGCCGAAACTAGACCCCCGAAGATTGTCACTGCCACAGGGTTGAGGATCTCCTTGCCCGGCTCGTCGGCGCCGATCATGAGCGGCACGAGGGCGATGGCGGCGGCAAGCGCCGTCATGAGAACGGGCCGCAGCCGTTCCAGCGTGCCGCGAATGACCATCGGCGCGCCGAAGCTCTCGCCTTCGAAGAGCACGAGATTGATGTAGTGGCTGATCTTGAGGATGCCGTTGCGCGTGGCGATGCCGGCGAGGGTGATGAAGCCGATGGCGCTGGCGACGGAGAACGGCTGGCCGGCGATCCACAGGGCGGCGACGCTGCCGATGAGGGCGAGCGGCACGTTGCCCATGATGATGAGCGCCAGCAGACTCGAATTGTAGCGTGAGTAGAGCACGACGAAGATGAGGAGCAGCGAGGCCGCAGAGAGGGCGCCGATCATGCGCGAGGCCTCCTCCTGAGCCTGGAACTGCCCTTCCAACTGGACGAAATATCCCTGCGGGAAGGGCGTTGCTGCGATAGCTCGGCGGATATTGTCCACGATGCGCGCCATGTCGGAGCCATCGGTGTTGGCAAATACGGCGATGCGCCGGCGGCCGTTTTCGCGTTGGATTTGATTGGGGCCGTCTGTCTCGATCACATCGGCGATGGAGCCGAGGGGGATGCGTCCGGCGGGGCTTTCGATGAGCATTTCGTCGAGGGCGCGCGTGCTGCGGTCGGCGTCGGAGAGGCGCATGACGACGTCGAAGCGCTTCGACTGATCGACGATCTGGGAGACTAAGAGGCCATTGGAGAGCGAGCCGAGGGCCTCCGTCACCTGACTGGGGTTGAGCCCATAGAGCGCCGCCTTTGCGTAGTCGACGCGGACCTGCAGTTGCGGCGTACGTACCTGCTTCTCGGTTTGCAGATCAACGACTCCCGGTATCGATTTCAGTCGATCCTCAAGAGTGGAAGCGAGGCTGCGCAGGGTGTCGTAGTCGTCGCCGTAGATCTTCAGCGCGATCTGGGCGCGCACACCCGAGAGCATATGATCCAGCCGGTGGGCGATGGGCTGTCCGACAGTGATGCTGGCGGGGAGCACGGAAAGGCGCGCGCGGATGTCGGCGAGGACTTGTTCGCGGCTGCGTGCCGATTTCGACAGATCGACATCAAGCTCGCTGTTGTGAACGCCCTCGGCATGCTCGTCGAGTTCGGCGCGTCCGGTGCGCCGGCCAACCGAGCGCACTTCCGGCACCTTGCCGACGATCTCTTCGGCGATGCGGCCGATGCGGTCAGACTCGGCGAGGCTGATACCAGGTTGCAGCACTACGCTGACCAGCACCGTGCCCTCGTTGAAGGTCGGCAGAAAGGCGCGCGGCAGCGCCATCCCAGCGGCGATGGCGGCGAGAACTCCGAGGATCGGCACGCCGATGACAAAGACGGGTCGGGCAAAGCACCACTTGAGTCCCGTCTCCTGCCAGCGCTTGAGGATGCGCACCATGGCCGTGTCGTGCTCAGTGAGCGAGCGCATGCGCGGCAACAGCCAGTAGCTGAGCACGGGCGTCACAGTCAGCGACACGACGAGGCTGGCCAGGATAGAGACGATGAAGGCGATGCCAAGCGGCGTAAACAGCCGCCCCTCGATTCCGGAGAGGGCAAAGACGGGCAGGAACACCAGCACGATCACGAGCGTCGCATAAAGAATGCCGGATCTCACCTCCATCGCCGCCGAGGCTATGACGTTGACGAGGGTGCGCTCATCGCTCTTGCCGCCGGCGGCGCGATGCAAGCCGAGGCGGCGGTAAATATTCTCAACGTCGACAACCGCGTCGTCGACAAGGGCGCCGATGGCGATGGCGATGCCGCCGAGCGTCATGGTGTTGACCGACATTCCCATGAACTGGAAGACGATCAGCGTGGTCAGCACCGATAAGGGAATGGCGATCAGCGAGATAAAGGTTGTTTGCCAGTTGAGCAGGAACAGGAAGAGCACCGCTGCAACGCAGATCAGTGCCTCGACGAGAACGCGGAGCAGGTTGTCGATCGAGGTCTCGATGAACGTCGCCTGGCGGAACTGAATGTCCCCGGTTCGCACGCCTTCCGGCATGACACGCTGCAGCTCGGGGAGCATCGCCTCGATTTGCTTGGTGATGCGCACAGTGTCGGCGTTGGGCTGCTTCTGCACGGCTAGAATGACGGCGGGTTTGGCGTTGAACCCCGCATCGCCGCGTTTGGTGCGCGCGGCGAAGTCGATATCGGCGACCTGATGTAGTGCGACGACGTTGCCGTCGCGGTAGGCAACTACGAGATTGCGCAGATCCTCGATGCGGGTGGTGCGGGCGATGTTGCGAATGAGAAATTCGCGCGCCTTGAGGTCGACGAAGCCGCCGCCGGTGTTGGCACCGAATTGCTTCAAGGCCTTCTCGATGGTGTCGAAGCTGACATCGAGGCGAGTCATGCGGCGGGGATCGGGAATGACCCGATATTGGCGCACCTCGCCGCCGATGGGGATGACCTGGGCCACGCCGGGTACCGTCAGGAGCTGTGGACGCAGGGTAAAATCGGCCAACTCGCGCAACTCCATGGGGCTTGCAGTGTCGCTCGACATGGCGATGAGCATGATCTCGCCCATGATCGAGGAAATGGGTCCCATCTGTGCCGTGACATTGCGAGGTAGTTGCTCGCGGACGAGCTGTAGGCGCTCGGCTACCTGCTGGCGGGCGCGATAGATCTCGGTCGACCAGTCAAATTCGACGTAGACGATCGACAACCCGACGCCGGAAACGGAGCGCACGCGCGTGACGCCGGGCATGCCGTTCATGGCCGTCTCGATCGGATAGGTGACGAGCTGCTCCACCTCCTCAGGGGCAAGTCCCTCGACCTCGGCCATCAGCGTGACGGTGGGCCGGTTGAGGTCGGGGAAGACGTCGACGGGAAGCTGACGAAGTGTCATCAGGCCGTAGAACGAAAGAGCCAAGGCGCCGACGAGGACGAAGAGGCGATTGTTGAGGCTGGTGCGAATGATGGTGTCGAACATGGGTACCTCAGCGCACTTGGTTCAGCAACTCGGCGCCATCGATGACGACGCGGCTTGCGTCATCGATGCCGGCCAGCACCACGATGTTGTCGCCGTCGAGGGGCGCGGTTCGAACAGGGCGCGGCTGAAACTGCTGCGGACCGGTTTTCAACCACACGCGTGCCAGCCCGTCGGGGCCGCGCACGACAGCAGCATCGGGAAGCACGATGCCCTCGATCGGCTCGCCCTGCTGCACGAACACCTTCACCGCCGATCCGATGACGAGACCGTCGTGGCGTTCCTCGACGTTGAACTGCAGCGGCTGCGTCTGCTGGCGGAGGGCCGGGGCGCGGCCAAGATAAGAGAGCCTGATCGAGTGACCGTCGGAATCCATGGCGTAGGCGCCGTCGACTGTTGGGGCAGCGTGCTCGGCGCCGCTGATCGCTTCGATCCACAGGCGGTGCGGATCGACGATCTCGAATAGCGTTTCACGCGTCGTTACGACCTGACCCGCGCGGACGGTGGCGACGGAGATGATGCCGGCCAAGGGCGCTTTGAGAGGTAGCAGCTCGACGTCCTTTTGCACGAGGACGCGTTGCTGCTCGCGCAGTGCCTCAAGTTCGGCGCGCGTATCGTCGATTTCGCGCTGGGCGACGACATTGGCGATGCGTGTCAACCGCGCCAGCTTCTGCTCGGCGATCTTCAGCTTGCCGGCGATTTCCGCGGTGAGCTGCTGCATCGTGCCGAGGTCGGCGATGGGGATGCTTGGGGCCAGGTAGGCGAGGATCTCGCCAGCCTCGACGCGCTGACCAATGTGGGAAATGCCGCGCTCGGATAGTTCGATGCGGCCATCCATCGGCGCTTGCACCTGGCCGAAAGAGGATGGGTCGGAGATGACGGTGCCGATGAGCTCGCGGCTTGGCCGTGTCGCCGTGCGGCGAGCGAGTACGGTGCGGACATGCAGAAGTCGCTGCGTCGCCTTGGGCATGTAGACGTCGCCGTCGGGCATGCGTCGCGGTACATTGGAAGCGGCCTGAGCGGCGACGGGTTCATCGTGGTCGTGGTCATCACCGCCGTGGGCGAAGGCGGGTGATGGCTTTGCCGCCAGAAACGGAATGGCAAGCAGCAGGATCATGATGCGCGTCGGCCGGAAGGCAAAGGCGACGACAAACCCGACGGCAGCGGCAAAGGCGGCGAGGAGCCAAGTCAGTGGGGCTGCAAGCAGTGCGCTCCACGAGACCTCGGCCGCCGCCGATGCGGCTGCCATGGGAGCAATGTGCAGCTCGCCGGTGAGTTCTGTCGTTTGTTCGCCGGCCTCGACGACGAACTTCAGATCCTTGTCGCCGGGCTCGTCGGCCCACGGCGCGGCCAGCTCATAGATGCCGGGCGCGATTGCCTTGGCGGTGCCGGCGGCGATGCCGTCGGCGGCGACCTTTATGGAGGCGCCGGCGACCGGTTCGTTAGTCGCCTGCCGATCGAGGTAAATGGTCAGGGTGCGATCGGCGATGACGGCGACGAGTTCAAGGTCGCCAGCCATGACCTCGATCTGTGGGGTTTGCCCCACCATCGTCTGAGGCGCTGTGTCGTGGTCGTGGGGTTCATCGCCGTGGGCGCTCGCAGGGGCCACCAGCAGAAGCAGGCATGCAAGAGCGAGAAATGTGCATTTCATATCGGCCGTCCGAAGCTTGATGAGCATCGAAACCGGCGCGCTGAGGGGACGGGTATTCGCCACCTTTGACGATAATCAGAAGGAGAGGAGCAGCCCGCCACCGACAATCGATGCGCCGATCAATGGATGCGTGCCATGCGGGCACGCACTGCATCAGGCGATGGTGCGAGGGGGACGGAGCAGCGGGCGCGATAGCTGGCCGTAGGGAATGGCGCCGTCAGGCCCCATCCTCAACTGGCTGTAGTCGGCCCCGGGTGAAAGCGCCGATACGGCGATGAGGATAGCGGCCGCGCCGCAGCAGTGAGCATGCACATGCGTGCACCCACGGTCTGAGTCCGTAGGTGTGCGATGATCATAATCGCTACCGGAGAACGAAAGGACCGTTGCCTGAGCATGGTCGGCGTGCGCGTCTTGTGAGACGTCGCCATGTGCGTGCGTGTGTACGAAGGCGTGTGCTTCGGCGAACTGTTGGGCGTGCAGAATAGGCAGCTCGCCGCCGCCTAGTATGGCCACGGCAAACAGGGTTGCCACCAATATTTTCTGAACAAGCCTTCTCACGATGCCAACAGAGCCCCATCAGCGGCGTTCGTCAAGTGGGGCAGGATCGGTAAAAATTTGCCTATGCCCATTGATCGTCAAACTACGGTTTCCATGTCTTGCTATGCACGTGAGGCTCGCTCGATGGGCGGCTGTGACAATCACACCTTTGACTGGTGAGGCACCAATGAAGCTCAATCCGCAGGCCGTACGCATCCTCGCATCTGCAGTGGCGATCGCCATTGCTGGGCCGGCCATGGCGCACGGTTTTGACGATTGCACGAAGGAGACAAAGGACAAGTGGAAGCCCCAGGCTGAAGCTGAGGCAACGGCGACTGCCGCCGGCTACACCGTGACCAGGTCGAAGATCGA
This sequence comes from Hyphomicrobium sp., assembly GCA_041659545.1. Lineage (GTDB taxonomy): Bacteria > Pseudomonadota > Alphaproteobacteria > Rhizobiales > Hyphomicrobiaceae > Hyphomicrobium_A. Next base: position 8,847 of record JBAZYB010000054.1, read on the forward strand.
GGGTAGCTGCTATGAGGTCTACGGCAAGGATAAGGACGGCAATAAATTCGAGTTGTTCTACAACCCGGTCGATCTGCAGCTTATCCAGAAGCACGATGACTGAGGCCCGCCGCGGCGATTAGGCCCATGTCCATTGTTGACGGCCCTCAATGCGGAACGATGCTGCAGGACCGCATACGCAGTGAGGCGGCGCCGTGGTGGATGCCTCCCAACCCATCAACCGAACGTGTGCCGTGACCGTCAGGAATCTCGAAAAGCTACTATTGCCCCGCTCGGTTGCTCTGGTGGGCGCGAGCCCCGAGCCGCACAGCGTCGGCTCGATCGTCGCGCGCAACCTGATTTCGGGCGGGTTTGTTGGGCCGGTATCGCTCGTCAACCCACGACACTCATCGATCGACGGGGTGCGGTGCTATCCCTCGCTCGAGGCGCTGCCGGAGGTGCCGGATCTCGTCGTAGTAGCGACGCCACCGTCAACGGTGCCTGCGGTCATCGCGCAGGCCGGCGCGTGCGGCTCTCGCGCGGCGGTGGTCATCACGGCAGGCGTCACACGCGAATTGCGTCAGGCGATGCTAGAGGCGGCACGGCCCCACTGCCTGCGCGTTCAGGGTCCCAATTGCCTGGGTCTGATCCTGCCGCACATCGGGCTGAATGCCAGCTTCGCGCACCGCATGCCGCTTGCCGGCGATTTAGCGTTTCTTTCCCAATCGGGCGCGCTCGTGACTGCCGTTATCGACTGGGCGGCGTCGCGCGGGATCGGGCTATCGCAGGTCGTTTCGCTGGGCGATATGGCCGATGTCGATTTCGGCGATCTGCTCGACTATCTGGCTGGGGACGTTACGAGTCGGGCCATTCTCATCTACATGGAGCAAATGACGGCGGCGGCCAAGTTTGTCTCCGCCGCCCGGCGTGCCTCGCGCGCCAAACCTGTCATTATCTTGAAGCCGGGGCGCAATGCGATGGCGGCGAAGGCCGCCATGTCGCACACCGGAGCGCTGGCGGGTTCGGACGCCGCTTACAATGCAGCTTTCCGCCGTGCCGGCGTGCTGCGTGTCAAGGAACTGCGGCAGCTCTTCGATGCGGCCGAGGTTCTCTCAGCCTCCCCGACGCTGTCGGGCGAGCAGCTGACGATGCTCACCAATGGTGGCGGTGCGGGCGTTCTAGCAGCGGATGCCCTGGCTGACCTTGGCGGCCTGCTTACCGATCTGCCGGCCGAGAGCATCGCCAAGCTCGATGCTGTGTTGCCGAAGACATGGTCTGGCGCCAACCCGGTCGACATCATCGGCGATGCGCCGCCCGAGCGCTACGCCAGCGCGATGCGCACGCTGCTGGAGGACCGGTCGACGGATGCGCTATTGGTCATGAATTGCCCCACGGCGCTCGCCTCCAGTGAGGCGGCCGCGAAGGTCGTCGTCGAGGAGGTAGCTGCGTCCAAGGGGCACCGAAGCAAGGTCGTGCTGACGAGCTGGCTCGGCGATGGAGCGGCGGAGTCGAGCCGGCGGCTGTTCAGCGACGCTGGAATTCCAAACTTCGAGACCCCGGAGGCTGCGGTCGAAGGGTTTATGCAGCTCGTGCGCTACCGTCGTGCGCAAGACGAGCTGATGCAGGTGCCGCCTTCGGCTCCGGAAGCGCTCGAGTTTGACGGTGAAGCCGCCCAGAAGATTCTGCGCGAGGCACTGGCCGCGCACCGCTATACCCTGACTGAGATCGAGGCCAAGCACCTCTTGGCGAGCTACGGCATCCCTGTTGTCCCGACTGAGATCGCGGCGACTCCTGCCGAGGTGGAGCGGGAGGCGGCCAGTATCCTCAAGCTGCACCGTGCCTGCGTTATCAAAATCCTGTCCGACGACATCACCCACAAGTCCGATGTCGGTGGCGTGCGCTTGGCCTTGACCACGGCTGAAGAGGCGCGCAGCGCCGCCGAAGAAATGCTGGTCAACATAGGCAAGCTGCGCCCGAAGGCCGTGATCCGCGGTTTCACAGTGCAGGCGATGATCGAGCGCTCGGGTGCGCACGAACTCATCGTCGGGGCGAGCGAGGACAAGACCGTCGGCCCGCTGATGATGTTCGGTGCCGGTGGGACAGCCGTCGAGGTGACAGCCGACACGTCGCATGCGCTGCCGCCGCTCGATGTGAAGCTTGCCTACCAGATGATGCGCGAGACGCGTATTTATCGTCTACTCAAGGGATACCGCGACCGTCCGGCTGCCGACATGGACGCGATTGCGATGGTGTTGGTGCGGCTCAGCTATCTTGTCGCGCGGCACGAGGAGATCCGCGAGCTCGATATCAACCCGCTGCTCGCCGATGAGCATGGCGTGATCGCGCTCGATGCGCGGGTCGCTATCGCCGATCCGGCGGAAACGCCGCGCAGGCCGCTGTCGGTGCGCCCCTATCCCGTCGAGTGGGAACGCAGCGTCGATATCGAGGGTCTGGGCCCCGTTTTGCTTCGCCCCATCCGGCCGGATGATGAGGCCAACTACGAGAAGTTTTTTGCGCACATTACGCCGCAGGATCTGCGTATGCGCTTTTTCACAGCAGCGCCGGACCGGACGTTCCGGTTCTTCGCCCGGATGACGCAGATCGACTATGCGCGGGAGATGGCATTCACCGCGGTTATTGGAGAAGAAATCTTCGGTGTGGCGCGCCTGATCGCCGATCCTGACTATCGGCGCGCCGAATTTGCGGTCATCGTCCGGTCCGATCTGAAGGGCAAGGGCCTCGGATATCGGCTGATGGAACATCTCGTCCACTACGCCCGTGCCGAGGGGCTGGCAGAGCTTTACGGCGATGTGCTTGCCGCGAATACGTCCATGCTGAAGCTGTGTCGCGATTTGGGGTTCGATTCCGAACTCGGTACGGATACCGATGTCTTTCGGGTCAGCCTGCGGCTGGAGGCGGCGGGCCAAGGCTAAAAGACCTCTTGGTATTGGTGTTTGCGGCGCTGTGTTGGGTGCTCGGCTCTGGTTTGGTGGTGCTAATATGCCTTTGCGCTAGCGCAAGGCACGTTGGGTCACGCCGTGCTTGCGTCTGCCATGGGGAGGCTGTGCCTTCGTCAGTGGAGTTGGAGCCATGATTACTTTGGAGGATTGTATTGCTCTTTGCGGGCTGACCGAGGCGGAGGTGCTGGCCATCGCCGAGCATGAGCACGTTCCCGAAATTGCGGCGGCGGCGCTCGCCGACCATCTGCTGAAGCAACGGCGCGGTCCTGACGCGATCCACCGGATGATCGTCGAGGATATCCGCGCGGCGCTGCGGCGTGGGGATCGGAAGCATGCCAGCGAGCTGTTTGCGGCCCTGCGCCACTTTATGAAAACGCATCCGGAGCACTTCACTGAGTAGTCCGAGCGACTTCCTTGCAGCGCGGCAGCGCGTTGCACGCCACCAGCAATCGAGATGCCGTGTCTGCCGATATTCAATCCCGCTGCGACGATGCCGATCGTGGCGTCTCTCTGAATGGCCGTAACGCTGGGCTGACGAGCACGCAAGCCGCAGAGCGGCTCAGTCAATATGGTCCCAACGCGCTGCCAGCGGCAAAGAAGGACAGCGTCTTCAAACGCATCCTGGCGCAGATAGCCAATCCACTGATCTATGTGCTGCTGGGTTCGGCATTGATCAGCGCTCTGCTCGGTCATGTGGTCGATACGTCTGTGATCCTGTCCGTCGTTGTGATCAATGCCATTGTCGGCATCGTTCAAGAGGGCCGTGCAGAAAAGGCGCTCGATGCGATTGCCAACCTGCTTGCCCCGCGTGCGTCGGTGCGCCGCGATGGGCAGCGCGTTCAAATCCCGGCGTCCGAAGTTGTCCCGGGCGATCTGCTACTGCTCGAGTCGGGCGACCGTGTCACGGCGGATGCGCGCATCGTGCAGGAACGCAATCTGCGCATCGATGAGTCGACCCTGACGGGCGAATCCGTTGCCGTCACGAAGACGGCGCTGCCGAGCGGCGATCCGGGAGAGGGCTCGGCGGTATTCTCCGGGACGCTCGTGGTCGCGGGCCAAGGGGCTGCCGTAGTGACGGCGACCGGGTCGATGTCGCGCCTTGGGCAGATCACCGCCCTGCTGGAGGGGGTGGAGGAGCTGCAAACGCCGTTGGTGCGGCAGATGAACGTCTTCGCTCAGCGTTCAACCGGCGTGATCCTGGGCCTGTCAGCGCTCACGTTCGCGTACGCGTGGCTGGTCGGCGGCTATCCGGTATCGGAAGCGTTCATGATCGTCGTCGGCATGGCCGTGGCCGCCATCCCCGAGGGCCTGCCGGCGGTGACGACCATTACGATGGCCATTGGTGTGCAGCGTATGGCCAAGCGGCATGCGATTCTGCGGCGGCTGCCGGCTATCGAAGCGCTCGGGTGTGTCTCGACGATCTGTTCCGACAAGACCGGAACGCTGACCAAGAACGAAATGACCGTGACGCGCGTCGTGCTCGTCGAGCGGGAGGTCGAGGTGACCGGCGTCGGCTATGCGCCGCGCGGCAGCTTCGCCGTTAAGGGCGTCGATGTTGATGCGCGTGACGATGCGGTGCTGCAACGGTTCACACGTACGGCAGCGCTGTGTAACGACGCTGCGCTTCGTAGCACGCAACGCGGCTGGGTCGTCGATGGCGATCCGCTCGAAGGGGCGCTGATCGTCGTCGCTGCAAAGGCGGGCAACGATGTTTCCGTTCTGCACAGCCGGTTCCCGCGCGTCGATGTCATCCCGTTTGATGCCGCCTACCGCTACATGGCGACGCTGCATCGGGATGCTGACGGGCGCGGGTTCATGTGTGTGAAGGGTGCGCCCGAGCAATTGCTCGACATGTGCGATCGGCAATTCGCATCGGACGGCGAGCGGGCGATAGATCGCAGCTACTGGACGGCTGCCGTCGAGCGGTTGGCTGCGTCGGGTTTTCGTGTGCTTGCCATTGCGTCCAAGCCGGACGTTGCCAGCGAGCGACTTTCGTTTGCGGCGATGGAAGATCTCGTGTTCGAGGGCTTGGTCGGGCTGATCGATCCGCCACGCGAAGAGGCCATTGGAGCTATTGCCGACTGCCGGACTGCTGGGATTGCAGTGAAGATGATCACCGGCGACCATGCGATCACGGCGCAGGCTATCGCTGCGAAGCTCGGCATCGACGTCGGCCCGCCAGCGGTGTCGGGGAACAGCCTCAATTCGCTCGACGACGCCGCCCTGCGTCGGCTCGTGGCGGAGACGAACGTCTTCGCGCGGACGACGCCCGAGGACAAGCTGCGGCTCGTCGAGGCGTTGCAGGCAGACGGGGACGTCGTGGCGATGACGGGTGACGGTGTCAATGATGCACCGGCATTGAAGCGAGCCGACGTGGGCGTCGCGATGGGCCGCAATGGCACTGAAGCGGCAAAAGAAGCGGCAGAGATGGTGCTGGCGGACGACAACTTCGCGTCGATCGTCGCGGCGGTGCGCGAAGGGCGGGCTGTATATGACAACCTCACCAAAGTGATCGGCTGGACGCTGCCGACGAGCTGCGGGCAGATGCTGGTGATCATGCTCGCCATCCTGTTCGGACTGACGCTGCCGATCACGCCGGTGCAGATCCTCTGGGTCAACACGATCTCGGCCGGGTGCCTCGGGCTGGTTCTGGCGTTCGAACGCGCCGAGCCGGACATCATGCTGCGCGGCCCACGTGGGGTTGATGAAGGTTTGCTGTCCGGATTTCTGATATGGAGGGTGCTGCTCGTTTCGCTGCTGTTCGCGGGCGGCGCATTTGGCGTCTTCGAATGGGCCGTCGGGCGCGGTGGGGACATCGCGGCGGCGCGGACCATGGTGGTCAATGCCATCGTTGCGATGGGGATCGGCTATCTGTTCAACGTGCGCTATCTGCACAGTCGGTCACTCACCTGGCATGGCATCGTGGGCACGCCGCCGGTGCTCATCGGTGTAGGCATCGTCGTGCTGCTGCAATTGGCTTTCACGTATTTACCGGTGATGAACCACGTCTTTGGAACGCAGCCACTGAGCCTTGTCGAAAGCGCTGTTGCCGTAGGCGCGGGCGTTGCTCTTTTCGTACTGCTGGAGATTGAGAAAGAGCTGCAGCGCCGCTTCAACCCCGGAATGCAGCGACATGTCGAGCCAGGCACCGGGGCTCATTGACTTGGATCATCAATGCCGATGGCGCCAAGGGCTAGGCTCGCTATTTGCTCGAGCGGAGGCACCTATGCGACGATTGATCGGATCTGTGGCGTATCTCGTTGCATTGCTGACGCTTGCGGCGGGCGCGGTGGAGACTGGTGACAAGGAAAAGGGGCATGCTTACGCGCAGCAGGTCTGCGCCGAGTGCCACGCCGTGGAGAAGGACGAGAACCTGTTGTTCGCCGACGTGCCGAGCTTCGAACAGGTGGCCAACTCCGAGGGCATGAGTCCCCGGGCGCTGGGCGTGTGGCTGCACACGTCGCATCCCAACATGCCCGACTTCATTATACCGCCGGACGACATCGACAACGTCGTCGCTTACATCATGAGCCTGCGTACGCCGAGGCCATGAAGCATGAAGTCCCCGCCTAAGCACATGTCGGTGATGGCGTTCAACGGCGTCGGGCAGCCGTTGCAGGCCGGAGAGCGCCCGGTGAAGCTGCCAACGGGGCGCAATCTCTTGATCCGTGTCGGTGCCTGCGGTGTCTGTCGCACCGATCTGCACGTCATCGACGGCGAACTCGAGCATCCCAAGGCGCACGTCATTCCCGGACACGAGGTGATCGGCCGCGTCGTCGCGCTTGGGCCGGAGGCGCGCGGCTTCAAAGTCGGCGAACGGGTCGGCGTGCCGTGGCTGGGCTTTACGTGCGGTCGCTGCCGCTTCTGCAAGTCGGGGCGCGAGAATCTCTGCGATAAGCCGAAGTTCACTGGCTACACGCTTGACGGTGGGTACGCCGAGTACATCACCGCCGACTCTCACTATTCGTTCCCAATTCCTGACGTCTACTCGGACGCTGAGGCTGCACCGCTGATGTGCGCCGGTCTCATCGGTTACCGGTGCTGGAAGTTGGTACGCTCGGCCAAGCGCCTCGGTATCTATGGTTTTGGGGCGGCGGCGCACATCGTGGCGCAGCTTGCCATTTTCGAGGGGCAAGAGATTTATGCGTTCACGCGGCGTGGTGATAATGCCGCGCAGAAGCTGGCGCGCTCACTCGGCGCTGTCTGGGCTGGCGCCTCGGAGGACATGCCGCCGAAGCTTCTCGACGCGGCGATCATCTTCGCTCCGGTCGGATCACTGGTGCCGCTGGCGCTTGCTGCGCTGGATAAGGGCGGCACACTGGTGCTCGGGGGAATCCACATGTCAGAGATCCCCGCCTTCTCCTACGATCTGCTTTGGGAAGAGCGAACCATCCGTTCGGTTGCGAACCTGACGCGGCAGGATGCCACCGAGTTCCTGGCGCTGGCGCCGCGTGTTCCCATTCGCCCGCACATCACGACGTTCCCACTTGCCGATGCCAACCAAGCCATCGCTTCGCTACGAGCCGGAAAACTCGTGGGCGCCGCGGTGCTGCTGACGGATAGTGCACTGTCCCCAGAGCCGCGCGCGCCTTCCAAGAGAAAGAAGACGTAAACCGTGTGTGGGCGTCAGCGCTTCTGGCAGGGCAGGATATACGTGAATCCGGGGAAGCCCTCGTAGTTCGCCTTTGCCTCGAAGGGCTTCACCGTGACGTGCACGCTGTCGGCAGGTGGCGCGTGTAGCGCCATGAGATAAAGCGGGTCGATGAGGCGGGCGGTGTCGTTGTCCCAGTCGGGCGCGCCGTACTTGTTCATGCGCCATGTCGTGATCTTGTCGTCGTCGATCTCGTAGACCTCAAGGTGGACCTCGGGGAGGTACTTGGACTTGCCGCCGGGCCGGAAGACATTTGCCAGTCTCTGGCCGCGCTCTATGTGTTGGCCAGGCTTGAAGTCTTTCACGTCGTCATACTTCAGGTGGTAGAAGGCCGAGTAATAGTACGGCGCTCCGCTATCGAGGTTCAGGTCCTCGCGCGTGTGACGGATGAGCAGCGCGCCTTCGTTTCCCCATTGCCAGTTGGCCTTCCACATGGCTTTGACGGTCCCCGGCGCCGGCGCGAGCACCGCGTCGCCCAGACGCCCACCGTCGATCCCCGAATGCACTTCGTCGCGTCGCGTTCCGTCGACGTCGATCCAGCTCGCGTAAAGCGAGGTCAGCGGCGAGCACGCGTACTGCTCGGGGTAAACCGGCCGCAGGCCTGTCGGGGTGATGTCATAGCCTTTCTTCACGCTCACCTTCCCTAAGGCGCTGGAGTGCAGCGCCATCAGCGCGCCAAGGCACGCGAGAGCGCAGAGCTTTTTCCCGTTGATCAAACTTCCCCCTCCGGGTGACCGAGCCACCTCCCATGTGGGGTCGACTTAGCCGTCGCTAAGGCTCGGCGAAACGGTGGAGGCTCCATTTTGCTGTTAAGAAAAAGCATTAAGGAAAACGCTCAAATTATTTCGATTTATCTCCAATATGTCCGCAGTTCCGTAGTGCAGCGGTTAATCGCTGCGCCGGTTTGGCACGCGACGTGCGTTCCCTGGCGTTTGAACGATCAACGCAGGGAACGAGCAAATGCCGCGTGCAACGAGCGCGCTCGCACACGTCGAGGAAGCAAGCTCAGGTCAATTCGCGGCCAGTGGCGATGCAGCATTTTCGGGCGCGAGGCTCCTCCCCAATCCGCACAACGTTCCTTCCGACGTGACCATATGGCGACTTGAGCATAGCGGGGATAACTCTGCTGGGCCCGCCTGCACATCGCTGACGAGCGAGGACTGGAAGGAACTGAGCCTCCTGCGCGGTGAGGCACGCTCGCGCTCGTTTCGCGTCAGGGCATTTCTGCGGGTGGCCTTGAGTGCGGCTGTCGATGGGTCAATCGATCCTGGCGCATGGCGTTTTGAGCGCAGCATCTATGGCAAGCCGCTCCTCGCTGCCGGACACGAGGGACCTCAATTTACCATCTCCCACTCGGGCAACACGTCCTTTGTCGCGATATCAACCATGCGTCGCGTTGGTCTCGATATCGCGCAGCGCGCTGTCCACGATTGGCACGAAGTCGCCGTGCAACTGTTCACGAGCGCCGAGCGCAGCATGATTAACGCGGCGCGCCCCGCCGAACGCGAGGCCACGTTTTTGCGCATTTGGACGGCAAAAGAAGCCTTCGCCAAACTCATCGGTGCGGGCTTGGCTCTGCACGCTCCCGCCAACGACTGCGGCTTTGGAACGCGTCTTGCGTCATGGATTGTCGGAAGCCCGTCCGGCGACCTCCAGATTTCCCTGGCCTTCGATGATCTCATCGATCGGCAGGAACTGGCGCTTGGGATGAAACAGACGAAGTAAAAGCAAACCGCTCCCCGAAAAACGGGGACAAGGGGATGAGACGATGGCTTTCATTGACGCCGAGCACTCCAGCGTCGCAGTCAGGAGGTCGTCCCCTCCCAGGTTGCTGCATCGGTACTTCGAGAGGCAGGCTGCCCTTTTCCCTGACCGGATTGCTGTCGAGTATGCCGATGTTGCGATGAGCTACGACGAGCTCGATCGCCATGCCAACCAGATCGCCCGCTCACTGCAAATGTGTGGTGTCGAGGCGACCGGGCTCGTTGGCATTCTGCTCGACAAGTCTCCAGACCTCTATGCAGCAATGCTGGGCACCCTCAAAGCGGGCGCCGGTTATGTTCCGCTCGATCCGAAATTTCCCACCGACCGTATCGCTACGATCTTGGAGGACTGCAATGCCGCGGTCGTGCTGACCGATGCGGTGGGTGCGGCGCGTCTCGGCAACGAGGTGTCGGCGCGCCTGGTGCTGCTCGATGCAGATCGCGATTGGATCGGCGATCTTCCCGAAAGCGCGCCCAGGGAACGCAACGGCGTCAAATCCAAAGATCCTTGCTACGTGATTTACACCTCGGGTTCGACCGGTCGGCCGAAGGGCGTGATGGTCGAGCACCGTAATGCTGCAGCCTTCATCGATGGTATGACCAAAGCTTACGGCGTCGGCGAGGGGCAGCGCGTCTATCAGGGCTTCTCGGTGGCGTTCGATGCGTCAGTCGAAGAGATCTGGCTCGCCTTCTCCACAGGCGCGACGCTGGTGGTGCCACAGCAGGATGTGGCGCGCTCGCCGGCCGATGCGGCCGAGTTCATCCAGGCGCGCGGCATAACCTACTTCTCGACCATCCCCACGTTCCTGTCGATGATCGATCAGGATCTGCCCGGGGTGACGACGATCGTGCTCGGTGGCGAAGCTTGCTCGCCGGAGCTGGTGAGCCGGTGGGCGAGGTCGGGTCGACGTGTTCTCAATACGTATGGTCCAACTGAGACGACGGTTGTGGCAACGCTCGCCGAATGTGTTCCCGGTCGCCCGGTGACGATCGGCCGGCCGTTGCCAGGCTATCGCACGTTCGTCCTCGATGAGGAGATGGATCCGGTCGCTATAGGCGGCGTGGGAGAGCTGTACATCGGCGGAGCTGCGGTTGCGC
>JBAZYB010000055.1:0-19250 GCA_041659545.1 Hyphomicrobium sp.
ACCTGACCGCAGATCATGCTGCTCCGAAGCCGCCGCCAGTGGGCGTCTCGATGATGATGGCATCGCCAGCTTCGAGCACCGTCTCGTCGCAACCCTGCAACGGCTCGATATCGCCACGCGTCCGGCGTACTGCGTTGCGGCCCGCCTCGCCCGGCGCCCCGCCAGCAACGCCGAATGGGTGCACTTGCCGATAGCCCGAGAGGATCGCGCACTGCATGCGCTCCAGGAAGCGGATCACGCGCCGCGTGCCATCGCCGCTCGCCCATTTGCCCTTCCCGCCAGAGCCGCGCCGAATGGAGAATTCCTCCAACAGCACCGGGTACCGCAGCTCCAAAATCTCCGGGTCCGTCAGCCGTGTGTTTGTCATGTGCACGTGCACGGCCGCCGCGCCGTCGAAACCGGGTCCGGCCGGCGCACCCGAACACAGAGTCTCATAGTATTGCAGGCTATCGTTGCCGAACGTGAGGTTGTTCATCGTGCCTTGCGCCGACCCGAGGGCACCGAGCGCCGCGAACAGTGCGTTGGTTACGATCTGGCTTGTCTCGACATTGCCGGCGACGACGGCCGCAGGGTATGTCGGCCGCAGCATCGAGCCTTCGGGGATGATGATCTCGATCGGCTTCAGGCATCCGGCGTTCATCGGGATCGGCTCGTCGACCATGACGCGAAAAGCATAAAGAACCGCAGCACGCGTCACTGGCTCGGGCGCATTGAAATTGTTTTCTTGCTGCGCACTGGTGCCCGTGAAATCGACTTTAGCCGCCCGCTTCTCTCGGTCGAAAGTGATTTGCACCGCCACGCACGTACCCTGATCCGTATCGACGCGGAACTGTCCGTTCTCTAGGCGCGAGATGAGTCGGCGCACGGCTTCCTCGGCGTTGTCCTGCACGTGGCGCATGTAGGCTTCGACCACATCCAGCCCGAAGTGCTCCACCATTCGCCTGAGTTCGGCTTCACCCTTGGCGTTGGCGGCGACTTGAGCCTTGAGGTCGGCAATATTTTTGTCGGGTCGCCGGGCCGGATATTTCGCCCCTAGTAGCAAAGCGCGCGCTTCGTCCTCCAGAAAGCGACCTGCATCCACCAGCTTGAAGTTGTCGATGTAGACGCCTTCTTCCTCGATGCGCGTCGCGCGGGGCGTCATCGAGCCCGGCGTCAGTCCGCCGATGTCCTCATGATGACCGCGGCTCGCGACGTAGAAGAGCACCCTCTTGCCCGCAGCATCGAACATCGGCGTGACGACGGTGATGTCAGGCAGATGCGTACCGCCGTTGTAGGGGGCGTTGAGCATAAAGCTGTCGCCCGGGCGCATCTCCCCGCTCCGCTGGCGAATGATCGCCTCGACAGATCGGTCCATGGAGCCCAGGTGTACCGGCAGATGCGGGGCATTCGCGACCAGTGCTCCGGTGGCGTCGAAGACTGCGCAGGAAAAATCGAGCCGCTCCTTGATGTTGACAGACTGCGCCGTGTTGCGCAGCGCCTCGCCCATCTGCTCAGCGATGGCCATGAACAGATTGTTGAACACCTCAAGCAGCACCGGGTCGGCCTTTGCGCCGACCCGCTCGCGGGCGTGCGGTTCGGCGCGCGTCAGTACGATGTCGTTGTCGCGCGTGAGCGTCAGTCTCCAACCTGGCTCGACGACAATGGTCTGGTGCGGTTCGATGACCAGCGCCGGCCCGGAGAGTTCGATGCCGATTTGCAATGCCTCGCGGCGGATGATCGGCGCCTCGTGCCACGCGCCGCGCGAATAAAATCGCGACAGTCCCGCCGGTTCAGCCGAGGCGCCGCCACGGGTGAGCGCGGGCGAATAGCCCCTGCTCCCTCCACTGTCGCTCTCCCCGCTAGCGGCGACTTCGAGAGCAGCAACGAATATCTCTTTCTCCGGGGAGATGAACCCGAACCGCTGGCGATGCAGGATCTCAAAATCCCGGCGCATGAAGTGCGGCTCAGAGAGAGGCACCGAAATTGCGGTGTCCGTTCCAGCATAGCGAAGATGCGCGAAGTTCTCGATGGCGATTGCATCGTGCTCGATGCCTTCGTCGAGAAGCTCCTCGGTAACGGTGCTGCCAAGCTCGTAAGCGAGGTCTTCGAGTTCGTGCATTGTGGCGTCGCTGAGCGGCGCCTCGATAGACCGTTCCCGGCTCGCTCGCTGCGGGGCAAGGCCGATCCCATAAGCTGACAAGAGCCCCGAGAACGGGTGCACCAGAACGGTCTCGATGCCGAGCGTATCGGCGATCAGGCAGGCGTGCTGCCCACCCGCCGAGCCAAAGCAGTTGAGCGCATACTCCGTCACGTCATAGCCGCGCTCGACCGAGATCTTCTTGATGGCGTTGGCCATGTTCTCGACCGCGATACGAATGGCGCCGTCCGCAATCTCCTCCGCTGAGCGCCCGTCGCCGACCTGGCCGGCCAAATCCGTGAATGCGGCGCGCACGGCGTCGGCATCGAGCGGCTGGTCATGTGCTTCACCGAAGATCGCCGGGAAGTACTGCGGATCGAGTTTGCCCAGCATCACGTTGGCGTCGGTGACCGTCAGCGGACCGCCGCGCCTGTAAGCCTTCGGTCCGGGATTGGCACCGGCGCTCTCAGGACCCACGCGGAAGCGAGTGCCGTCATAGGCGATGATCGAGCCACCGCCGGCGGCGACCGTATGCACGCGCAGCATCGGCACGGCGAGACGCGCCCCGGCGATCTGCGTCTCGAATGAACGTTCGTATTCGCCGGCAAAGTGAGCAACGTCGGTCGATGTCCCGCCCATGTCGAAGCCGATGACCTTGACGAAGCCGGCGTCCTTGCCCGATTGAGCCATACCGACAACGCCACCGGCCGGTCCCGAGAGGATCGCATCCCGGCCGCGAAATGCCGACGCTGCCCTGAGCCCGCCCGACGATGCCATGAATAGCAGTCGCGGCCCGCCGCAATCCGGTGACAGCGCCGCCGATACGCGGTCGACATAGCGGCGTAGCACCGGCGACAGGTAAGCATCGGCAACCGTAGTATCGCCGCGCGGCACGATCTTGATCAGCGGCGAGACCTCGTGGCTCACCGACACCTGCCCGAAGCCGAGCGCCCGGGCCAATTCACCCGCCTGCTGCTCATGAGCGGGATGCGCATAGGCGTGCATGAAGACAATAGCGACAGCATCAATGCCGATAGCTCGTGCGCCCCGCAGCTCGCGCTCCAGCTCTACCAGGTCGAGCGGCTTTTCGACGACGCCGTCGGCGCGCACGCGCTCGTCTGCCTCGACGACGCGTGCGTAGATCATTTCCGGCTTAACGATACGTTTGGCGAAGATATCAGGCCGCGCTTGCGTGCCGATCTCGAGTTGGTCCTTCAGGCCGCGAGTAATGACCAGCAGCGTCGCATCGCCCTTTCGCTCCAGCAGCGCGTTGGTGGCCACCGTGGTGCCCATCTTCACTTCGGCGATGCGATGCGACGGAATCGGCGCGCCGGACGCGACGCCAAGGAACTGCCGAATCGCTTCCAATGCGGCGTCGTCGTATGCGCCCGGGTTCTCCGACAGCAGCTTGCGCGCCATGAGATGGCCGTCGGGTGCGCGCGCGACCACGTCGGTAAACGTGCCACCGCGGTCGATGAAGAACTGCCACTTTTCGTCGCTGGAGCGCCCGGCCATCGGCATCCGTTCAGTATTTCCGTCGCCCTCGTCAGCTATCGGGCGTTGCCGGATGCGTCAACCGCAACCATATGCGCCGCACGTGACCGGCGAATTTCCGGCAAATGCTGCGACTTTCCCGAACAAGTCGGTAAGCGCATTGTTACAGGCTTCAAGTCATCGGCGAATGCCGATAAGGGTTTGCCATGCCTTGGAAAGACATTGCACAGCTTGTCGGGCTGGAACCCAGCGGATCGGTGCGCGACGCACTGTCGGCGGTGTGGGCGCGCATTGTGCGCGACCAGGATGCCACGCGCGTGCCCGGCTACCGCACCGTCGCCTTTACGATCGCCGTAACGACCCTCGCCGCCAAGATGGCTAAGGCCGATGGCGTAGCGCTGCCGATCGAGGAACGCGCCTTCGAACGTGTGTTCGACATTCCAGCCGGCGAGCAAGCAAACTTTCGTCGTCTCTACGATCTGGCCGCTCAGGATGTCGCCGGGTACGAAACCTATGCGGCGAAAATTGCTAAGCTACTCGCCGGCGAGCCTGAGATGCTGCGCGCGCTGCTCGAGTGCCTGTTCCACGTCGCGGCAGCCGATGGCATTTTGCATCCCGATGAGGACACGTTCCTCGCCGTTGTGGCGGAGACCTTCGGCCTGTCGCATGGAGAGTTCCTCAGCGTGCGCGCCGGGTTCATCAACGACCCATGCAGCCCTTACCAGATCCTCGGCGTGCACCCCGATATCTCAGACGCCGACTTGAAGCTGCGCCACCGAGCGCTTGTGCGCGAGCACCATCCCGACAAATTGGCGTCGACCGGTGTGCCCGCGGAGTTGCGCTGTGCCGCGACGCGCCGTCTCGCCGCAATCAATGCGGCCTACGACACAGTCCTGCAGGAGCGCCGCAATACGTCAAAGAGATCGGGGGATGAGCGGTGATCCTGAAGCCCGATTCCACTCTCGTGCATACGCTCTATCCCTCGCCGAATATCGAGGATCGCTGCAGCGGCTGGCGCGCTGATATGATCGTGCTGCACTACACCGGCATGTCATCGGCCGAGAAGGCAATCGACTGGCTCGCTAACCCAGCGAGTAAAGTCTCATGCCATTACGTGATCGATGAGGAAGGCCGCATCACGCAGATGGTCGAGGAATCGAAGCGCGCCTGGCATGCGGGTGCCTCGCACTGGGCCGGTGACACCGACATCAATTCGGCTTCGATTGGCATTGAGATCCAGAACCCCGGCCACGAACACGGCTATCCTCAATTCCCACCGGCGCAGATGGAGGCCGTCGCGGCTCTCTGCCGCGACATTGTCCGTCGTATCGGCGTGCCCGCCAAGCGTATCCTGGCCCACTCGGACATAGCGCCCGGGCGTAAGATCGACCCGGGCGAGAAGTTCGACTGGGGATGGTTGGCGCAGCACGGTGTCGGGCACTGGGTGCAGCCCTCGCCGCCGGACGATCACCTCGACGGCGATGAAGCCGCCGTTGACGAAGCTCGCGCACTGATGCGGGCTTATGGCTACAGGGTTGAAAGCGCCGAGCGCGCGGACTGGTTCTCGGTCCTGATGCGCAGTTTCCAGATGCACTTTCGCCCCGAGCGCCCCGACGGCCGCCTGGACGCTGGTACGCTCGACACCTTGCGCCGGCTCGTAGCTGCTTTGCCGGACCGCGCCGTCTCGTAATTCCACTTCGAAGAAAATCGCTGAAAACGCCGCTTCGCCAGCGTTAAGCCTATGGCCGTGCGCGTGCGTCGCAGCGCCGGATTGATGCTGGTCAACCAACCTTCAACATTCGGGCCTATGAGTTGCCCGAACCGTCGGGAGTGAGCGCACAATGGCCGTTGACCAGAGCACCCAGCTTACCGTGCGTCCGGCGCAACCCCTGCTACCAGCGAGGCCGCAGCTGGCCCCTGGCGCCGCAGCGCCCGAGGATCGCGCCGAAGATCCCTCGCAACAGTTCGCCGACATCGTCGACCGCACCGTCCATGCCGCCATGGCACGCGTCACGCTTGGCTTGTCGCCTGCGGCGATTCTCGAAGCCTACTTCGACTGGATCATGCACCTCGCAGCCGCGCCGGGGAAACAGTCGCAGCTCGCCCAGAAGGCGCTGCGTAAGTGGCTTCGCCTCATGCACTACACAGCTGCCGTCGCTGGCAATCCTCAAGACCTCGAGTGCTGCATCGAGCCATTGCCGCAGGATAGGCGGTTCCGTGGCGAGGCCTGGAAGACATGGCCATACAATATCATGAGCCAGGCGTTCCTGCTCCAGCAGCAATGGTGGCACAACGCTACCGTCGGCGTGCGCGGCGTGACGGGCGAGCACGAGCGGCAGGTCGAATTCATGACGCGTCAGATCCTCGACATGTTCTCGCCGTCAAACTTCATCCTCACCAATCCCGAGGTGCTGCAGAAGACCGTTTCCGATCATGGCATGAACCTAGTGCGTGGCTTCTGGAACTACCTAGAGGACTGGGAACGGTCGACTGACGACCGCCCACCAATTGGCCTCGATGCCTTCAAGGTCGGCGAGAACCTCGCCGTAACACCCGGCAAAGTTATCTATCGCAACGACCTTATCGAGCTCATCCAGTACGAGCCGCGCGTCAAGCGCGTGAAGGCACAGCCGATCCTCATCGTGCCCGCGTGGATCATGAAATATTACATTCTTGATCTGCGCCCCGAGAACTCACTCGTGCACTATTTGCTCGATCAGGGCTTTACGGTCTTCATGATCTCGTGGAAGAACCCGACCTCGGAGGATCGCAACCTCAGCTTCGAGGACTACCGCAAGCTCGGCGTCGAGGCGGCCTTGGATGTCGTGCGTACTGTCGTCCCGGACAAAAAGGTGCACGCGGTTGGATATTGCCTTGGCGGTACGCTGCTTTCGGTCGCGGCCGCTACGCTTGCCCGCGAGCAGCGAGACGTCCTGGCGACGGTGACGCTTTTGGCGGCACAGGTTGACTTCAAGGAGGCGGGCGAGCTGACGCTGTTCGTCAACGAGGGACAGGTGTCGTTCCTCGAGGACATGATGTGGCAGCAGGGCTACCTTGATGCGCGGCAGATGTCGGGCGCCTTCCAGCTTTTGCGCTCCAACGACCTTGTCTGGTCACGCATGGTCCGTGATTACCTGATGGGTGAGCGCCAAGCGCTCTTCGATCTCATGGCGTGGAACGCCGATTCAACGCGCATGCCCTATCGCATGCACTCCGATTACCTGCGTCGGCTCTTCCTCGACAATCAGCTCTCCGAAGGGCGCCTCCACACTGACGGAAAGATCGTGGCGCTGACCGACATCCGCGTGCCGGTATTCGCAGTCGCGACCGAGACCGATCACGTCGCACCCTGGCGCTCCGTCTACAAGCTGAACCTGCTGCTCGACACGGACGTCACGTTCCTTCTGACGACCGGCGGCCACAACGCAGGCATCGTTTCTCCGTTGGCGAGCCACTCGCGGGCCTATCGCGTCGCGTCGCGCACCGATCAGGACGCTTACCTCGATCCCGACACCTGGTACGCCAGAATGATGCCGCAGGACGGATCTTGGTGGCCGGAGTGGGTTCGTTGGCTCGACCGACATTCGAGCGGAGAGATGAATGCCCTCCAGCCGGGCGGCGGCAAGCTGACGCCATTAGGCCCGGCGCCAGGCACGTACGTTCTGCAGACATAGCGCCTGGTCAGCCGCCTATTCTTCCACCCGGGGCGTGCCCTGCCCGCCGAAAGCACGTCCGCCGAAGGATGCCGATGCAAGTATGGGGAGGCATCGTTTACCCGCGTGCACTATGAAGGCCTGTGCCGTCCAACAAGATCCAGCCGACGCTGTGACGCCCGCCTGAAGCCTCCTAAGGAGAATACGATGCACATCCTGAAGCTCGCAGCCGCCGCCACGCTTATCGGTATCCTGCCTGCAAGCATTGCTTTTGGCGCCGACTTCGGCCGCGCCTCCGAATATTCGCCTGCCTATCCGGCGTATGCGCCGGCCTATCCTGTCGAGTACGTCGTCCCCCAGATCAGCTATCGTTGCATGCGCTGGACCGAGCGTTGTGATCGCCGCTGGGGCATCGGCTCACCGCGCTTCGCCCGCTGCATGTGGCGTCACGACTGCTGAGCCAGTCCCAGGCACGGCCGCTGACACAGCAGATCGGGCGGGCGCCTAAAGCCATTCACACCGTCATTCGGCGCCGCTCTTGTCGCGACGCGTCTTCTTGAGACGGCGCTTTCCTGCATCCGCCCATCCCTCCTTACCCAGCAGCGGCACGAAGCGGACGTCGGCGATCTCCTCGGTCTCGTAGTGTTCGCGACCGACGCGCGTCACGCGAACCAGCTCCTGCACATAGGGATCGCCGCCGACCGGGATGACAAGCCGCCCGCCGATCTTCAGTTGATGCATAAGCGATGGTGGTGGTTCGGGACTGCCGGCCGCCACGGCGATAGCCTCGTACGGTGCGTGCTCCGGCCACCCGAGCGTGCCGTCGGCATGCAGCACGTGAACATTGCGATAGCCAAGATCAGCGAGCCGCTCCGACGCCTTGGCGGCTAACGCGCCAAGTCGCTCGACCGTGTACACTTCACTGGCAATGCGCGACAGAACCGCGGCCGCATAACCTGACCCTGTACCGATCTCCAGCACCTTCTCCCCACCCGATAGTCCGAGCGCTTCGATCATGAACGCGACGATGTAAGGTTGCGAGATCGTCTGTCTCTCGCCGATGGGCAAGGGCGCGTCCTCGTATGCGAATGCGCGCAAATGCGAGGGAAGAAAATCCTCGCGTGGGATAGCCGACATCGCATCGAGCACCAGCGGAGAGCGAATGCCACGTCCTGCCAGATGGTGCTCCACCATGAACCGGCGCTGACTGGCTAACTCTTCCATCGTCTGGCCAATCAATACCCCGGCACAGCCACGACATCGCTACGCGTGTGGCGCCAAGGGGAGGCCACCATCCAAACGCTCGGGCGGCGCATCCTACGCGGCCATGCGAGTCTTGCGATCAATCGGCTGTAGCTCCGCCGCAACCTCCGACAGCGCCGCGACGTTGCCCTGATTGATCGAGGCAAGCCTGCTCCACTCGTTCTGATATTGGGCGAACGTTTTTTTCCAGTACTCGGCCCAGATCTGTTGCCAGTCCTGCGCAGAGCGGCAACCGGCGATGCGCTCGGAGAGGCGAACATCTTCCTGTATGCGCCGCATCGTGAAGTCGCTCAACTCGGAGGCAACGGCCGTCGCCTGCGTACGCATTGTCTCAGTCAGTTTCACGCTCGTTCCCATGAACGGGGCGACCGATGCGATCCAAGGATTGAACTGCGCGAGGGATGCTAGTGCATCGTCTTTTGGTCTGGTCATTGCGTTACTCCAGAATGGGCCAAGACTCTATGGTAGGCCTGGAATTCCGAGCCTCGCGCGCTGCGAGTGCCCTGCTATCTGGATGGCTCATTGAGCAGGCTCTCGACCTCGGCGGCGTCGCCATCGAACGCCGCGCTCAAAATCGGCACCAATAATGTCGAACGCACCTGATGCCATCAGGTTCCGACGCCCACGAAGCGTCTCATATCACCCTGGCACGATGATCTGCCAACGGCATTGATGTGCGTCAAACGCCGGATGCGCCCAGATTAACTATAGTCCGAAACCGCGCCATTTCACATGGCTTAACGCCAATTCCCGGCCTCACAAAATACAGAAACGCCCAGGCAAGGGTTGCCCGGGCGTTCTAGGACCGCGATGCTCCGCGGGTCTTATCGACCGCCGTCGCGCCTGTCATCGCGGCGATCGTGTCGATCGTCACGCCGATCACCACGGTCGTCACGTCTGTCGTCACGTCGATCACCACGGTCGTCACGTCGATCACCTCGATTGTCGCGACGGAAATCGCGCCGCTCGACATGTGCGGGGCGACGCCAACCGCGATCCGGCGGCGGACGCATACCTCGGGGGGCATTATAGCCCTTGCGCCACCAGCCAGCATTGCGCGGTCCCGGCGGCGGTGCATGCCAGCCGACGCGCGGACGCACCTGGAAGCCGTACCAGCGAGCGCGGTCGTTGTACCACGGGCGGCCGACATAATAGCGACCCCAGTAATCGCGCGCGGTGAAGGTGACGATGGGGATCCGGAACACGCCGAGTCCGAGATCCAGCAGCGACGCCGTCTGGCCGCGGTAATCGAACGCCAGATATTCAGAATAGACCCAGCCACGGTCAGGTCCCCACCGAACATCGCACCACGACTCATCGCGCAGGCAGCCTTCGACATAGATGTCATCGCCCTCGGGGATGACGCCGATGCTCGGGAAGTCGATGTCGGGGCCGGTCCGCATGTTGACGTTCGCGGTTGTGTAGCCGGGCTCGGCGTTGGCAACCGTCAGGCCGGCGGTCGTCGCGAGCGCCGCCACGGCAAGGAGTATTCGCAGTCTCATTTCGATTCGTGTCTCCTAATGAGGGTATGCCCTTGAATGCTCCAAACTTGGCGGGTTGATGACGGGAAAGGGACCCCCGTTAGGCGCGCAGCTCGCTGCCGTGCCCCCGTCAGGAGCGTGCGGGGTCGGAGCTTGCCTGCTCGAGAAGGACGCCCGCAACCGCGTAAGATTTCGGGGGCGGATATTTAAGCTTGCAATACGCTATATCGCGATGAATATAGCGACTAGTTTTGCGTATGGGGGGTTACAGTCGTGCGTACGTTTGTGTACGCGGCGCTATGCGGCGCCGCGATGGGAGTTCCGTTGTCCGAAGCCAAAGCGCAACAAGCGCCAGCGACGCCAGCGGGTGATGTATCGGCAGCCGAGGCAACGCCGCTTCCGCCGCTAGATGTTTCGGCGCCGTCGCAGCCGATCATCAAGCAAAAGAGCTCTGCAAAAAAGAGCAATGCAACCAACGCATCGTCGTCCTCGGACGAGGCGGGCGAGGGTGCCGGCGCAGAGGGTGACGGCAAGCCTGCCATCTTCACGCTCGGCCAGCTCAACATGATTGGCGGTTCCACCATCTCCAATGAGGCGATGTGGACATTCAACACGGTGACGCTCGACCAAGCTGCTGCTCTGGCGCCCGGCGTCTCGATGGCAAACTATGGCGGCTCGCGCAACGAGCGCGATGTCATGGTTCGCGGCTTCGATCGCTGGCGAGTGCCGCTGACGATGGACGGCGTGCGCATCTATTTGCCAGCTGACAACCGCCTCGACATGAACCGCTTCCTGACGCCCGATTTGGCTGAGATCCAAATCGAAAAGGGATACGTGTCGGTGCTCAACGGACCCGGTGGCATGGGCGGCGCGATCAACCTTGTCAGCCGCAAGCCAACCAAGGCTCTGGAATCGGAAGCCCGCGTTGGCACCGTGTTCGATGGTGATCTGACAACGCGCAACGCCGTCTCCGGCTACGGCATGGTGGGAACCCGCAAGGACGAAGGCTACGCGCAGGTCAGTGGCACTATCGTCAAGCAGGATCATTGGAATCTTTCCAACGACTTCGTGCCGACTTCGTTTGAGGATGGCGGTGTTCGCGACGGATCCGATACCAAGGATTGGCGTATCAACGCCAAGGTCGGCTTCACGCCGAACGAGACGGATGAATACGCCATCAGCGTCACGTCGCAGGAAGGTGAAAAAGGCGCTCCCATCCACACTGAGGGCGGCACCCGTTATTGGACATGGCCTTCGTGGGACGTCACCAGCCTGGCAGGCTTCACGCACACCAAGATTGGTGAGGCCTCGTACCTGAAGACGAATGCTTACTACAACATGCTGAGCAACTCGCTGCGCTCATTCGACGATAATACCTACACGGCGCAGACGAGACGGTATGCCTTCGACAGCTGGTACGATGACTACGCGTATGGTGGCATGGCAGAACTCGGGACGAACCTCATCCCAATGAACACCCTAAAGGTGGCCGCGCACTACAGGCTCGATAACCACAAGGAGCGCAACAACAACCAACCGACCAGTTCGAGCGCCTTTCTGGAGCCTTGGCAGGAGACCGAGGAGCGCACGTGGTCGCTGGCTGCCGAGAATACATTCCACGCTACTAAGTGGTTCGACATCGTCGGAGGCGTAAGCCGCGATTTCGCTGACTTGCTGCAAGCACAGGAATGGGATTCCACCAACAAGGCAATCTATCAATACCCTACGGGCAAAGGCAGGTCGTGGAACTGGCAGAGCGCTGCCATCATGCGTTACAGCAACGATGGCAAGGTTTACGCCAGCGTCTCCGACCGCACGCGTTTCCCGAACCTCTTCGAGCGCTTCTCGACTCGCTTCGGAACTGCGGAGCCAAACCCCGATCTTGAGGCCGAGGAAGCGACCAACTACGAGATCGGCTGGAGCGATACGTTCAACCGCCGGCTCAAGTTATCAAGCTCGATCTTCTATACCCAGATCGACAATGCCATCCAATCTGTGGTCGTGGATTCGTATATGGATGGCGGCAATCTCGTGCAGGTCACCCAGAACCAGAACGTCGGCGACGGCACCCACAAAGGCTTTGAGCTGTCGGCGGACTACGACCTGATGCCGGGACTGCGCGTCGGCGGTAACTACACCTACCTGAAGCGCAACATCCGCGATCCGCTGCGCCCTGATCTCAAACCCGTGGATACACCGGAGCACGAGGGCTTCGTCTATCTAGCCTGGGACGCGATGCGTGACCTGACCATCACTCCGAGCGTGGAACTGGCTTCCGACCGTTGGAACCTTGAGACCGTCGGAGCCGACGCCAACCGGTATATTAAGGTTGGCTCCTATGCGCTGCTCAACCTCAATGTGGAGTATCGCGTCAATGAGATCTTCACCGCCTCTGTGGGTGGTCGCAACCTCACTGACGAGAACTACATGCTAGCCGAGGGCTTCCCCGAGCCGGGGCGGCAGTTCTTCGCCAACGTTCGCGCGAAGTATTGATTGCATTCCACCAGGGGGGCGGCGCGTGTCCCGTATACGCGCCACCTCTCGTTTTGACCTTCTGGAGCCGATATGAAGTACCATCGCCCCCTGACCACACTCGCCCTCGGCCTTGCAGGCGCGCTCTTCTGCGTCACCTCCGCCTCGGCCGATTGCACCGGTTTCAAATGGCCGCTCGACACCGAGGTCAAGTGGCTGAAGGTGGGCGACGACCTCGCCATTAAGAGTGGCGCCGAGCTTCCCGCCGCGCCCACCAAGGCCATCGCGCTGACGCTCCAGCCGGCGAAGTCCGCGACCATGCCCGTCGCCCCCGGCGTCAAGCCGCAGGCCGTCGGCAATGACACCTTCTCCGGCTGGTTCACGATTCCCGCCGGCCTGAAGCCGGGCCTCTATCAGGTCTCGCTATCGACCAACGGTTGGATCGACCTGGCGCAGGGCGGGACGCTGCTCCCCTCCAAGGGGTTCTCCGGCCAGCAAAAGTGCGACGTCATCCACAAGAGCGTGCGATTCGTAGTCCCCGGCGCCGGGCCTGTCTCCGTGCAGGTCTCCGGTGCGCCGTCCGAGGTCGTGCGCGTCACCCTGAGCCGGGCGAAGTAAGGCTACGTCTGCGCTTTCTAGTCGCGTGCGTTTCCCCGCCCATGGCGCTATTTAGGAGCGGCATCGGGCAGGAGGGCTGGCGTCAGAGCCGAGATTGTCTTGTGCCGATGCAGGGCTCCGCGATGGTCGGATGACAAGCGAACTCGAGAAGACGCAGCAGTCGGGATTGGCCTGGCGCGCCACGCGCACGCCGGTGCTCCTTGCCGCGTCCGCGATGCTCACCATCGCGCTGGCCGGCTACGTGGTCGGCGCCGGCAACGCCGCCGAGCCGCCTATCGCTAGCAAGCAGAAGCTCGGACGCGCGCTGTTTGGCGACGTCAACCTCTCCAAAAATCGCACGCAGGCCTGCGTCAGCTGTCATTCGCCCAACCTCGCATTCACCGATCCGCGCTCCAGTCCCGGTGTTGGCGGCGCTGTGTCGCTGGGCGATGACGGCACCTCGCTGGGTGAGCGCAATACTCCGACCGCGACCTACGCCAGCTTTGCACCGGACTTCCACATCAACGCCAAAGGGAAGGCCGTGGGTGGGTTGTTCCTCGACGGGCGCGCCAAGAACCTCGAGGAGCAGGCCGGCGGACCGCCGCTCAATCCGATCGAGATGGGCATGCCCGACAAAGCAAGCATCGTTGCGCGCCTGAAGGAGAACCCCGACTACGTCGCGGCATTCAATGCGCTCTACGCCAACGGCGTGCTTGACGACGCCGAGAAGGGCTATGCGGCAATGACCGCGGCCATCGCCGCCTTCGAGCGCACACCCGAGTTCGCGCCCTTCGATTCCAAGTATGACCGCTATCTGCGTGGAGAGGTGAAGCTCACCGACCAGGAGGAGCTAGGCCGCGTGCTGTTCTTCTCCTCGCAGTTCACCAACTGCAGTCAATGCCACAAGCTCAACATGCTCGGTGGCTCGGAGAAGGAGGTCTTCACCAACTTTGAATATCACAACATCGGCGTGCCGGTGAACCACGCTGTGCACGCTGCCAACGGCAAGCCTGCAGACCGCGGCCTCGCCGCCAACAGCACCATCAACGACGACGCCCAGAACCAGCGCGACCGGACCGGTAAGTTCAAGGTGCCGACCCTGCGCAACGTCGCCGTCACCGCCCCTTACATGCACAACGGCGTCTTCAACGACCTGCGCACCGTCATCCTGTTCTACGACAAGTACAACAGCAAGAGCCCCAAGCGACAGATCAATCCCGAGACGAAACAGCCGTGGGAGGCGCCCGAGGTGCCGGACAATATCTCCATCAAGGAGCTGGAGATCGGCCCCGGACTCGACGACCGTCGCATCGACGCGCTCGTCGCCTTCCTCAAGACACTGACCGACAAGCGCTACGAGCAGCTCGTGCAGCCTTAATTGAGTTGCGTATTGCGGGTTCTACGCGAGCGGACGCGTGCGCGAATCGCGTTAGGCAGGGGAGCAACAATGATCAGCATAGTGCTCCGCAGGGAATGTCTCGCACCGCAGCGCGCCAAAACGTGAGTTCTGCCGGGGGCCTCGCGCGCGCCCGCGAGGTGCTGGCCGACGTCTTCGGCTATCGCGACTTCCGCTCTCATCAAGCTGACATCATCTCCACCCTCATTGGCGGCGGTGACGTGCTGGCACTGATGCCCACGGGTGGCGGCAAGTCGCTGTGCTACCAGATCCCGTCGCTGGTTCGCCCCGGCCTCGGCGTCGTCGTCTCCCCGCTCATCGCCCTGATGCAGGATCAAGTCGAGGCCCTCACTGCCGCCGGAGTCAAGGCCGCCTTCCTCAATTCGACGCTTGATTACCGCGCGCAGACGGCGCTGGAGAACTGGGTCCAGTCCGGCGGCCTCGACATGCTTTACGTCTCTCCTGAGCGCCTGCTGCAGGACCGCACGCTGGCGCTGCTGTCGCGCACGGAAATTGCCCTGTTCGCCATTGATGAAGCGCACTGCGTCTCGCAGTGGGGGCACGACTTCCGCCCCGAGTATCGCCAGCTCAAGGTGCTGGCCGAACGCTTCCCATCGGTGCCGCGCATCGCGCTCACCGCCACGGCCGACGAGCGCACGCGCGAGGAGATCGTCGCCGAACTGCGCCTCGACAAAGCCAGCCGCTTCGTTGCCAGCTTCGACCGTCCCAACATCCGCTACACCATCTCCGATGCCGGAGGCATGGGCGCCCGCGACCGGTTGTGGCGCTTCATCGAGGCAGAGCACGCCGAAGACGCCGGCATCGTCTATTGCCTGTCGCGCAAGTCGGTCGAGGAGACGGCAGCGTGGCTATCCGGTAAAGGCCGCACCGCGCTGGCCTATCACGCCGGCCTCGACGCCGAGGTGCGCCGCAAGGTGCTGGAGCGCTTCCGCAACGACAGCGGCATCGTTGTTGTTGCCACCATCGCTTTCGGCATGGGCATCGACAAGCCCGATGTGCGCTTCGTCGCCCACCTCAATTTGCCCAAGTCAATCGAGGCCTACTACCAGGAGACAGGGCGCGCCGGGCGCGACGGTCTTCCCGCCAATGCCTGGCTATCCTATGGCCTCCAGGATCTCATCCAGCTCCGCCAATGGATCGCCCAAAGCGATGGCTCGGACGCTTACAAGCAGGTGCAGCGGCAGAAGCTTGCAGCGCTGATCGGACTATGCGAACTGCCAAGCTGCAGGCGTCAGGCGCTGCTCGCCTACTTTGCCGAGCGCCTCACCGAGCCTTGTGGCAACTGCGACAACTGCCTAAGCCCCCCGCAGACCACCGACGGAACGGTTCTGGCGCAGAAGGCGCTGTCTGCCGTCTATCGTACCGGACAACGGTTTGGAGCCACATATCTCATCGACGTCCTCGTCGGTCGCGAGAACGAGCGCATCGTGCGCGCAAGCCACGACAGACTGCCCGTCTTCGGCATCGGCAAGGAGACAGACGAGACAACCTGGAAGGCCATCTTCCGCCAACTCACGGCAGCGGGCCATCTCGCTGGCGACGACGAGGGATACGGGACGCTACTGATCACAGAGGCGGCACGGCCAATTCTTCGCGGTGAAGAGAAGTTCCTTGTCCGCATCGCGCCCAAGGAGTCGCGCGGGGCGAAGCCAAAGCGTCAGAGCAAGAGCGCTGTTGCCGTAAGCGACGCCGACCGGGCGCTGTTCGACGCTCTGCGCACCCTGCGTCTGAAGCTCGCCGCCGAAGCGAAGCTGCCGCCGTACATCATCTGCAACGACGTGACGTTGGCCGAGCTTGCCAGCGCGCGGCCGACGACCGAGGAAGCCCTGCATGGCATCACCGGGCTCGGCAGCAGCAAGATCAAGCGCTATGGGGCGGCATTCCTGGCCGCGATCGCAGGCGGCGGCCGGGAAGTCGCGCCCGACAACGGCCTCTCGATGGCAGTCAACCAGACGCTTGCGCTCCGCCGGGAGGGGCTCGATGCGGATGCAATAGCGAAGCAGCGCCGGTTAGACATCGATATCGTTCACAATCACTTCGCCGCCGCCATCGAGCGCGGCGTCATCGAGGCGCGCGACGTACTCGACCTCGACGAAGCCGAAATCGAGGAGGTGCTCGAGGTCTTTGAGCGCCTCGGCACGCTGGAGAGCGGCAAGATAGGCCCGGCGCACGCGGCTCTGGACGGGCGCCACGACTACGGCGTCCTCAAGTGTCTGCTCGCTGAACTCAGCTAGCGCAGAGTTTTTATCCGCTTGCTACGCGCCGCGACGGTGCGTGCGCACAATCCACCCAGGATATCACTACTGCCGTTTCACCGGTGGCGGATCCCATGCGCCCGTCAACACCTCACTCTTCGGCGCGTAGATGCGCATCGTGAGGGTGAACGGGCCGGTAGGAGCTGGCAGCCAGTTGGTCTGCCGCTCGCCACCCGGATTGGCTGCCTGGAAGTAGAGATCGAGCGAGCCATCACCGTCGTGTTTCAACGGCATCCAGCTCGAGAGCGCAAAGCGGTTCTGCGCATTGCCCACCTGGAAGCCCGCTGCATCGTAAAGGGTGATCGACCAGAAGGCCTCTGCTGGGGGAAGGGCGTCGGCTGCGAAGTGCAGCGTATAGCTGTTCGCCCCGTCGAGCGGCTGGCCGTTGTCATCGCCGATGTTGAGCGGATAGACCGCATCCTCTGGAAGGTTCGCCCCGAGCCCCTGTTGCGCAATGATGGCCCGCTTGAGGTAGTAGTTTCCATAAACGCCCATGGTGTGGGTGTTCATCGACCACCCGTTGGCGACGCGCGCTATCGTCGGCATTTGCGACAGCATCAGCTTCTGAGCCATATCCGGAACTCCCGCGAGCACGCGCTTTACGGTGGCGCTCGCGTTGGCGAGCACGAAGCTCCTGCCTCGTTCGATCCCGATCCGTTGCATGCGCGCGATGATCGGCTCATCCGTGAGGTGCGGCGGTTGCATCCGGAGAATGTCGGCGGCGTAGGAGAAGAAGAGCTCCGCGGGCATGTTGTCGATCTGAGTCTTCGGCGGTGTCGTCATGTCGATGCTCGGATCGACCACGACCTTCGGCGCCACCGGCGCACGCCCCCATTGCGAAAGCGCGGTGATCTTGAACCCGGCCTGCACTTTATGGACGGCCGCGTAGTCCTGCGGCCCGTCCGTCTGCGTGCGACCGATGATCCACACGTAGGGCGTCGGTGCCACGATGCGCTGCGTGCCCGCGGGCAGTTTCGCTGTTTGAGCGGCGTTCTCGATCCAGCCGGGGGGAACGATAAGGAAATGTCCGGCCTGCGTGCCCGTTGTCCGCCACCCGGGGGATGCAAACACGTCCGTCCACATGTCGAGCATCGGCAACAGGTAGTAGCGTCCGCCTGTGTCGGGAACTGAAACGACGACAGGCTCCTGCGTGAGATCGAGCCACGCGCTGGAGTAGAGCGTATCGAAGTTCGGGCGCACGACCGCGCGCATCTCAGCGGTCGGAAACGCCTTGACGTTGACGAACGTATTGGTCGGTCCGCCGAAATCAGATGCACCCGCCGCGACATTGGTGAGCTGCCGGCGCGTGAGGTCCATCGTTACGAGCGGATAAAAGTAGAGATAGGCTTCGACGCCGATTGCGCGAGCATCTGCTTCGCTGATTGCTCCGGCCGAAATTGGTCTCGTTAGGACTGATGCGGCACGAGCCTTGGCATCGACGGCTGCGGACTGGATACCGGCAGGGGACATGGCACTCTCCTGAGCGTCGTCCGACGCTTCAATGCTGCCCGATTGGTTCGACCTTGTGACGCAACCGGCGCCTCGGCAAACGCGGTGCGCGAATATGCTTAAGTGTTGGCTTATGCACCGGCCAATTCGGCCATAACCCGGTCAGTCGCGCGCGCGGCGCTGCTTCGAAAGATGTTTGCGGAAAGCCGCCAGCGTCGCTTTGCTGACGTGGTGCTCGATGCCCTCGGCATCGGAGTCCGCGGTTTCGGGGTCGACGCCCAGGGAGACGAGCAGCTCGCGCACAATGACGTGCCGCTCGCGCGCAACGACGGCGAGCTTGCGCCCCTTGTCTGTAAGAAAAATGGCCCGATACGGCTCGCTAGTGACGAAGCCGTCGCGCTGGAGGCGCTGGATGGTGTTGTTGACTGTGGCCTTGGTAACGCCGAGGCGCTCGGCAAGATCGACCAGTCGCGCCTCACCCTTCTCGTCGGTGAGATCGGCGATCAGCTCCGCATAGTCCTCGGCCGTTTCCGACTGATGTGCATCGCGTACCCGGCGGAAGCGCTCGGCCTGTTGGGCCGCCGCACGCCCCGACGCAACGGTCGCTTTTTTGCGCTTTGATTCCATGCCGCCTTCTAGCGTCCTTTTTCGACGAGGTCGAGAAACGCAGCCTCTATGCGGCTGACATGACGCTCACGGTGACGCAGCGCCAAAAATGCGCGCTTGGGTAGAGCCACTTCCGGCGACACGAGCGCGCCTGTCGTCAGGCCTGCCTGAGCGACGAGGGCCGACACGACCGTTCCCCCCGCACCGGCCGCCACTGCCCCCAGAACAGCTTCATTCGAAGGCAGTTCGAGCACGACATTGAGCGATGCCGTCTCTATGCCCAGTCGCCTCAGCGCCGCTTCGAATTCCGCACGGGTACCAGACCCCGGCTCGCGCAGCACCCACCGGACTTGCCTCAGATCAGCGACGCCAAGCTTGCGCTTGCCGCCGATCGGATCGCTCTTCGCAAACACGGCGACCAGTCGATCCGTATCGACTGTTCGGGCC
>JBAZYB010000056.1:0-19150 GCA_041659545.1 Hyphomicrobium sp.
CAGCGGTGCAAGGTAATCAATTCTCACAATCTTGTGCAGTGCGGCAGAAATCTTGCCGCGGCCGGCGCCCTTGTCAGTTCCGCCCCTGAGCCCTATTCCAGCCCCGCGGTGAGGCTTGGATAGCGGCATGATCCTGTGGGTTCTCTTTGCGGTCTTGGCGGCTGCCGTTGTTTTGGCGGTGACGCGGCCGCTCTATACGCAGGTCAAAGTCCAGGACGCCCCTGACTCTGACGGCGAAATTGCCGTTTACCGCGATCAATTGGCTGAGATCGACGCCGAGCGGGCGCGGGGGATGCTCGGCGGGTCCGAGGCCGAAGGGGCGCGGATCGAACTGGCGCGGCGCCTCATCCGACGTTCCGAGGAAAAGCAGCGCCAGACCGAAGCCATGCCCGCATTCAACGGGCGCGGTCGGAAACTGGCGCTCTATGCGGCGGCGGCACTGCCTGTGTTTGGCATCGCGATCTACCTTGCAATCGGATCGCCGCAATTGCCCAGCCGTCCATACGCCGCGCGGCTCGATGCGCCGCTTGACCAGGCGACGCCTGCCGATCTCATCGCCCGGGTTGAAGCACACTTGCGCCAGCACCCGGAGGATGGGCGCGGATGGGACGTGTTAGCGCCGGTCTATATGCGTACGGGGGATTTCTCCCAGGCAGCCGACGCTTTCCAGCGCGCCATGCGCCTTGAGGGCGAATCGCCGAAGCGGCTGGCTGGCTTTGCGCGGGCCCTGATCATGCTGCAGAACGGTGTCGTGACCGAGCCGGCTCGCAAGGCCTATCAGAAGCTGCTCACCCTGGAGAAGCAGTCCATCGAGGCAGACACGTGGCTCGCCATTGCGCAGGAACAGGACGGCGATCTAAAGGGTGCCGCTGCGGAGTATCAGCGATTGCTCCCGGGCGCTGAGGAGCCGTGGAAGGGCCTGCTGACGGCGCGTCTGCAGGCGGTCACGGACAAGCTGTCGAATGTTGGACAGGCAGCCGGGCAAGCCGGTGGTGCCGACGCCCCTGCGGCGACAATGGATCCGGCAGAGCGCGACAAGTTCATTGCCCGGATGGTTGATGGACTGGCGGAGCGGCTCAAGCAGAACGGCGACGATCTCGATGGTTGGATACGACTGGTTCGTTCCTACGTTGTGTTGGGTCGGCGCGAGGATGCGACGACGGCGCTTGCCAAAGCGCGCGGCCAGTTTGCCAGTGACGAGAAATCGCTGGCGCAGCTGAACGATCTCGCGCAGAGCCTTGGGCTCGGCTCATGAGCAGAACGAAGGGTAGGGCATGACGCGGAAGCAGCGGCGCGGGGTTATGATCGGTGTGGGCGTTGGCGTGCTCATGCTGGCGGTCGTGCTGGTGCTGTTCGCGCTGCGGGATTCAATCGTCTTCTTCCACACGCCGAGCGATCTTGCCGAGAAGCCCATCGCCAGCGGACAGCGGTTCCGATTGGGTGGCCTCGTTGCGGCTCAGTCGGTGAAACGTGGGCAGGGCACGAAAGTCCAATTCGTCGTCACCGACACCTTGAAGAACATACCCGTTGTCTACGAGGGCGTGCTGCCTGATCTGTTCAAGGAAGGGCAGGGCGTGGTCGCTGAGGGCAGGTTGAGCGAGGACGGGACTTTCATCGCCGACTCCGTGCTCGCAAAGCACGATGAAAACTACATGCCGCCCGAGGTGGCCAAAGCGCTAGAGGCCAAGGGCGTCAAGCTGGGCAAGGGTGCGCTGCATCCTGCGGAGGCGACACAGTGATCATTGAGCTGGGACATTTTGCACTGGTGCTGGCGCTGCTTGTCGCCATTTTCCAGATGGTCGTGCCGGCCTATGGCGCGCACATCCGCGACGATCGCCTTATGGCGGTCGGGGAGCCGGCAGCTTTGTGCCAGTTCGGTTTGCTGCTGGTGGCCTTCCTGGCGCTCATGCAAGCTTACGTGACGTCCGATTTCTCGGTCGCCAATGTCGCCGCGAACTCGCATTCGACCAAGCCGATGCTGTATCGCATTTCCGGCGTGTGGGGGAACCACGAAGGATCGATGGTGCTGTGGGTGCTGATCCTGGCGCTATTCGGTGCAGCAGTCGCGGCCTTCGGGCGTAACTTGCCAGCGACGCTGAAGGCCAACGTGCTTGCCGTGCAGGCTTCCATCGCCGTGGCGTTCGTTCTCTTCATCCTGCTGACGTCCAATCCGTTCTTGCGCCTCGTCCCGTCCCCGGCCGACGGCAATGGGCTCAACCCGATCCTGCAGGACCCTGCGCTCGCCTTCCACCCGCCGTTTCTCTACACGGGCTATGTCGGCTTCTCGATCGCCTATTCGTTCGCGGTTGCGGCGCTCATCGATGGGCGCATCGACGCCGCGTGGGCGCGCTGGGTGCGGCCGTGGACGCTGGCTGCGTGGATGTGCCTGACGATCGGCATCGCCATGGGCTCGTGGTGGGCCTACTACGAGCTCGGCTGGGGCGGCTGGTGGTTCTGGGATCCGGTAGAGAATGCCTCGTTCATGCCGTGGCTAGCGGGTACGGCGCTGTTGCACTCCGCGCTGGTCATGGAGAAGCGCGATGCGCTGAAGGTGTGGACGGTGCTGCTGGCCATTCTGACGTTCTCGCTGTCGCTCATGGGAACGTTCCTCGTGCGCTCGGGCATCCTCACGTCGGTGCATGCCTTTGCTGTCGATCCCAAGCGTGGCGTGTTCGTGCTGGCGATCATGACACTATTCACCGGGGGCGCGCTGGCGCTGTTCGCTCTGCGGGCGCGCGACCTGCGCCAGGGGGGAATTTTTGCGCCGATCAGTCGCGAGGGCAGCCTCGTTCTCAACAACATCCTTCTTACTACGGCCTGCGCCACGGTGTTTGTCGGCACGCTCTATCCGCTGGTGCTGGAATCGTTGACCGGCGACAAGATCTCGGTCGGGCCACCGTACTTCGATTGGACGTTCGGGCCGCTGATGGTGCCGCTGCTGCTGGCGCTGCCGTTCGGACCGTTCCTGGCCTGGAAGCGCGGCGATGCATATGCGGCCGCGCAGCGGCTCATGTTTGCGGCGCTTGCGGCGCTGGTGGTGATGGCGCTGGGTTGGGCGGTCTATTATCGCGGGCCAGCGTTGGCGCCGTTCGGGTTGGCGCTGGGCGTGTTCGTCATGGCCGGGGCGATCTCCGACCTCGCTTGGCGCGTGCGGCTTGGCAGCGTGTCGCTCGGTGAAGCCTGGCGGCGTTTCGTCAATTTGCCCCGCTCGGCGATCGGTTCGGCGATGGCGCACTTCGGCGTCGGCATGATGGTCGTTGGTGTCGTCGCCACGAGCGCCTACCGGCAGGAGCACATCCTCGTCATGAAGCCCGGCGAACAGACGACTATCGCCGGCTACGATCTCACCTTCCGCGGCGTGGCGCCGTCGACGGGACCGAATTATCGTGAAGAAAGCGGCATATTCGATGTGACGCGGTCCGGTGCTGCGGTTACGCGGCTTGAGCCGGCACGGCGCGTCTACGACATGCCGCCCGAGCCGACGACGGAAGCGGGCATCCATGTGAGCTGGCGTGGCGATCTCTACGTCGTGCTCGGCGACGCACAGACCGCTGGCGGGTATGCCGTGCGCGTCTACTTCAATCCGTTCGTGCGCTTTATCTGGCTGGGGGCAGTGGTGATGTTCCTTGCCGGCGCGGTTTCGCTGTCAGACCGCCGTCTGCGTGTCGGCGCTCCGGGGCGGGCGCGACGCATTGCTGCGGCGCCGGCAGAATGAGACGCGCAGTGGCAGCTCTGGCGTGCATGGCCGCTCTGCTTGTCAGCGGTGCGGCACTCGCGGTCGAGCCGGACGAGATCCTCTCCGATCCTGTGCTTGAAGGGCGTGCGCGCGCCATCTCGTCGGGGCTGCGGTGCCTCGTCTGTCAGAACCAGTCGATCGACGACAGTAATGCGCCGCTGGCGCGCGATTTGCGGCTGCTCGTGCGCGAGCGCCTCAAGGCCGGCGACAGCGATGCGCAGGTGATGACGTTCGTCGAGGATCGCTACGGCGAGTTCGTGCTGCTCAACCCGCCATTGAGCTGGCGGACGGTCCTTCTTTGGGCGGCGCCGCTCGTGGCGCTGCTGCTTGCCATTTGGACGAGCGTGCGCGCATGGCGGCGGCGACAGGCGCAATCATTCGCTTCGGGGGAAGAGCGCGCGCCGCTGTCTGCCGCAGAGGAAGAGCGCTTGCGTGAAATCCTTGCTGCCGGCGAAGATAATCCACCACCCCGCTAGCTAGAGTTGTTGCGGCTCAAACGCGAACCGCCTCTAGACGGAGCACTCTAGCGGCGGCCGCTCGCCGAAGTCGTGCGCGCGCCGGAAATTTTCCCAGTCACGAGCTGGCTCTCGCCCGTGAGAGATCTCAACAGGGCGAACGTCGCAAAGCCGTTGATCGGCATGCGCGCGGCGCGCTGGTAGCGCTCGATCGCCAGCTTCAGCGCCTGATTATAGTGCCCATCGCGCGGGCCCGAATACAGCGCGTTGATGGCCAGTGCCTCCTGCAATTGGCGGATCTGCTGGCGGCTTGCCATCGTGTCGGCGGCGAGGAAGGCGGCCAGCCGCGGAGCGAAGGCCTGCGCGTTGACGCCGGTATTGGCGACGTCGTCGGATTTGAAGCGGTGCAGCACTTCGCCGTTGAGCATGATGACTTTCGACTGCACGTAAGTGCCGACGTTGATGCCCACGACCTCCGGCCCGTCGGGGCCGT
This sequence comes from Hyphomicrobium sp., assembly GCA_041659545.1. Taxonomy (GTDB): domain Bacteria; phylum Pseudomonadota; class Alphaproteobacteria; order Rhizobiales; family Hyphomicrobiaceae; genus Hyphomicrobium_A. The sequence goes on from JBAZYB010000056.1 coordinate 4,685, forward strand.
CGATGAGCAGGGGGGAACCGGACGAGGCCGCACCGGTATCGCACGTGTGCAGGAGCAGCTGCTCGGGGTCGAAGAAGTCGCGCTTGATGGTCGACCAGTCGGCGTCGACGTAATTGCGCTTCACGCCACAACCGGTGCCGAGCATTGGTTGCCACTTCGGCAGGTCGCGGTGATAGGCGATGTTGAAGACGTGGCCCTTGTCCGCCAGCTTCATCACCTGAGTGACCGGCAAGGCGCTGATTTTCAGGCCGCCGGATTTGCATGCCGGTTGCGACAGCCGCACGAGCGCCCAGTCGCGCGTTGCGTCGATGGGAGGGCGAACGTTGAGGTGCGAGGAGCCCGACGTCACATTGGCTTCGGGCACACCGGCTTCGGCGCCGGCGATCTTCACGCGCTGCGTGGTGCCGTTGAGCTTGAACGACAATTCGGAAAGGCGCAGCGGCTGCTCCCCGTTCGTGCGGTAAAGGCAGTGCGCTGCCGTGGCGATGACATCGGCCCCGACACAGAAGGCGGTGCAGATGGATTGCGAACGAGAGTCAAAAAAGACCCCTAGCTTTGTCCCAGTCTGACGCAGTGTCTCGGGCAGCGGCACTCGCTGGTCGATGCCGAAGACGGAGGCCTCCGCTGAGCCCGTCAGAAGGCATAAAACCGCGATATTCAGCAGGGCCGGCAGTGCCCAAAATCTGGAAATTGAAGGGATTTTCACACCCGTCATACGCCTTGCCTCTGTCCCCAGGCCATGGTGAAGGGTCCCTTTATTACCAACTGTTAAGGCAATCGAAAGGCTGCCGTAATCCCCATTTCGCTAGGCCTCAATGCGAAGAGTGTTTCCCTGCTTCGCAGAATGGAGGTTCGTGCGCATGGCAACCCAACCCAGCTCGCCCGAGGTCGTAGCAAAGAGCGGGCCAACGAGAACGATAGGTCGCGATTTGCGTCGACTGGCTGCCGTGGCGGTAGTGGGCGCAGGCTTGGTAGGTATCGGTGTCACCGAATACTCGGCCCCGGCTGTCGCGCAGCTGAAACCCGGCACACCCGCTGGAACGCTGTCGTTTGCCGATATTGTTGAGCGTGTGAAGCCGGCCGTCGTTTCGGTCTCCACGACCAACGAGGTGAAGGTCGCCGACCGTGGCACCAAGGGCGGCTCACGTCCGTTCGAGGGCATCCCCGGACTTCCCGATGACCATCCGCTCAACGAGTTCTTCAAGAACATGCCGCAGGGCCCTGGCGGTCAGTCGCCGCAGCGCCCGCGTCAGGCTGCCGGATCTGGCTTCGTCGTTTCGCCTGATGGCTACATCGTCACCAACAATCACGTCGTCGACGGCGCGACCAAGGTGAAGGTGAGCTTCGACGATCAGGAAGAGATCGACGCCAAGATCGTCGGTACAGACCCGCGCACCGATCTTGCGCTGCTGAAGATCGAGCCGAAGAAGCCGCTCACCGTCGTCAAGCTGGCGGGCAAGAACCCGCGCGTCGGTGACTGGGTGCTAGCCGTTGGCAATCCGTTCGGTCTCGGCGGCACGGTTACTGCTGGTATCGTTTCGGCGCTTGCCCGCAATATCGGCGGTCCGTACGACTACATGCAGATCGACGCGGCTGTGAACCACGGCAACTCCGGCGGTCCGACCTTCAATCTCGAGGGCGACGTCGTCGGTGTGAATACGGCCATCTACAGCCCGACTGGCGGCAACGTCGGCATCGCTTTCGCGGTGCCAGCTGACACCGTCAAGCGCGTTGTCGAGCAGCTCGAGAAGGGCGGCAAGGTGAGCCGCGGGTGGCTGGGTGTGAAGATCCAGAATATCGACAAGGATCTTGCCGGCAGCCTCGGTCTCAAGGAGCCCAAGGGCGCCATCATCAGTGAGGTCATGGCTGACGGTCCTGCCGCCGACGCAGGGCTCAAGGTGGAAGACGCCATCCTGCAGATTGACAGCAAGGCCATCGACGACAGCCGCGATCTTGCCCGGACCATTGCCGATCTCCCGGCCAAGTCGACCGTGGATGTGAAGGTGTGGCGCAACAAGGGCGAGCAGGTCGTCAAGGTGAAGCTCGGGACTTACCCGAACAATCCGGAGGCTACCGACGATAATGACGAGCAGCCTGAGGAGCAGAAGGACCTGGGTGGCAACGTCGACCTGAAACAGCTTGGCCTCAGCGTCAAGGCTGGCCCAGGCAAGGACGGCGGTGTCATCATCTCGGACGTCGATCCCAACTCGGATGCCGCCATGAAGGGCATCAAGGAGGGTGACATCGTCCTCAAGGCTGGAAATGAGACCGTCAGCTCGCCGCAGGATGTGGCAAAGGCGGTCAAGAAGGCCCAGGACGATGGGATGCCTGCCGTGATGTTCCACATCAAGCGCAGTGGTGACCAGACGGTCCTTGTCGCCATCCCGCTCGGCAAGAGCTGAGCTGGAGGTCGATTGAAGAACTGAGGCGGCCCGCACCCTCGCGTGAGAGTGCGGGCCGCCTCGACGTTCAGGGCAGCGCAGGGCACAATGCGAATCGAGGCGCAGCCTCGCCAACGCAGAGCGGTGAGACGATGCACGTGCTGGTGGTCGAGGATGACCGGGAAACCGCCCAATTTCTACAAAAGGCGCTGAAGGAGAGCGGCCATGTCGCCGATCTTGCCGAGGATGGCGAGATGGGACAGGAGCTCGCCGAGCAGGGCAATTACGATGTTCTCATCGTCGATCGCATGCTGCCGCGGCTCGATGGTCTGAGCATGATCCGCGAATTGCGGACGAAAGGCATGCGTACGCCGGTACTCATTCTTTCCGCTCTCGGCGAGGTGGACGATCGGGTCAAAGGCTTGCGGGCCGGCGGCGATGACTACCTCACCAAACCCTACGCCTATTCGGAATTGCTGGCGCGGGTCGAAGCCCTGGCACGGCGTTCGGTTCCGGAAGAGCAGGAGACACGCTACGTCGTCGACGGTCTTGTGCTTGATCGGCTGTCGCATCGCGTGACGCGCGACGGCGAGGCGATACAACTACAGCCCCGTGAGTACCGGCTGCTTGAATATCTGATGAAGCATGCGGGGCAAGTCGTGACCCGTACCATGCTGCTCGAGCATGTCTGGGATTATCATTTCGATCCGCAGACGAACGTGATCGACGTGCATGTTTCGCGGCTGCGGGCGAAGATCGACAAGAACTTCGAGAAGCCGCTCCTGCACACGGTGCGCGGAGCTGGATATACGATCCGCGATGGCCCTGCCTGAACGAATAACCCGCGCAGTTTCGACGACATCGTTTCGCGTCGCAGCGATTACGGTTGCGGCGTATCTGGCGTTTGCCGGGCTGGTCGTCGGCGTCTTGCTGTGGCAAACCAACCGCGTGCTGACGAGCCAGGTTCTGACGACGCTCGATGGCGAGGCCCAGCAATTGCGGGCGGAGGCGCAATCGGGGGGGACGGCGGCCCTTGTGCGTGCGGTTGAGACGCGCAGCACCTCCGGGGCGCCGGGCCTGTATTATCTGGGAGATGCGGAGGGAAGGAAGCTAGCCGGCAACCTCAGTCGGCTGCCGCCCGAGATCGCCAGTAATCCGTCAGGGGGCGTGTTTCGCTACTCGCCCGACATCGTGAGCGCAAAGGAGCAGCTCGCCGTTGCCATTCCCGTCAATGTGGGAAGTGGCTTGCAGCTCATCGTCGGCCGGGATGTCGAAGAGCAGCGACGCTTCGCCAGCGAGATGGGGACGGTCTATTTTCTTGCGCTGGGTTTTTTGACCTTGGGTGGGCTGGTGGCTGGAATGGCGATCAGCCGTGTCGCGTTGCGTCGCATCGAGACAATCAACGCGGCTGCCCGTTCGATCATGGCCGGCGACATGGCACGGCGAATCGTCGTCTCCGGGAGTGGGGACGAATACGACGCAATGGCCACAAACCTCAACGCGATGTTGGAGCGCATAGATGCGCTGATGAGCGGTTTGCGCGAAGTCTCCGACAACATTGCGCACGATCTGAAGACGCCGCTGACGCGCCTGCGCAATTCGGCCGAGGCGGCGCTGCGCGAGACAGGTGAGACGGCGTATCGGGAGGGACTGGAGCACACGATCGAAAAGGCCGATGAGCTGATCAAGACGTTCAACAGCCTGCTCCTGGTGGCGCGCTTGGAAGCAGGTGCATTGGAAGGGAACGCAGAGACGTTCGATGTCGGCCGCGTGGTGTGCGATGTCGCCGAGCTTTACGAGCCGGTCGCCGAAGAGCGCGGCATGGATTTCAAGGTCGACGTGGATACCGGGCTGTGGGTGACGGGCAATCGGCAGCTGATCGTGCAGGCGGTGGTCAATCTCATCGAGAATGCCATCAAATATTCGGGAAAGGCGGAGGCGCGCGATGATGCAGAAATCGCAATCGACCTGCGCGATCACGACAAGAATGTTGAAATTATCGTCGCCGACAATGGCCCCGGGATCGCAGCAGAGGACCGCGAACGCGTCTTGAAACGCTTCGTGCGTCTGGAAAAGAGCCGCACGGAGCCGGGAACAGGACTCGGTTTGAGCCTCGTGCAGGCTGTCGCGCGGTTGCATGGTGGGGCGGTCCGTCTCGAAGACAACTGTCCCGGGTTGCGTGTGGTGCTGACGCTTCCGAAGCACGCCGATGACCGCTAAGAGGGAGGAGCTTACTCCAACCTAAAGCGGACGCCGAAAATGGCGAAGGAACGAGAAACAGAAAAGACCTTCGCCGAGCTTATCAGCGAAGCGCCCACGGCCCGCTCGGATGCCCGCTCGGCCGCGGCGCTGTCCGCGCTCAAAGAGTTCGTCGCCACAGACCAATCCCTCACTCCGCTGCGCGAAGTTCTGCAGCAACCGCGCGCCATGGCGCTGCTGGCGGGGGCGTTTAGCGGCTCGCCGTATCTCACGTCGCTCATCGAGCGCGAGCCACAGCGCCTGCAGCGCATCCTGACCCATCCTCCGGCAGAGCATGCGGCGGCATTGAAGCGCGAGCTGGGAACGTGGCTCGAGACGGCTACAACGCGGGCGGAGGTCATGCGCGCCCTGCGCGTTTATAAGTCCGAGGTGGCGCTGTTGACGGCGCTTGCCGATCTTGGCGGGGTGTGGCCGGTTTCGAGTGTGACCGCGGCGCTGAGCGAATGCGCCGACACTGCGCTTGCGGGTGCGGTCGACTTTCTTTTCCGGGAGGCCGCGGAACGCGGGAAGTGGCTGCCAGGCGTTGACGGCCGTATCTCGCCGGATGGCTACATCGTTTTGGCGATGGGCAAGCACGGCGCCCGAGAGCTCAACTATTCGAGCGACATCGATCTCATCATCTTCTACGACCGCGATCGCATCCGTACGGCGCCGAACGTCGAGCCGCAGGGCTTCTTCGTGCGCCTGACGCGCGACCTTGTGCAGCTCATGGAGGAACGCACCGGCGACGGCTACGTGTTTCGTACCGATCTCAGATTGCGCCCTGACGCTGGGGCGACTCAGCTGGCGTTGTCGACGGAGGCAGCACTCATCTATTACGAGAGCTTCGGTCAGAATTGGGAGCGGGCGGCGCTCATCAAGGCGCGTGCGTGTGCGGGCGATATAGGGGCCGGGGAGGCGTTGCTCGCGGAGCTTGCGCCGTTCGTTTGGCGCAAATACCTCGACTACGCCGCCATTGCCGACGTGCACGCGATGAAACGGCAGATCATCGCGCATCGCGGTTTCGGGTCGATTGCGGTTGCCGGCCACAACATCAAGCTAGGCCGCGGCGGCATCCGCGAGATCGAATTCTTCGTGCAGACGCAGCAGCTCATCGCGGGTGGCCGCCAGCCGGACCTGCGATCGCGGCGCACCCTCGAGGCGATGACGCGACTTGTCGAGCGGGGCTGGATCAAGCCACGGGTCGCCAAGGAACTGAGTGAGGCCTATGTCTTTTTGCGTCGCATCGAGCACCGCCTGCAGATGGTGGCCGACGAGCAGACGCACGACATTCCGTCCGATCCGGCGCGCCTCGAAGGCTTTGCGCTGTTCTGCGGCTATCCGGATACGGCGGCATTCTCGCGCCAGCTGATCGCGCGGCTCGAGACGGTGCAGAAGCATTATGCAGCGCTGTTCGAGGATGCGCCGGTGCTGACCAGCGGCGGGGTCAACATGGTGTTTGCCGGCGAGAAGGATGACCCGGGCACCATCGCCGCGCTGAGGGAGATGGGCTATGCCCAACCATCCGAAGCGCTGGCGATGATCCGCGGCTGGCACCATGGGCGCTATCCTTCCGTCCGCAGCCCAAGAGCGCGCGAGCGTCTCACCGAGGTGCAGCCGCTGCTCGTGCATGCGCTGGCCGATACCGCCGATCCCGATCGGGCCTTGGCGAGTTTCGATCGCTTCATTGCCGAGCTACCGGCCGGCGTGCAGCTGTTCTCGCTGCTACGTGCAAATCCCGGGCTGTTGCGCCTGCTCGCCGACATCATGGGCTCGGCTCCCCGCCTGTCGCGCATCCTGTCGCGTCGGCGACGGTTGCTCGATGCCGTTCTTGACCCTGGCACGCTGGGAACCTTGCCGTCCGCAGAGGAACTCGACCGGCTCATCGCGGCGGAAATCGGCGGCGGTGGCGAGCACGACATGCAATACGTGCTCGATCGGGCGCGTGTCGTCGGTAGCGAGCAACAGTTTCTCATTGGCGTGCGGGTGCTCTCTGGTGCCATCAAGGCGAACCAGGCAGGCGATGCCTATGCACTGCTCGCCGAACGGCTGATCAATGCCCTCAAAGACGCTGTCGAGCGTGAGCTGATACGCGTGCACGGGAAGGTGGCCGGCGGCGGCGCGGCCATTCTCGCCATGGGCAAGCTGGGGGGACGCGAGATGACGGCATCCTCCGATATCGACCTGATCCTCATCTATGATTTCGACGGCGCGGTCATCCAGTCGGACGGCGAGCGTCCGCTGTCGCCGATGCAATACTACGCGCGCCTAACGCAGCGACTGATCACGGCGTTGTCGGCAGCGACGGCGGAAGGTGCGCTGTTTGAGGTGGATATGCGACTGCGGCCATCAGGTCAGCAGGGACCTGTCGCCACGCAGCTCAAGACCTTCGTCGACTATCAACGCAACGAGGCATGGACCTGGGAGCATATGGCGCTGACCCGGGCGCGCGCGATCGCGGGGCCGGCGGAACTGCGGGCAGAGGTCGAGACCGCGGTACGCCAATCGCTCGTGTGGGGGCGCGATCGATCGAAGATCGCGGCGGATGTGATCGACATGCGCGAGCGCATCTTCAAAGAGAAGGGTAGCCAGGACATCTGGGAGCTGAAGCAGGTTCGCGGTGGGCTCGTCGACGTGGAGTTCATTGCTCAGTACCTGCAACTTGTCAGTGCGGCCGACTATCCCGAGGTGCTGGATCCCAATACCTTGGAGGCCTACCGCAAGCTTCGCGATGCGGGAATACTTGCCCCCGAGCACGCGGAAGTGCTCATTCCGACCACCCGCCTCCTGCATGATCTGACGCAGATTCTGCGACTGTGCCTAGAGGGGCGGTTCGATCCGACAACGGCCCCCTCGGGCCTCAAGGAGTTGCTGGCGCGGGCCGGCGATGCGGCGAATTTCAGTGAATTGGAAGAACGTCTGCGAGTTCGGCTGGCAAGGGTCGCAGAGCTGTTTGGGGTCCTCGTCGCGTGAAGATTTGGGGATCATTTCCTCTCTGGAGCGGTCGGCGACGGATTCACCTTATCTGCCCCGTTCCTACCAACAATAAGGGCATCCAGGCCGTCAACCGAAGGCGCCAAAAGGTCATAGAACGGGCCGATCCGGCGCTAGAGTGGGAGCGATCATCAGGTGGCCGTGTCGAGGCAGGCAGTGGCGGTAGAAAGGGTAGGGCCCGGGATTCCGGGCGGTCGCGTCATGGGGGCTGAAGCGAGAGAAGACGCGGCCCTGGTGGCGGCTGCCGCCGGCGGTGACGCGGCGGCGTTCCGATCCCTTGTCGATCGTCATCTCTCCGGAGTGATCGCCGTGGCGCGGCGGATGCTGCGGGATGAAGCCGAGGCCGAGGACGTGGCGCAGGAGGCCATGTTGCGCCTATGGCGTTCGGCCGAGGGTCTGGATGTCGGCGCGCTGGGGTTACGGCCTTGGCTGCGGCGGGTTGTTTCGAACCTTTGCGTGGACCGCATGCGCTCGGGCAAACGGCTGGTGGTTGTGGACGAGGTGCCGGAGCAGGCCGAGCAGGCAACGCAACAGTCAGAGCTCGAGGCGCAAGATACCAGCCAGCGGGTCGACGCAGCACTGAAGGCGCTGCCCGACCGGCAGCGGACGGCGCTCACGCTCTTCCATTACGAGGGGCTGAGCCAGATCGAGATTGGCCAGATCATGGGCATTTCAGACGAGGCGGTGGAGTCCCTCCTCGCCAGAGCCCGAAGGAGCCTCAAGGCATCGCTCCGTGATGAGCTGCAAGAGCTTCTAGCGGACGCACAGCACGAGTAGTACGGCGAAGACCTTTAAAGCGAGACCAAGACGATGACGAGCAAAGACAGACGGGCAGAGGAACGGGCAGCACTCCAGCAGCTGCTTGAAATCCATGGTGCCGATCGTACGCGGTGGCCGGCTCGCGAGCGCTTGAGGTTTGCCAGTGCGATCAGCGAAGATGAGGCGTCGGCTTCTCTCATGGCCGAGGCCGAGGCACTCGATCGGCTGCTTGATCGGGCGCCGCGTGCCAGCGAAGCCAGCCTCGAGGCATTGAAGGAACGCATCGTTGCTGCGGCATTGCGCTCGCAGCCTCCGCGGCTGGCGGCAGTCGCTGGCGGCAAGGCGGCGCCGGCTAAGCCGTTGGCCGGGCCGTCGCGTCATCGGGCATGGCTGGCGAACGTCGGAGAATGGCCGGCGGCGGCTGTGCTCGCCGCATCGTTGGTGCTGGGCGTGATGCTCGGCTCGGCCGGTACGCTCGATTCGGCTATGCGAGAAGTTGCGAGTGTAACCGGTCTCAATGCAGTGGCGGTCGCTGACACCGCACACTTGGCGCTGGGCGAGGATGTCCTGGGCTCGAGCGACGAGGATCTCCTATGAGCGACACCACGACCACGACCTCGCGCTTTTCGCCGCGTTTTTTACGTTGGCTGCTGATCGGCTCTCTGGCACTCAACGTGCTCATTATCGGAGCGGTGGTCAGCACCCTTTGCGTGGCTCATTTTGGAGGGGGGCATGCGGGGCCTGGCTTTAGAGGCTCATTGCTGCTGGGGTTTGCGCGTACGCTGCCGCGCGAACGCGCCGACATCGTTCGCCAGAAGATCGCCGATGCGCAGCCCAATCTTGAAACGTTGCGGCGCGGTATGCGTGATGCGCGTGCGGGTGTGCGGGCGGCATTGAGTGCCCAACAATTCGATCAGGCGAAGTTGGATTCGGCCCTCGAAGGGATTGTTACTGCCGAAGCCAACGAGGCGCGCGGCAAGACAGCATTGTTTGCCGAGACCGTCGGCGTGTTGACGCCCGAGGAGCGCATTCAGCTGCACCAGTGGCTCCAGGAGCGGCGCCCGCTTCGCTGATAGCGATCGAGGGCCCACCTCAGCTGGCAAAAGCGGTCGCGTATTGGCGCGACTGCCAGGCGGGAGCGCTTGTGCTGGTGAAGAAATCCGGCTGAACGGCGCGGTCGAGCACCGTAACGGCGCTCCAGCCGCCGGCCGGGGTCTCGATCTCCAGCAGTGACGTGCCCTGCATTTCCAGAAGCGTGCGCGCAAGACAGATCGCGAGCGAGCCGGTTCGCGGCGCCGAAGCGTTGCGTCCGCCATTGACCGAAAGCACGATCTCGATGAGTTCGCCGTCGGCGACGGCGAGGAGCGAAATGTGCGCTCCCGGAAGGGCGCGATCGATGCCCTCGGAAAGCATATTGACCAGGATCTGCCGCAGTGCGCGCGCCTCGCTGAGCACCTCAATCTCAACCGGCACTGTGGCTGAGAGATGCACGTTATTGGCCGCTGCCTTGCGTTCCAGAGCCGTCCAGGCATCAGAGACCGCGTGGTCGAGCGTGCTGGCGACGGGCGCCTCGGCGGTTCGTGGGTTGGTGAGCAGGCTGGTCAGGGCCAGCGTGTCCTCGGCGGATTTCAGCAAGTCGCCGGCGCTGTCGCGAATGTAGCCCACGTAGTCCTGGTATCGGCCGCTGCCGAGTGGTCCGAACATCTCAAGTGCCATCACCTCGGAAAATCCGATGACAGCGTTGAGTGGGGTACGCAACTCATGGTGGATTCGAGCCATCAGCTCGGCCCAGTCGTGTGGCGGCGGCGCGGGACAGTGTTGCTGGTGCGGGACGAGACGAGCAGAGGTGAGGTGTTGGCGCGGCTCATAACCCGGGGCGCTGTCGGTCTTGGGGGAATGGTCAGCCGGGGGGGCGTCGGTAACGATGGGGTTGTTGGGTCGCAGTGAGCTGATGGTGCTCGCCAGATTGGCACCTGTGCCGAGGACGGCCAGGGCAATGCCGCTCATCAGCAGGATCGCGGTGAGCAGACTTGTGGGGAGCAGCGGGGCGAGGATTCCGAGGCTGATGGCAGACAGGGAGAGGAAAAGGGCGGGGCGTGCACGCAGCGCCGACCGGCGCACGGCAACCGAAAGGAAGCGTGCCGGTTTCGACCGCGCCATGGAGAGGTCCGCCATAGATGGCCGCGCGCGCAGGCAGGCGGACGTAGTCCACGCCATTCTTATCCCCCGAATTGTATCTGAATGACTTGCGGACCTGAGCGAATCCGCTACCCCGAATCACCACAATCAGTTCACACCATCGCGAATCGGCTGTCGAGGGCGTTTAAGCCCTTAGGCGCCATAATTTTTCCGGTGTTATGCTTCGAGCACGCGCGAGGCTATTTCCAAGACGTCGGGCGACAATTTACGCGTACGTACAATACGTTGGAGGGCCTTGCGGGCTTTGGCTCTGCGGCCGCTTTCTAAAGACCGCCAGGAGCGCATGGCGCCGAGCATACGCGCGGCAATTTGCGGGTTGATGCGGTCGAGTACCAGCACCTGATCGGCGAGGAAGGCATAGCTGGCGCCGTCGGGTCGGTTGAACTGCAACGGATTGGTGGCGGCGAAGGTGCCGACGAGGGCGCGGACCTTGTTGGGCGCCGTGGGGGAATATAGCGGGTGCTGCGTCAGCTTTTTCACGCGCGTCAGGGTGCCTGCAAGCGGTGACTGGGCCTGGGCGGCGAACCACGTGTCGATGACGACATTGTCGTCGTGCCAGGTGGCGTAGAAGTCTGCAAGGGCCGCCTTGGATTCAGGTCCGCCACGCGCGGCAAGCAAGAACAGGGCGTGGGCGCGGTCGGTCATGTTGCTGGCTTTGGCGTAGTGCTTGGCGAGGCGGGCGATGTCGGCCGGCGTGCCGCGGGCGGTGAGTAACGTCAGGGCCGCGTTGCGGAGCGCGCGTCGCCCGGCGCTCGCGGCGTCGGGTGAGAAGGGGGCCTTGTCGTCCATCTTACGGTACAGCTGCTGTAGCATCGGCCCGAGGGTCTTGCCGATGAGTTTTGCCAGCTGGCGATGGGCGCGATGAATAAGCGCGGGATCGACATTCTTGCCGATGATGCGTGCGATGTCGGCCTGGGTCGGGAGCTTAAGCAGCTCGGCTCGGTACGCGGGCTCCAGCTCGTCGCTGGCGACTGCCGCGCCGAGCGCGTGTGCGTAACGCAGGGCCTGGCCTGAGCGCTTGCCGGTCGTGAGGCTGGCAACGCTGTCTACGAGCGTGCGCGCGGCGAAGTTGTTGGCTGCTTGCCAGCGATTGAAGAGGTCGCTGTCGGCTGCCATCAGCAACTCGACATCGTCGTTGTTGAGATTGAGCGTCAGATTGACCGGGGCGGAGAAGCCACGCAGGAGCGAGGGGACCGGCCGGGAGGGGACGTTGGTAAAACGGAAGCTCTGCCGGCGCTTGGTGAGCGGGATGACGCCGTCGGTGATTTCCTCGCCGGTCGCCAGGGTCAGGTCGAGATCGTGGCCGTTGGCGCCCAGTAGCCCGAGACGGATCGGGATATGCATGGGCTTCTTGTTCGGCTGGCCGGGCGTCGGGGGGATGATCTGCTCGAGTTCGAGGTCGGCAGTCTTCTTGTCCTTGTCGTAGCGCAGATTGGCGATAATCTCCGGCGTTCCCGCCTGCGAGTACCAGAGCTTGAACTGTGCCAAGTCGATGCCGCTCGCTTCCTCGAAGCAAGTGACGAACTCATCGACCGTGGCTGCGTCGCCGTCGTGGCGGTCGAAGTAGAGATCCATACCCTTGCTGAAGTCGTCGCGGCCCAGCAGGGTAGCGATCATGCGCACGACTTCGGCGCCCTTCTCGTAGACCGTCGACGTATAGAAGTTGTTGATTTCGATGTAGCTCTCGGGGCGCACGGGATGGGCGAGCGGTCCGGCGTCCTCGGCAAACTGATGCGTCTTCAGCTGGCGCACGTCGATGATGCGCTGAACTGTTGTGGAGCGCTCGTCGGCGGAGAACTCCTGGTCGCGATAGACTGTCAGCCCTTCTTTCAAGCAGAGCTGGAACCAGTCGCGGCAGGTAATGCGGTTGCCGGTCCAGTTGTGGAAGTACTCGTGCGCAACAACGCTTTCGATGGCCTCGAAGATGGCGTCCGTAGCTGTCTCCGGCGAAGCGAGGATGAGGCGGTCGTTGAAGATATTGAGACCCTTGTTCTCCATCGCGCCCATGTTGAAGTCGGATACGGCGACGATGTTGAACACGTCGAGATCATATTCGCGACCGAAGCGGACCTCGTCCCACCGCATGGAGCGCTTCAAGGAGTCCATGGCCCATGCCGCGCGGGCTTCCTTGCCATGCTCGACATAGATGCCGAGATCGACCTTGCGGCCCGACTTGGTGCGGAAGGTGGAGCTGATCGGCGCGAGGTCGCCGCCGACGAGGGCGAACAGGTAACAGGGCTTAGGGTGCGGGTCGTGCCAGACGGCGTAGTGCCGCTTGCCACCGTCGAGGGTGCCGCGCTCCTGCAGGTTGCCGTTGGAAAGCAGGATGGGGGCTTCGTGCGGGTCGGCATCTACGCGCACGGTGTACGTCGACAGCACGTCGGGGCGGTCGAGGAAATAGGTGATGCGGCGGAAGCCCTGGGCTTCGCACTGGCTGCAGTAGACGTTGTTCGATCGATAGATACCCTGGAGAGCCTTGTTGGCCTCTGGGTTGACGAAGGTGGTGATGTCGAGCGTGAAAGGCTTGCGCGGCGTCTTGGTCAGAGTCAGCGCCGTGTCGGTCAAGTGATACTGCTTCGGGCTCAGAACGCGGCCATCAAGCGCGATCTCCGCCAACTGCAGGTGCTCACCGTCGAGCCGCAGAGACTCCTTGCGTCCCGTCGCGTCGGGATTGGGTAGGATCGACAACTTGGAGTGAACGCGGGTGTGGGTCGGTTCAAGCGACACGTCAAGGTGCACGCGGTCGATCAAGTAGGCGGGCGGACGGTAGTCCTTGAGTTGGACGGGGCGGTTCGTATCGAGTTTCATTAGATCACCGTAGCACCGCCAACCGGCCTTTTTGCGGGGCGGGGCGAAAGATTGACCCAGACTATATGTGGGGTGGCTTAGCACCTCATGACTGGCGGCCGATAAAATGGGCCCTGTAGAAGATTATATCGCATAGACAATGCGTTAATTGGACCGCGTAGGATTGTCGCTGAGGCCGGGTCCCCAACTCGAAGGACGCGTGCACAGCAGAATATGATGTGCGCCCAACCAATTTCCCGCTGAAGCGTTATCTGCAACTGCCAGTCTGGCGTGCATGGCGCATCAGCCGGCATTTGCGCCGGGTTGGTTTGCGCCTACCTTTCATCTGATCTCAGGCCCGTCGTGCGGGTGGAGTGATCTACGAGGCAGGGGGGCCGCGTGGCTGCCAAGGGAAGAGCAACGGTCTATCTGCGCAGCGCCATGATCTTTCTGGCGCTGCTCTTGCCTATGCTGTCGTTGCTGCCGCTCGGCTGGCTGTGGTTGTGGGAACGCGGCTGGGCACTTTACTGGGTTGGAGCGGCGCTCAGCATCAGTGCGATTGTGTTCGCGATTCAGGCGTTGACGCTACGCCGGGCGTTGCCGGTGGCGCGGGATCACGAGGAGAGCGTCGAGAAGGTAGCGCCCGATCCGTCGTGGACAGCACGCGAGCAGGCGGCGTGGACTGCGGTGGAGGCGATCGCGGCCAACGTTCGCCCCTCCGAGCTCACGGACCGCGACCAAATTCTCAATCTCGGTGTCAAGACCATCGAAGCGGTGGCGCGGCAGATCCATCCGCAGGATCAGAACCCTCTGTGGAAGTTCACCATTCCCGAGGCCCTCGCACTTATCGAGCGGGTCAGCGCCGATCTTCGGCCGTTCGTTGTCGAGAATATCCCGCTCGGCGATCAGCTGACTGTGGGCCAAGTGCTGAAGATCTATGGATGGCGCTCAGCCATTGGCATGGCGGAGAAGGCATACGACATCTGGCGGCTCATCCGCCTTGCCAATCCTGTCACAGCGGCGGCGCAAGAGGCGCGCGAGCAGTTGACCAAGCATCTTTATGCCAACGTGCGCGACCAACTCGCACGGCAACTCGCCAGCGCCTATG
>JBAZYB010000057.1:0-18995 GCA_041659545.1 Hyphomicrobium sp.
TGCAGAGGGGCAGATGCCGAAGATCGACGGCTATAGCGTCACCAACGAAGTACAGGTCCTCGTGCACGATCTGGAGAAGGTCGGCGATGTTCTCGATCGGCTCGTGACCGCTGGTGCCAATCAGACGGCGGGGCTGAACTTCGAGGTCAGCAAAGCGGAAAGGGCGCTGGACGAGGCGCGCAAGGAGGCAGTTGCCAACGCGCGCCGCCGGGCTGAGCTCTATGCGGCTGCGGCCGGCGCTGAAGTTGGCGAGGTGCTGACCATCACCGAGGGTGAGGCTTCGCCGGGACCGCGGCCGATGTTCGCGCGAGCCATGAAGGCGGATTCGGTTCCTATCGAGCGTGGCACGGAGACGCTGGAGGCGAGCGTCACCATCACCTGGGCGCTGAAATAAGAGAGGCGGCGGCGGGCCAAGCCTATTCGAGGGTGACGATCTCGACCTTGTCGGCGAGCTTGGCCGCGCCGGCTTGGTTCGGCCAGTCGATGAAATTGCGCATCTCGCCGGAGGTGCGCAGATGGCGTAGCCGCGCCAGATCAACCGTTCCTGCAACCCACTGCGCGGTGTTGACCTCGCCCTGCGCGAGAACGCCGGTCTCGGAGATGGTCTGCTCGGCGGGAACGTAGATTCCCGCTGCGCCGGAGTTGTGGTCCACGGCCGGCGACCAGAGTGCGTCGCCAACAGTCGGGCTGACGACGGCAGCAATTTGGTTCTCGAGTGCGCGCGCACGCGAGCCGGTGCGCACGCGATGATACCCGGACATGCGCTCCGTGCATGAGGGGACGAGCAGCAATTCCGCCCCCGCTTCGGCCATGGCGCGGGCTAACAGGGGAAATTCGCTGTCGTAGCAGATGTTGATGCCGATGAGCCCGAGCGCGGTGTCGAAGACGCGCGCCTGCTTGCCGGCGGAGATGCCCCAGTCGGTCTCGAAGGGGGTCATGATCAGCTTCTCCTGCACGCCGACGGCTCCGTTGGGGGTCACCAGCTGCGCGACGTTGACGTAGCGGCCTTCGCCTTTGCGCGAGGGCCCACTGCCAACGAGAATATAGACGCCGTGCTTGGTGGCCAGCTCCTGATGCAGGCCGACGCGCTCGGGCTCAAGGTCGGCGACCGCCTGCAGGGTGGCATCGAGGTCGGAATAGACGCGTTCGCCGAGGGCTGCGGCCTGCTCGATGGCGGCGTACTCGGGGAACACGAGCACCTCGGCGCCCGTCGCGGCTCCATCGGCGACCCAACGCGCGATCTTTTCCCGCCAAGCAGCCAGAGTGGCAGGCTGATCAATTGGGTACTGGGCGGCGGCGATTCTGACGGTCTGGCGAAGGCTCATGGTAGCTCTATGTGGTGGCTATGAGCGGTTTCATCCAGAACTGCATGTCGTGCTTGGTCTCCTGCGGCTGGTCGATATCCTTCCAGTCATAGTTGGCGACGAGGCCCTCGACGGGCGTGTAGCCGCGCTTCTTCCAGAAGCCGTCGAGTGGGACGTAATCCTTCGGCTTCAGGCGATGGTCGTCGGGCCGCACGACGCGGCAGAACGTCGAATGCGTGAAACCGCCGAGCTTCCTGGCGTGGGCCTCGCGGTTATCGAAGAAGGCATGGCCGAGCCCATGACCGCGATGCGATTTCAAGAGCACGGATTCGCCGCAGTAGAAGATCCTGTTCAAGTCGAAGCCGGCCTTCTGGAACGGTTCAGCGAACTCGTCGGCGTGCTCGATCATCGGAGCTGCCGTCGATGCGCCGACGATCTCCTCGCCGTCCTTGGCAATCACGCACACTGCGCCGGGGGCGGCGGCCAGTTTGGCGAGGTACTTTTCCTCGTACTCGAGCGTGCCGTCATACAGATACGGCCAGTCGCGAAACACGACCATGCGCAGCCGCGCGAGCGCCGGCAGTGCCGAGTTGATCTCCGTACCCGTCAGAGATTTGACTTCGATCGTCATCGGGGACCCCCTCGGCTTTATTCGACGGTGGGCTTGTCGGTGACCAGCTGGATCGCGTTCGACTGCCCAAGCAGAACGATTTTCGGCTTGTGAGTGTGTGCCTCGGCGAGGTCCATCTGCGCGTAGGCGCAAATGATGATCCGGTCGCCGATGCAGGCCCTGCGCGCGGCGGCGCCGTTGAGGCCGATGACGCCGCTGCCGGCAGGTCCCTCGATCACGTAGGTGGCAAAGCGCTCGCCGTTATCGATATTGTAGACCTCGATGTACTCGTTCGGCAGAAAGCCGGCAGCACTGATGAGATCAGCATCGATCTTCAGCGAGCCCTGATAGTGCAGGTCGCATTCGGTGACGGTGGCTCGGTGCAGCTTGCACCTCAGCATGGTGACGAGCATTGCGCTTGAACCTTTTCGTGCCGGCTCAGCCGGTAACCTGAGCGATCCAGTCGGTCAGGTTGTAATAGGTGGTGACGCGGGCGATCTTGCCGTCGCGGATGGCAAAGAAGGTGCCGGCAGGCAGAATGTAGGTCTGACCGTTGGCCTCGGGAAGGCCGCTGTCGGTGGCCTTGTAGACGCCGTGGACGTTGAACTCAGCGGCCGCGCGCGCGCCGTCCTTGCTCACCAGAACGACGACGTTCTCGAGCTTCTCCTGATAGTGGTGGTCCATGCGGGCGTTGAAGGCGCGGAACTTGTCGAGGCCCATGCGACGCTCGCCTTGATTGACGTCGTGAATGACGTCATCGGTCAGACAGGCGATCATGCCGCTGCCGTCGCCGCTGTTAAACGCTTCGTAGTAGCGGCGGATGAGAGCGGCGGTTTCGCTCCGCGCTTTGCTTTCTGCGTCGCTCATGGGGGACTCCAGTTATCTAAATCTCGGAGGGGTGCTTAGCAGGTCAAGGCGCCGACTGCTACCGGCTGTGCAGCGACAAAGGGGCTGGGCGGGCATGACGTGCGCGCGTGGCTGGCGGCCGCCGAGCAAGTGGCGCAATCACTCGCACCAGCGTCGGGGGTTGGTTAATCCGTTGCAGCAAAGAAAAAGGCCGCGCTCGCGCGCGGCCATTGCGACGTTCCGCGGTGCTAGTCGCGGCGGTTGTTGGCCGAGCGCCGGGCGATATCGGCCTTGGAGACCTGGCCGGTGGCAACGAGGGCGGAGATGCAACCTTTCGACAGGCGGTATCCGACGGCGCGCATGCACTTGCGGGTCTCGGCGCTGTCCGGCTTGAAGGCGCTGCAGTTGGAGAGGTAGTCGTTGGCGCAAGCGGCACGGACTTGTGGGTTGACGGCACCGGCGTGCGGGGCGGACACGATAGATACGAGGATCGCGACTGCGGCGATGAACGCTGCGCGGTACGCGTGCAGACTAATCCCGGTTGACGTTGCGGACATTGCCTTCATTCCTTTTGCGAGGCCAAAAAAATTGGCGCTCAGGGTACGCAATTGGCACGCGTCGACTGTTCCCGCCGAAACGGGATTGTCTGACGGCCATTTCTTTATGGACGAGTACTCTTGGATCGCTGGCCGATTACGATTGGCCTCGGGCGTCCTGCTAACAAGCATGAACGGACAAGGTAACCGGTTGGTAAACGGCGTTGAATCAGTGAGACACGGGGGGCGGTTAGCCGGCCCGATCAGCCCTTACAGGGGCGCGCATCGAGATCGGCGCTCCAGCCGGTCGCCTCTTTGGTGAAGCGTACCGATTTGCCGCGCGCAGCGGACCAGCGGGCCCAAACGGTCCCGTACTCGAAGTTGGTGAAGTCGGCCCACGAGCGCGCCGCGGCGGCTTGAGCGGCTGCCTTGGTGCGCCCCGAACCGGAGCCGGAATGATAATGATCGGCCATGCAGAGCCGGCCGCCCTCTTTGCGCAGGGTGTGCGAATAGGCGAGGCCGGTGTCGTCGGCACGGGCGACGACGGGGGCGAGAAGACCGACAGTAACGGCGGCAGCGGCGAGCAGAATGCGGCGCATGACGAAACCCCCCAAGTTTGACGATGCAAGTCTAGTCTGAGAACAGACGATCCGCAACGCGGGAGCGCAACTTCTCGGCTACCAAGCGAGCCGCTCCATGACCGCGAGAGCAGGCGGGGCAGGTGGCGCAAACAGGACCTCCAGTTTGGCGGCATCGAGCGTCGTTCCACCCATGACTTCATCGCGGTGGATTCCAGAGGCGACGAAAATGGCGTCGATGCCGGCGGCTTCCGCACCCTTAAGGTCAGTTCGCAAGCTGTCCCCAACGGCAATGATTCGCGAGCGGTCGACGGGCGCGCTGCGCAGTTCTTCGGCGGCAGCGCGAGCGGCGTCGTAGGCGTTGGCGTGCGGCTTGCCGGCCCAGAACACTTCGCCATCCATACGCTCGTAGAGGTCGGCGATGGCGCCGGCGCAGAGATACTGGCGGCCGCCGACATCGACCACGAGATCGGGGTTGGCGCACACGAATGGCAACGAACGGGCGCGGGCGCGTTCGAGGATGGGGCGATAGTCGTCGGCGGTTTCGTTGAGGTCGTCGTTGAGGCCGGTGCAAAGGATTGCGTCCGCCTCGTCGATCCCCGTGCGTTCGGCGGTGAGCCGGGTGAAGGTGGCTGCATCACGGTCCCGCGGCCCGATGCAGTGCAGGCGTCGGTAGCCCTTATCGGCGATGTGGCGCAGGGCAATTTCGCCGGAGGCGACGATGCCGTCATAGGCGTTCCGGGGTACGGCGCGGGTATCGAGCATGGCGGCGACGCGCTCACCCGGCACGGGCGCGTTGGAGACCAGGATCACGGTTCCGCCGCCGGCGCGAAATCGCAGCAGGGCATCGCAGGCGGCTTCGAAGGCGTGATGACCGTCGTGCAGCACGCCCCACACGTCGCAGAAAATGACGTCGTAGCGCGACAAGAGCTCGCCGGCGTGCGTGATGATCGGCGGAGGCATTAAGCGTCGCGGCATGGGCGTGGGGTGTCCGGGTTGAAACTGAAGTGGGCCTAATACGTTCTGCCACCTGAAAAGCCAAGCCGGCCCAAAAGGCACGCAGCGGGAGGAGAACATATGAGCGGTAATCCAAAGAAGCCCACGGCACGCGAAACCCGTGGCGAAGGCGCGCCGCAGCGCAAGCGACGCGAAGGCATGATGACTGCCGAGGACAAGGCGGACCCCAAGCGAGAGGATGATCGCGGTGATGGGCGGCTTATCGACCGCCGGCCTGACGCGCGCAATCGGGAGGGTTTGTAAGCGGTGCGCTGATACGATAGTCGGCGGCGTGGGAAAACCGTGGGGGCCGCTGTGACAGTATCAATCTACCGCGTCGGGGCCGGCGTATTCACGGCGCTCGTGGTCGTGTTGCAGTATTGGCTGCAAGTGCGGGGCCTGACCGGGGCCGCGTTTCTGAGAACCACGATCAGGTTCTTCAGCTTTTTTACGATCCTCACCAACGTGTTGGCCGCGATCGCGCTGATCATACCAGGGCTAGCGCCGCGCTCGTGGCTGGGCAATTGCTTGTCGCGCCCGACTGTGCAGACGGCGGTTGCCGGCTACATGATCATGGTGGGGTTGGTGTACTACGTGCTGCTCGCCGGCCTGAGCCATCGGGAAGGATGGCAGCTCGTGCTCGAGCACATTCTGCATGCCGTAACGCCGCCGTTGTTCGCAATCGGCTGGTTGGCGTTTGTCGATAAGCGCGACCTCGACGTCGGCATCGGCGTACGTGCGCTCGTCTATCCGCTCGCCTATGGCGGCTATACGCTCATCCACGGTGCCGGGACCGGCTGGTATCCGTATCCGTTTCTCGACGTCGATGAGCTCGGCTATGCGCGCGTGCTGGTCAATATCGCGGGCCTCGTCGCAGCGTTCGTCGCGCTGGAGGCGCTGCTGGCCGTGGTCGGGCGCCGATTGCGCATCGGCGCCCCGTGAGCACGTGGCTTATTTTGCCTCGATCTTCACGGCCGGCGTGTCGATGACGATGCCGTGGCGCGAGTGCTCATAGTAAAGATAGCCCAGCACGGCGACAGCGCCGATGAGCACGATGATGATCAGATTCTTGAGGTCCATTGGTACGCTCCTGCCCGCGACCGTATTGATGACGGTCTGCCGCCATCCGAGTGCCACAGCCTGCAAGGGGCGACAAGGGAACTCGACGTTGATCGAGCTATGGGCTGCAGGGCCCAACCAGAGGTGGTGCCGGCTGAGGGATTTGAACCCCCGACCCCCTGATTACAAATCAGGTGCTCTACCAACTGAGCTAAGCCGGCTCTCACGTGGACGCGGCGAGCCTTATATCGCGGTCTTCGCCTTGGTGCCAATGCCTCCGCTGCGCCGCGACGGGGCGGGGGTTAGGCCTTCATTATCCATATCCTGACATGGTGAAGAAAGTTGCGTTGCGTTCATCAAGTCGAGGGTTTGCGCTTATGCGTTTTCAGTCGTTGTTTGCCGCCATCAGTGTTGCCGTTGTTGCAATCGGCTTCGCTGGCGCGGCTCCTGCCCAGGCCGAATGGTGCCGGGCGCCTAGAGGTAGCTACTGCGGGCCGGCGCCCGTCAGCCACTTCATCTACTATCCGCGCTATTCCAACGTCTACCAGTGGGCAACGCTCGTTCCTTATCCGGGGGCGTACGCCTACATGCCGCGCGGCTATTACGACCGCTATTACCGCCCCTATGGGCAGTACGCACGCCGGTTCTGGCAGCCGCGCCGTGCGCGTGCCTATGCACCGGCCTACGTCGCTTATCCGGTGGTGGCTCCCGGCCCCGGATGCTGTGAGGGCGGTCCAATCAAGTAAGCCGCAAGGCTGCTGCAGAATCGAGAAGGGCGGTTGGCGATGCCAGTCGCCCTTCCTTCGTTTTCGGTTCTAGCGTGCGTGGTGGGTGCGCTTCCAAGCGGCGAAATGCAGGCTGATGGCGGCTGCGTTCGATACGTTGAGGCTGCCGATCAGACCGGTCGTGGAGATGCGCACCAGGCGGTCGCAGTTCTTGCGGGTCAGCTCGCGCAGGCCCTTGCCCTCGGCCCCGAGTACGAGGGCGATACGCTCCGAAAACGATTCCTGCTCAATGGCATGCTCTGCCTCGCCATCGAGGCCGAGGATGATGCAGGCGTGCTCCTTCAACTCGGCGATGCTCGTGGAGAGGTTCTGTACCAGTGCAACCGGCACGAGTTCGAGCGCTCCGGACGCGGACTTGGCAAGCGTGCCGTCGAGCGGGGGGCTGTGCCGGCGCGTCATTACCAGGCCGGCGGCGCCGAAGACGGCGGCCGAACGCAGGATGGCTCCGACGTTATGCGGATCGGTGACCTGATCGAGCACGACGAGCGGCCCGGCGTCGGCGCGTGCGGCGAGCTCGGCGATGTCGGGTTCGGGGAGTGGCTCTGTTTCGAGGAGCGCGCCCTGATGGACAGTATCTGCGCCCAGAAGGCGGTCGAGGTCGCGGGGGCTGACACGCTCAGGGGTGGCGTGGCGAGCGGCGATGGCGTCGGCGAGACGCCGTTCGGCATTCTCGGTCATCGACAGGCGCCGGATGGAACGGTGCGGATTGCGCAACGCGGCCTCGACGGGGTGGATGCCGTAAAGCTGCACGCGGCCGTCATCGCTGCCGGGCGGGGCTCTATCGGGGCGCCATTGGCGCTTATCGCGTGCGCCGCCCTGGGCTGGACGACGTCCGCCTTGATAGCGCGTACTTGTGGGCTTCATGGGATGGCTCATGTTAGGGGTGCGCATCCTGCCGCTTTTCTATTTGACATCCAAGGGGCTGCTGTCGATAAACGGCACGCCCTGCCGCCCCTATGCGCGGGGCGATTTCATTTTGGCGCGCTGCGGCGTGTCAAATGGATGGTGTAAGGAGGGGTGCCCGAGTGGCTAAAGGGGACGGACTGTAAATCCGTTGGCTTCGCCTACGCTGGTTCGAATCCAGCCCCCTCCACCATCACCCAGCCCAAGGATGCTCGTAGTAGCTTCTGGATGGCTGAAGTGCCTTCGTTCAAGCGGTGTCGCGCTGGGCAGGCTAGGCCTTTTTGACGAACTCTGATTTCAAGCTCATGGCACCAACGCCGTCGATCTTGCAATCGATGTCGTGATCGCTGTCGACGAGGCGAATGCTCTTCACTTTGGTCCCCATCTTGAGGACCTTGGAGGAGCCCTTCAGCTTCAGATCCTTGATGAGGATGACCGTGTCGCCGTCCTGCAATGTGTTCCCCGCGGAGTCGCGATAGGTTCTGCCAGTGTCACTGTCGCCATCGGTATCGCCGGCTCCGGCGGCGTGCGGCTGCCACTCGTGGGCGCACTCCGGGCACACGTATAGGCCGCGATCCTCGTAGGTGAATTCGCAGTTGCATTTTGGGCATGCCGGCAGAGTGCTCATCCATCTTCCTTGTGGTATGGGGGTCGTTTTCGCGGGCTATAACACATTCGCGAACGGCTGCCTTGGGCGCCAACAGAAACCGTTGCGGTCAATTCCGGCCCTTAACTTCACGGCTTCCACAGTCTGGATTGTGCTGCGCTGGTGCGGAAACGGCCTAAATGGGGGGTGTCTCCGGCGTCGGTGTGGCGCGAATGTCCCTCTGCCACGTGATTGCCAATGAGGCGTGAGCATATGACCCGACCGGGCTGCTAAAACGCCCGGGTGGAAGGTCGGGGTACGGAGGGGACTCGATGTCAAACCTGCCCAAAGCTGTCACGTTCCTGGCGCTTGTCGTCCTAGCGGTATTCTCGGCGGGCTATTACGCGCTGTCCGGCCAGAAGGGGTCGGAGGGCAAGATCGTTCTCGCCACTGGCGGCCTGCCCCACTACCAGGAACTGGCCACCACCTATGAGAAGGCGCTCGAGCCTTACGGCGTCGATCTCATCCCGCGGCCGGGTGTCGAGGGATTCAAAACCCTCAAAGGGCTCGTGGCCGATCCTCCCGAATACGATGCCGCGTTTATCAAGGGCGGCCTCGTCGGCAGCATGCAGGGGCGGCTGGCGCGCTCCAAGGCGCAAGACTGGCACCAAAAGCAACTCGGCAAGCTGCGCTCGGTTGGCCGGTTGTTCTACGAGCCGATCTGGGTGTTCGTCCGTTCGGATTTTTCCGGACAGAGCTTGCGCGATCTGAAGGGCAAGCCGGTTCTCACCGGGACGTGGGAGAGCGGTACGCGGCGCATCGCGGCGCAATTGTTGCGCGCCAACGGCGTCGAGTTCTCGAAGGACAATCCGCTGATGATCTCCGAGGATCTCGCCCCGGACGGCGGGCAACTCCTCGCAGGCAAAGCTGAAGCGGCATTTCTCATTCTGCCGGCCGATGCCGACTTGGTGCAGCAATTGCTGCACGTTCAGGGCATACGGCTGCTCAACTTCACGCTCGAGGCGGACGCCTACGTCAACCGCTTTCCGGCTCTGACCAAGGTGCTACTCAATCGGGGAGCTGTGGAGTTCGAGCCGCTCTCACCGCCCGAAAACGTCACGCTGCTGGCGACGAGCACGGCGCTCGTCGTGCGTGCAGATCTTGAGCCTTCGCTCATTGATCTGTTGTCATTTGCGGTGTTGAACAACCCGCGGGCCGCCTTCGATAAGGCTGGAGATCCGGTGCTGTTCTATCGGCCTGGTACATTCCCGCACATCTCCGATCCCGAGTACCAGGTGCCGGAAGGGACGCGCCTCATTTACAAGACGGGCGAGCTTCCCGTGGCCCTGCGTTCGATCGCGCCAGCAGTGAAGGAGGCGGGTTTTTCTTACTCGGTGACGGCATTCATCGCCGATCACGGGGCGCAGACCGTGCTGCTGCTCATCCCCTCGCTGGTGATCCTCCTCCCGTTGCTCAGGGTTCTGCCGATCGTCTATAATTGGACGATACGTCGGCGGCTTTTGTACTGGTACCGGCAACTCAAAGCGCTGGAGAAGAAGCTCGATCATCCGATGGCAGGCGACCTCGCAGCCTACCAGTCTGAGATCGAGCGCATCGATACGGGTGTGCGGCGGATACGCTATCCGCTCAATTTCTCCGATCAGGTCTATCATCTGAGGCTGCACATCAATCTCGTGCGACAACGGCTGTTCCAGAAGCCGCAGCCGGTGCGCATGGCCGCCGAGTAGGCTGAGAGCGCTAGGGAGGGCTGGTGCCTTGGGCCGCCAGCTGCGTTTTAGCGGCGGATGGTTGTGCGCCGAAGCGGCCGAACTGCAGCGCCAGGGTCGGCAGCACGAGCAGGTTCAGAGCCATCGAGCTGGCAAGCCCGCCGACAATGACGAGCGCCATCGGTCCTTCGATTTCGCGTCCTGGCTCGTTCATGCCGATGGCCAGGGGCAACAGCCCCAGAGCAGTGACGATCGAGGTCATGAGGATGGGGGCCAGGCGATCGGCCGCGCCCGAGATCGCCGCCTCCGGTCCCCACTGCGCGCCTTCGACGGCAACGATGTGCTCGTAGTGCGAGATCATCATAATTGAATTGCGCAGCGTGATGCCGAACAAGGTCACGAAGCCCACCATCGAGCCGATGGTCATCACGCCGCCGGTGGCGAATACCGCCAGTACGCCGCCGACCATGGCGAAGGGCATGTTGGCGAGAACGAGGATCACGTTGCGGGTGCTGCCGGTGACGACGGAAAGCAAGACAAGGATGCCGAGGCCGGCGACGAGTGAATTCATGATGAGATCGCGTTGCGCCTGTGCCTGTGCCTGAGCAGAGCCGGCGAATTCGAGGTGCACGCCGGCGGGCAGTTGCAGCTTGCGGCTGAGAGCTTCCTCGGCGTCGGCGACGAAGGACTTGACGTCTCGCCCGATGACGTTGGCGGTGACCGCCTGCAGTCGTTGTCCGCCGAGATGATCAACCTGGTAACGTCCGGCGATCTGGAAGACGTCGGCGATCTGCTTCAAGAGGACGAAATTGCCGTTGCGGGTGCGTAGCGGCAGATCGGCGACATTGGCGACATTCTCGCGCGCGCCTTGGTCGAGGATGGCGATGACATTGAAGACACGGTTACCTTCATAGGTCTGGCCGACGATGTCGCCCTGGTAGGCCGTGCGCAATGCGTTGAGCACTTCGACAGTATCAAGGCCCCAGCGTTCGAGATCGGCTTTGCGTGGGCGAATGGTCAGCTGCGGCAGGCCGGGGGGAGACTGCAGCTGCACCTCGGTGGCACCCTCGATGCCATTCAGCTCCAGGGCGACCTGTTGTGCCGTCTCATCGAGGACGTTGAGATCGTTGCCATAGATGTTGACGATCACCTCGGCGGTGTAACCCGATACCGACTCCTCAACGCGCTCGGTCAGGAACGGCTTCAGGGCAAAATTGACGCCCGCAAATCCCGCCAGCACCTTGCGCATCTCGACCTGAGCGTCCTCGGATTCTGCGCCGCTCAGACCATGTCGAAGGTCGACCTCGAACTCGCTGTAGTTCGTGCCCCACGTATCGTCGGCTTGCTCGGCGCGGCCGATGCGCTGGGAGACGACGCGCACGAACGGCAGGTTCAGCAGCGCTTCAGTTACTCGTATGCCGATGCGTTGGGACTCCGCCACCGAGGTTCCCGGCACGGCGGCCATGTGCAGCGTGAAGTGGCCTTCCTTCAGTTCAGGCAGAAACCCGGCGCCGAAGAACGGGATGCCCGAGCAGCCGAGGATCGTGATGAGAAGCGCAACGGTGAGGGTGAGGCGCGGCCGGCGCATGATGACACGCAGCATGCGCTCATAATGCCGGCGCAGCCAGCGCGTGACTGGAGGATCATGCACGGCTTGGTCGTCGCCGGGTTGGGCGCGCTGGCGGAACAGCAGCATGCACAGGGCTGGCGTCACAATCATCGCCACGGCCAGTGAGGCAAGGATGGCGAGCACGTACGACAGGCCGAGAGGGGCGAAGAAGCGCCCCGCCAGTCCGGGCAGCATGACAACAGGCAGGAAGACCAGGATGACCGCGAAGGTAGCGTAGACGACTGAGCCGCGCACTTCCAGCGAAGCGTTGACGATCACATCGCCAATGGGCAGCGGATTGGCGCTGCGGCGGTTCTCGCGCAGGCGCCGCGAAATGTTTTCTACGTCGATTACCGCGTCATCGACCACCTCGCCGATGGCGATGGCCAAGCCGCCGAGCGTCATGGCGTTGAGGGTGGCCCCGAGCGCGTTGAGAACGACAACGGCCGCGAGAAGCGACAAGGGGATTGCAACGGACGATATTGTCGCCGTGCGGAGGTCATAGAGGAAGAGGAACAGCACGACGATAACGAGGATGCCGCCGAGAATGAGCGATTGCTGCACATTGCTGGTCGAGATGGCGATGAAGTCGGCGGGACGGAACAGATCGGGGTGGAGTTCGACGCCATCCTTTTCAATCGACGGCCGCAATGCCGCCAGGGCGTGCTCGACACCCTCGGTGACGTCGATGGTGTTGGCGCCCAGCTGGCCCGACACCAGCAGCACCACGCCCGGCTCGCCCATGATCGTGGCGCCGCCGATAGGCGGCTCGGGCGCCTCCAGGACGAAGGCGACATCCTTGAGGAGAACACTCGCGCCATTGGCGCTGGTGACGACGGTGCGCGCCAGGTCCGCGGGGTCGATCGACTGGCCCTCGGACTGGAAGACGATGCGCTGATTGGCAGTCTCTATGAATCCAGCGCCGGTGATGGCCGTGGCGCGGCGTGCGGCTTCGAGCACGTCATCGATCGACAGGCTGTAGCGCAGCAGATCGTCGGGGCGGATCTGGATCTGCAATGAGCGCACCTCGCTGCCGAATACAGCTACCTTGGATACGCCTGGGACTGCCAGAAACCGCTGCCTCAGCGTCCAATCAGCCAGCGTGCGCAGCTGCATCAACGAGCGCGTCTTCGAGGTGAGGCCGAGGACGAGCACGGTACTGGACGATGATGTGAGGGGGGTGATGGTGGGCGGTGGAGTATTCTGCGGTAACTGCTGGGCCGCTTCGGCGAGGCGCTCGGAGACGACTTGCCTGTTGCGGTAGATGTCGGTTCCGGCATGGAAGATCACGGTGATAACAGAGAGGCCTTGGATCGATACCGAGCGCATCGAGTCGACCCCAGGGACCCCGTTCACGGCATTCTCGATGGGTTGCGTTACCAGCACCTCGACCTGCTCGGCCGTCAGGCCTGGTGCC
This sequence comes from Hyphomicrobium sp., assembly GCA_041659545.1. Classification (GTDB taxonomy): domain Bacteria; phylum Pseudomonadota; class Alphaproteobacteria; order Rhizobiales; family Hyphomicrobiaceae; genus Hyphomicrobium_A. Next base: position 12,957 of record JBAZYB010000057.1, read on the forward strand.
TCAGCCTGAATGCCGACCTGTGGGGGCGCGAATTCGGGGAAGACGTCGTATTTGGCCTGGGTGAGGGAGAGTGCGCCGTAGCCGAGCAACAGGAAGGCGAGCGCAACGACGATGCCGCGGAAGCGCACAGCGAAACGGATGACGGCGGCTTGCAGGCCCCCATGTTGTTCGGTGGGCGGACCGGCAGGCTGCATCAATCGTCCCCGCCTACCTGGATCTGCGAGCGGAATTCCTCCGACAGCAGCATTTGGGCGCCGGTGGTGACGATGCCGCCGTGGCCGCTGAGGAGTTTTGCCGGGACCACAAAACCTTTGTCGCCATCCGCCGGCATGTCGGTGGGTATTTCGCAACGGCTGAAGGTGTTTTCGCCGGTGTGGCGATAGACCCAGGCGCGGCCGGCCCACCAGACGACGGATGAGAACGGCACGACCACCCCATCGACCGGGTCGCCGTTGGCGAGGAAGGCGCGCACGTTCATTCCCGGCAGTACGCCGCTGTTGGCCGCGGCGGCGTAGAAATAGGTTATGCCCTGGATGCGCGGATCGGTGCGCGTCGCCGGCGAAATGTAGCGTGCTTCGGCGCGGCGCGATTTGCCGACGACCTCGATCGAGGCCTTAGAGGGCACGTCGTCGAGTTTGACGCCGGGAGGCAGCGTGATCTGCAGCAGGAATTCGACGCGCTCGATAAGCCGCGTAATCAGGCCGCCGTCGACAACCATGGCGTTGCCAATGACGGGGCCCCACTCCTGCATCGCCGTGGCGCGGAGCGTGCGCACCTGCGACTGAGCAGCTTCAACAGCCGCCCGGTCGGCGATGAGCGCCGCCTCGGTGGATTGAACCTGGACGAGATTGCCGATGTTCTTGGCGTAGAGCGCCTGGGCGCGAACGTATGCCGGTTGAGAGGCGGCGAGGCGGGCTCTGGTGGTATTGAGCTGCGAGACGGCTGAAATGTAGTTCGTGTTGAGCGTCGTGAGTGTGGAGAGGTCGAGGACGGTGCCATAGGCGCGGACCTGATCTTGGTATTTGGCCGGCTTCAGCACAGCCAACTCGAGTCCGATTGCAGACTGGGCTTCGTCATCGAGGGTGATGATAGGCTCGCCGCGCTCGGGCAGCGTCACGCGCAGCGGGGGTTTGATCGGCTCTTCTCGCTCGGCCTCGAGCGCGGCCTCCTCGCGCCCCTCGACGAAGCCGCCGATCACGAGCGCGGTCATTCCCGCCAGCAAGCCGACACCTATCAGGGCAAGCAGCAAGCTGCGCCCCAGACCCTTTGACTTCATGCCACGCTCTAACTGGGCCGCCATCGAGGGCGGCCTCGTTTTCTGGTTTAGTTCCCCGCATCTAAGGCTGGCCGGGGCGGAAATGGCAAGGGCCCAGCGACGCTTGTGCTGAACGCTAAGTGGCCGTGGCTGACATGTGCCTGACATCCAGCGCCCGCACCGAACGGCTGAGGACGGGGCGCCGGCCCGGCTGCCATTGGGGCCTCCACGTCGTACAGGCTGGCGCGGCCTTAGCGCTCAGATGTGTCCCGCGATAGGCCTAGCCGAGATAGAGCGCCGTGAGATCGTGGCCGAACATCAGATAGCCGAGCGGGGAGGTGACGATCTTCTGCTCGACTGCGATGCGTATAAGCTGCATCGGCGTGCGTGCGCTGAACTTGCCTCGCAACGCTGCGCTGGTCGTGGCTACGGTCTTATAGGAGACGTTAATGAGCGCTGCGATCTCCGACATGCTCTTGCCGCGCGCCAGCAGCCGCAGTACCTCCCGCTCCCGCGCGGTGAGCGAAATCTGCTCGCCGGCGTTGCGCAGAAAGGCGATTTTCTGCGCCATGTCCTTCGGGAGCCAGTGGCCGCCCGTAGAGACTTCGCGGATGGCATCGAGGAAGGCGTGCGGATCATCGCTCTTGCTGAAGTAACCGCGGGCGCCGCCTTCGATCGCTTGAGCGGCGAACATCGGGTCGTCGTTCATGCTGAACATAATGATCCGAGCACCGGGATCGCGGACGGTTATCCGGCGGGCCAGCTCGAAGCCAGAGACGTCGGGCAAGTTGATGTCGATGACCGCAACATCCGGTCGGTGCGTAGCATAAATGTCCTGGGCCGTCGCCGCGTTACGGGCTTCCAGCATAACCATGTCGTCGGTCTCCGCGAGCAGTGCGCGGCACCCGGAAAGAACGATGGGATGATCGTCGACGATTAGTACTTTCACGTGATCCGTCTCGGCTTATTCCACGTCATTATATAACGTCACAAATACCCCACAGGAACACAAACCGTCAAACTGTGGGGAAGAAACGCCCAAACGGGGCGCGCATCGCTTCCAGAGGTTGTCAGATGTCGATCAGTTTCCGCCTCAACTTGTTGATCGTCGCGGTTTCGGCGTTGGGGCTCGGTCTCCTCGTGGCGGCGATGGTGCTGAATGCCGGTCCCCGCATCCATGCCGAGAACGACAGCACAATGCGCCTGGCCAAGGAGTTCGTCGAAACGACGATCGAGAGCTTGCAGGGTACGAGTGATCCCGCTGCGCGGCTCAAAGTCTTGTTGGAGGGGCTCAAAGGGGTGCGCCACGTGCGAATTTTCCTCTATGGGGAGGATACGCCGGAGGCCGCCGATGGTGATGCTGGGGCTGATGCCAACAGCGGGGTGCCACGCGGGCTGGCGTGGCTTGTCTCGCCATCCCCGTCCACGCAAATCCCTGTGGTGGTCAACGGCCATGACTATGGAACTTTGGTCATTGCACCGCGATCTGCCGACGAGGCGGCCGAAATCTGGGATTCGATCGTGAACTTCACCCTAGGGGGTGCCGCGCTCGCCATTGCCGCGGTGCTCCTCATGAGCCTGACGATTGCGCGCCTGCTCAATCCGATCAAAGACGTCGGCAATGCGTTGATGGAACTGGATCAGGGCCATTACACCGTGATCGTGCCGGAAGGCGGTCCGCCGGAGATCGCCGACATCTGCCGCAAGCTCAATCACCTGGCCGCGACGCTGGAGAGCACGCTGTCGGAGAACAAGCGATTGGCGCAACGCGTCATTCGGGTCCAGGACGAGGAACGCAAGGATCTGGCGCGGGAGCTGCACGACGAATTCGGCCCGTATCTGTTTGCGATCCGCGCCGCTGTCAGTGCGCTGAAGGTCGATCTCGAGCGCGGCGGTAGTGACCGTGGGAAGTTGCTGCAAACGTGCGACACGCTGGTGGAGCATGTGGAAACGATCCAGCGCATGAACAGGAGCGTCCTGCAGAAGCTGCGGCCAATCGGGCTGGAGGAATACGGGCTCAAAGCAAAGTTGAATTCGCTGCTGGCACTCTTGCGCGATAGTCATCCCAAATTGGAGATCGATCTTTTCGTCGATGACGACCTGCCCGAGTGCGATGAAACGAGCACGCTTACCATCTACCGCCTCGTGCAGGAGGGGCTGACCAATGCCTTCCGCCATTCGGATGCGACGGAAATTGAAATTGCCATAACCCGATTTGTTGCCGAACCTGATGCCCCAGCGGAGAGCCCGGTGCGTCCCGTCGTGCATGTGAGCGTCGCCGACAACGGGCGCGGACTGCAGCAAGATGCCAAGCCGAGCTATGGTATTGCGGGTATGAACGAACGCGTTTGGGCGTCGGGTGGAACGATGCGCCTGACGAACCGCCCCGGTGGTGGGGTCACCCTGGATGCATGGGTGCCGGTGCCGGCGAACGTTGCCGAAAGAACGGACGCGATAGCGGGCTAATACCTCCTCGCCTGTGTTGCGGACGAAGCACACGCAATCTGTCTATGCGCGTCCTTTCCGCCTAAGTTTGGAAGCGCTTTTCTCAATCAATGAAATTACGGAGCGTCACTCTGCCCGGTACTCATTGACGCACGGGAGTAGGTTGCGCAGCATTTTTTGCCAATGCGCAATGCGTGTTTTTGCTCCCGGGTAATGCGTAGCCGGCGGTTCCTTTTTGGGGCTGGCGGCAGGGGGGAGTAAAAAGAGTAATGCGTATCTATCGCGTAGGAGCTGCGTCCGTCGCAGCGATCCTCGCTGCGTTGTCGTCGGCCGCAATCGCCCAAGAGGCTCCGACCCCGGCACCAGCAGCAGACCAGTTGCCGCCGGTTGAAGTCATCCAGAAGCAGCCGACGCCCGCACCTGCCGCCAAAAAGAAATCCGCAGCTAAGAAAAAGTCGGTCTCACCGACGCCGCAGCCGCCGGCCGCTGCGGCAGCCGCCGACCCAGAGAGCATCAATCCGAATTCGGTCTATGGGTCTCCCGCCGCCGGCGGGGCCGCTGCCCGTGCTTATGAAAGCGCTACGACGCCCGTTAATCCGACTCAGCTCATCCCCACGAACCTGCAGGGTTATTCGAGTTCCGCGTCGCATATCACGGCGCAGGACATTGCCGAGCAACAGCCCAGCAACGTCAACGACGCTTTGACTAGAATTCCAGGTGTCATCGTCATCAACGATGACGCGGCAGCGCATCATGGCGGTATCGGCATGCGCGGTTCGCCGCCGCGGCGCTCGCGCAAGATGCTGGTCATGGAGGACGGCCACACCGTCAACCTGGCGCTGTGGCTCGATCCGTCGGTGCACTATTGGGCGCCAATGGATCGGATCGAAAGTGTCGAGGTCATCCGCGGGACGATCATCAACCACGGTCCCAACAACAACTTCGGCGTTATCAACTCGCGCAACCTTTCTCCTTTCGGACCGGACGAGACGGTCATCAGTTCGGCCATCGGGTTTACCCAAACCAAGAAGGGCTCTTTCGCCCCGGTCGGCGAGATTGAGGATGTCGAGCCCGGCGATCCAGTTACCATCCCATTTGGCGCACCGGTTTCCGGCAAATCCGAAACCGACATCTCCTCCCGCTGGCACGTGCATACCCGCCAGCACGCCGACAACGTCGGTATTGTGGCTTCATACACGGGAGAGGACGTCCAGGGAGCCTGGGACACGGAGCGCCTGCGCATTCACGACTTCTACGGCGCTCTGGGCTGGAAGGGGTCCAGCTCGGATGTCGTCGTCTCTGCCATGCATGCCCGTCAGAATGACAACTACGATGAGCAGAACTTCCTCGGCAGCGAGTTCGAAGTCGAATTCGACGATGATAATGATGCCACGGAGGGAAATGCAGCGGCAGTCGTCGGCGGTTTGGCAGAGCAGCAGTTCAATATGCTGAAGCACTGCAAGACGTGTTACGCGCCGGCGGCCGGGCTCAATACCTACACGGGTGAAGTCTGGCGCGGTCAGGTTGTGCACAACGCCTATCTCGACGACGACACGACGATCACCAGCCGGTTCTATGCGGGCTATCACCGCCGCGACCGCTATCAGCTGATCTCGGCAGAATCTATTCCTGACGGTTCGACGGGATTGGATCCGTATGTCGATGAGGACGACGGGGAGATCATCTTCGGCGGCAACTCGATGTTCGGTCGCTTGCGCACGTTTCGCCATCTCGGCGGCGAGGTGCGCGGCGAATGGGCGAACCGCAGCTTGCTCGGCTTCAAGCAGGATCTGCAGGCCGGTATCCGCTACGAATACCAGGATATGAGCAACAAGAACGTTTTGGGGCGGGAGTTTGAGATTCTGGAGGACGGCAACAAGGGCGTGGCGACGTTCTTCGACCGCTCACTCAATGCCAACACAGTCTCGGCGTTCCTGCAGAGCAATATTTACGTCGCCAAGGACTTCAATGTGTTGCCGGGGATCCGCTTCGAGTGGCTCGACGTCAGCCGCCGCAATCGTGTCGTGGCGGCCGAGGAGGGAGAGGCGGAAGGACCCGATGATCCCGACGCCTGCGATGATCACGGCTTCGATGACAATTGCCTCGCCATCGAGAACCTCGATTTTGACCCCACAGGTCGGGAGAGCTACTCGACCTTCAACGCCTTGCCGGGCATTGCCTTCGCCTATACGGGGCTCTTCCGGACGACCGTCTATGGCGGCTATCACCGCGGCCTGACCACCGCCGTGCTGCGCAACGAGGACTTCCCCGCCGAGGATGAGATCGGCGACAACTTCAACATTGGCCTGCGTTCTTCGGCCATCAAGGGCGTCGATCTC
>JBAZYB010000058.1:0-18990 GCA_041659545.1 Hyphomicrobium sp.
CCATGGGATTGATGGCCAGATAGGCCGGCCTGTACTGATCGCCGTTGCGTAGCTGCAAAAGCTCGACGGAGAACGGCTCACCCAGTTCCTCGAGCATCCACAGCGCCGTCGCTGAACGTGTGCGGGCGGCATGATACAGCGTCAAGCGTGGCGATTGGCTCTCGGCCATGGTCCCCTCCTGCGGCGTGTCGCTCCCGTTCAGCCGGCGAGCGTGCCCTGATGCGCCACGCTGATATTAAACGCGGCCGCGAGCAGGGCTTTTGTGTAGTCCTCGCGTGGATTGGTGAACACCTCGATCGCCGGTCCCTCTTCCACCGCTTTGCCGTTGCGCATCACCACGACGTAGTTGCACAGCGCGCGGATCACTTTGAGGTCGTGGCTGATGAACAGGTAGGCAAGATCACGCTTCTTCTGCAAGTCGCGCAACAGATCGACGATCTGCGCCTGCACCGACATGTCGAGTGCGCTCGTCGGCTCATCAAGCATGATGAACTGCGGCTGCAACACCATCGCACGCGCGATGGCGATACGCTGCCGCTGTCCGCCAGAGAATTCGTGCGGATAGCGGTCCTGCGCGTCGGGATCGAGACCGACATCTTTGAGGGCAACGCTGACACGCGCTCGCCGCTCGTCGTAGTCGAGCTCCGGCGATTGAATGAGCAGGCCTTCCTCGATGATCTGCCCCACCGACATGCGCGGTGATAGCGATCCGTACGGGTCCTGGAAGACCACCTGCATGTCCTTGCGCATCGGCCGCATATCGCGGCTCGACAGTCCGTCGATACGCTTGCCCATGTAGACGATGGGCCCCTCCGAGGAGATGAGCCGCAGGATGGCGAGCCCCAGCGTCGTCTTGCCGGAGCCCGATTCCCCAACGACGCCCAGCGTCTGCCCCTGACGCAGCTTCAGCGATAACCCATCGACCGCCTTCACGTAGTCGACCGTGCGTCGCATCAGCCCGCGCTTGATCGGAAACCACACCTTGAGATCATCGGTCTCGACGACGACAGGCGCCTGATCGTTGGCCGGCGGCGGCTCGCCCTTCGGCTCGGCCGCAAGCAACTGTCGCGTATAGGGATGCCGCGGGTCGGTGAAGATCGCCTCCGTCGGCCCGTCCTCGACGATTTTGCCTGCCTGCATGATGTACACCCGCTCGGCCATCTTGCGCAAGATGCCGAGGTCATGGGTGATGAGCAGCAAAGCCATGCCCATCTCGCGCTGCAGGTCCTTCAGCAGTTCCAGGATCTGCGCCTGGATGGTGACGTCGAGCGCCGTGGTCGGCTCGTCGGCGATAAGCAGGTCCGGCTCGTTGGCGAGCGCCATGGCGATCATGACGCGTTGGCGCTGCCCACCCGATAACTGATGCGGATAGGCGTCGAGCCGCTTCTCCGGATCGCGGATGCCGACCTTGTGCAACAGCTCCAACACCCGGGCGCGTACCGCCTTGTCATTCATGTGTTTATGAACGCGCAGAACCTCGCCGACCTGCCGCTCGATCGAGTGCAGCGGGTTGAGCGACGTCATCGGTTCCTGAAAGATCATCGAGATGCGATTGCCGCGTACGGACTGAAGCTGCTTTCCCGACAGCTTCAGCATGTCGCGACCTTCGAACCAGATTTCACCCGAGGGGTGCGTCGCGGAGGGATACGGCAGCAGCTTCAGGATCGACAGCGCCGACACGGTCTTGCCCGAGCCGGACTCTCCGACGAGGGCGACGGTTTCGCCTTTGCCGATACTGAAAGAGACTTTGTCGGCCGCGATGGCCGTGCCATTCGCGAACGCGACGGTAAGGTCGCGAACGTCGAGAAGTGCTCGGTGGTGCTTCGCTGCCATCGTCACCACCTAGCGGAAAGTCTTGCGCGGGTCGAACGCATCGCGCACGGCCTCGCCGATGAAGATGAACAGCGACAGCATGATCGCCACGGAGAAGAAGCCGGTAAGGCCAAGCCACGGTGCCTCGAGGTGACGCTTGCCTTGCAACAGTAGCTCACCCAGCGACGGCGATCCCGGCGGCAGGCCGAGGCCAAGGAAGTCCAGCGCGGTGAGCGCCGCAATGCTGCCCGACAGCTGGAACGGCAGGAACGTGAGCATCGCCACCATGGCGTTGGGCAGCATGTGCTTCCACATGATCGCGCGATGCGACAGCCCGAGCGCACGCGCGGCCTTGACGTATTCGAAGTTGCGCGCCCGCAGGAACTCCGCGCGGACCACGCCGACGAGATTCACCCATTCGAACAACAGCAGGATGCCGAGCAGGGTCCAGAAGCCGGGAACCAGCACCGATGAGATGATGATCAGCACGAACAGCGACGGGATCGATGACCAGACCTCTAAGAAGCGCTGGAAGATGAGATCGGTGCGCCCGCCGAAGTAGCCCTGCACGGCGCCAGCCGTGACGCCGACGACGCCCGAGAAGATGGCCAGCAGCAGTCCGAACAGGACGGATATTCGAAAGCCGTAGATGACGCGGGCGACCACATCTCGCCCCTGATCGTCGAGCCCCAGCCAGTTCGTGTTGCCGAGCGCGTTGAACCGTTGGATCTGTTCGGCAGGCGCATCGCACAAAGGCGCGCTCGATGCCCACGGCGGTGGCGCCGGATAGCCAAGGCATAGGCCGTCGTGCGACTTGCGCCCCGGATAGTCCTTGTTGATCGTATCGTAGGAGTAGCTGATCGGCGGCCAGATCGCCCAGCCGTTTGCCTTGATCTCGTCGAGGATCACCGGGTCTTTGTAGTCGGTGATGGCGAGAAACCCGCCGAACTTGGCTTCCGGATAGTCGGTAAGCACCGGCGACAGGATCTCACCTTTGTAGCTCAGCAGCAGCGGGCGGTCGTTGGCGATGAACTCGGCGAACAATGACAGCACGAAAACGACGAGAAAGATGCGCAGGCTGAGATAGCCGCGCCTATTGGCTTTGAAATTGGCCAGTCGGCGTTGGTTGATTGGTGTGAGCTTGTTGGCCGACTCCATCCGGCGCGCCAGCCAACTCGGCATGAGGCGGCGGTGTTCTTCCTCGGGGGGCGGCTGCGACTGTGGCAGCGGCGTTTCGAGGGCGCGCAGATCGTCCACCGCTAGACCTCCCGGCTCTCGAAGTCGATGCGCGGATCGACGAGCGTGTAGACGAAGTCGGAGATGATGTTGAGGACGAGGCCAAGCAGCGAGAAAATCCACAGCGTGGCGAAGACCACGGGGTAGTCGCGCTTCTCGATGGATTCGAACGACAGCAGCCCTAGGCCATCGAGCGAGAAGATGGTCTCGATCAACAATGCGCCGGCGAAGAACGCCGAGATGAATGCGCCGGGAAAGCCTGCAATGATCAGCAGCATGGCGTTGCGGAACACGTGGCCATAGAGCACGCGCCCTTCGCTCAGGCCCTTGGCCCGCGCCGTCATGACGTACTGCTTGCGGATCTCGTCGAGGAACGAGTTCTTGGTCAGGAACGTCATCGTCGTGAATGCCGTGAGCGACATGGCGATGATCGGCAGCGTCAGGTGCCAGAAGTAGTCGACGATCTTGCCGAATAGTGACAGTTGGTCCCAATTGTCCGAAGTAAGGCCCCGCGACGGGAACCACTGGAAGAATGCGCTGCCCGCAAACACCACCAGCAGCAGCACGGCGAACAGGAAGCCCGGAACCGCATAGGCAATGACCAGCACCGTGCTCGACCAGGTGTCGAATGGCTCACCGTCGTGCACCGCCTTGCGGATGCCCAGCGGGATGGAGATGAGATACGACAGCAGCATCATCCACAGCCCGAGGGAGATTGAGACCGGCAGCTTCTCCTTGATGAGCTGGAGCACTGACGTGTCGCGGAAGTAGCTCTTGCCGAAATTGAAGGTCAGGTAGTTCTTCATCATCAGGTAGAAGCGCTCGTAAGCCGGCTTGTCGAACCCGAACTGTTTCTCCAGGCTTTTGATGAATTCCGGATCGAGCCCCTGCGCGCCGCGATACTTCGATGTGATTGCGTCGGCGCCGCCCTGACCGAGAGCCGATTGGTTGCCGCCGCCGAGCACCTCGCCACCACCTCCGCCGATGCGCGAAACGATGGACGAATCGTGTCCCGTAAGCTGTGCGATGATGCGGTCCACCGGCCCGCCCGGAGCGAACTGGATGATGGCGAAGCTGATCAGCATGATGCCGAACAGCGTCGGGATGATCAGCAGCAGACGCTTGAGGAGATAGGCGGCCATATCGGAGCGGAGCTCAATTCTGCTTCAGCTTGGAAGCTTTGTCGGGGTCGTACCACCAAGTCTCGATGACACCTGCGTCGTATTTCGGTGCGATGGCCGGCCGCGAATACTTGTTCCAGTAGGCGACACTATGCACCGGCTTGTACCACTGCGGCACCCAATAATGGCCGGCACGCAGCACGCGGTCGAGCGCGCGCGCCGCCGTTTCCAACTCGGGGCGCGACTTTGCTTCTATCATCTTGGCGATCAAACCGTCGACTGCCGGATCGGAGATGCCTGAAAGGTTGAAGCTTCCGTCCATCTTGGCAGCGTCCGATCCCCAGTAGGATTTAACCTCGACCCCCGGCGTCAGACGCAGCGAGTAGCGCTGCACAGCGACGTCGAAGTCGAAAGACTTGATGCGCCGCTCATACTGCGCCGGATCGACCATGCGCAGCGTGGCGTTGATGCCGATGCGTTTCAGGTTGCCGATGTAGGGAAGAATGATGCGCTCGAAGCCGGCTTCGAAGATGATAATTTCCAGGTCGAGCTTTTTTCCACCAGCGCCGTACCCGGCCTCCGCCAGCAGGTCATGCGCGCGCTTCAGGGTATCACGTGACCGGCCCGAGCCATCCGTGACCGGCGGTGAATACGGCTCGCCGAACACTTCTGGCGGCAGCTCTTTGCGGTATGGCTCCAGCAGCACCAGCTCCTCCGGGCTCGGCGGGCCTTTGGCCTTCATCGCCGAATTCTCGAAATAGCTCTGGGTGCGCGTGTAGAGGTCGAAGAACAGGTTCTTGTTAGACCACTCGAAGTCGAAGGCGAGGTCGAGGGCCTCGCGCACGCGCGGATCCTTGAACTGATCGCGCCGCGTGTTGATGAAAAAGCCTTGCGCCCCCGATGGCCTCTGGTCGGGGATCGTTTCGCGAACGAGCCGGCCTTCCTTCACGGACGGGATGTTGTAGCCCGTTGCCCAGTCGATGGAGGTGAACTCCTCGCGGAAGTCGAAGTTGGCAGCCTTGAGACCTTCCAGCTCCAGCGTCCGGTCGCGGTAGTACTCGTAACGCAGCTCGTCGAAATTGAACCGGCCGCGATTGACCGGCAGGTCCTTCGCCCAGTAGTCGGGGCGCCGCTTGTAGGTGACGTAGGTGCCCGGCTTGAAGTCGCCGATCGCGTAAGGACCAGAGCCGAGCGGCTTGTCGAGCGACGTCTGATCGAAGGGATGCTGCGTGTAATAGGCCTTCGACAGCACGGGCAACTCGGCCACCGCCAGCGGCAGGTCGCGGATGAGATCGCCCTTGAACGTATAGCGCACGGTGAGCGGGTCGAGCGCCTCGGCCTTCTCGACATCGCGCAGCGACAACCCGTAGTTCGGATGACCCTTCGTCTTCAGCGTATCGAACGAAAAGACGATGTCCTCGGCCGTCACCGGCGTGCCGTCGGCGAACTTTGCTTCCGGGCGCAGCTTGAACACGACGGACATCTTGTCCGGCGCGAGGTCCGCGCTTTCCGCGATCAGCCCGTAGACCGCGTCGGGCTCATCGAGCGCCCGCGTCATCAGGCTGTCGAACAGGTACTCCAGGCCCTGTGCGGAATCGCCCTTGAGGATGAAGTTGTTGAAGCTGTCGTAGGTCGTGCGCCCGGCGGTGCCGATCATGGCCAGCCGGCCGCCCTTCGGCGCGTCCGGGTTCGTGTAGGCGAAGTTCTTGAAGTCGGCCGGATACTTCAGGTCACCGAACGCCGAAAGACCGTGGCTCGGTTCGGCGAACGCCCCTGTGGCGAAACTGGCGACGGCGAAGGTGAAACTGGCGAAGCGGGTGAGCATATCGGACCATCGCACCGGTCGTGCCTCCTGCAGTCTCGCCATCATTGCCCCCGCGCCGCTGCCAGTGCCTTTTGCTTGTCGGCGTCGAACCACCATGCCTGCATCAGCGCCGACGTCTGCGACGGCAGCTTGTCGGGACGGCCGAATACATCCCAGTAGGCGATGCGCTCATAGGGATAGTGCCACTGCGGCACGACATAGAAGTTCCATAGCAGCACGCGGTCGAGAGCGTGCGTCGCCGCCAGCAACTCTTCGCGGTCCTTCGCGTAGACGATTTTGTCGATCAGCTTGTCGACGGCCGGGTTCTTGATGCCGGCGGTGTTGCGGGTTCCATCGCGATCCGCGGCAGCCGAGCCCCAGAAATCGCGCTGCTCGTTGCCGGGCGATTCCGACTGGGGGAAGTTGTCGACGATGATGTCGTAGTCGTGCGTGTCTTCGCGCCGCTTGTACTGGGCGCTGTCGACGATACGGATAGAAGCGTTGATGCCCAGCTTCTGCAGGTCCTGCACGTACGGCAGGATGATCTTCTGGAAGTCGGGCGAGTCGGTGAGGAACTCCGCGTTGAGCATCTCGCCCTGCGCGTTGACCAGCTTGTTGCCCTTCAGGCTCCAGCCGGCCGCGTTCAGAAGCTGTGAGGCTTCGCGCATGTGCTTGCGGAAGTCTTCCGGTGCGGCGTTGACAGGGTTCTTCCACTCGGCGGTAAAAACCTCCGGCGGCACCTGGTCTTTCACCTCGTTGAGGAACTCCAGTTCCTTGCCCTGCGGCAGCCCCGTGGCAGCGAGTTCGGAGTTGTCGAAGTAGCTGCCGACGCGAACATACGAGTTATAGAACAGCTTCTTGTTCGCCTCCTCGAAGTTGAAGGCGAGGCCAAAGGCGCGGCGCACGCGCGGATCCTGGAACTGCTTGCGGCGCTGGTTGAACACGAACGCCTGCATCGGCGCGACGCGCTTGACCGGGATAGCCTCTTTCTTCACCCAGCCCTTCTGCACAGCGGCGAAGTTATAGCCCGTCGCCCAGGTGCCAGCCGTTCGCTCCGGCCAGATATCGATATGTCCCGACTTGAACTCTTCAAAGCCCGGCGTCCGGTCGAGGAAGTACGTGAAGCTCAGCTCGTCGAAATTGTACTGGCCCTTCATGACCGGCAGGTCTTTGGCCCAGTAATCCTTGACGCGCTCATACGTGATGGAGCGGCCTGCATCGAACTTCTTGACCCGGTAAGCGCCCGAGCCGAGGGGAACCTCGAGGCTCGACTTCGTCACATCGCGCGGCTGCCCGTCGGCGCCGGTCGCTTCCCACCATTTCTTCGGCATGACACTAAGCTGGCCGAGGATCTGCGGCAGCTCGCGGTTGCCCTTGGAATCGAAGCTGAACGTCACCTCGTTGTCGCCGGTCTTCTCCGCTTTGACGACGTTCTTGTAGTAGAACGCGGAGCGCGGGTTCGCCTTTTTCTGCGCCTCTAGCGAGAAGATGACGTCTTCGGGTGTAATGGGCGAGCCGTCGTGGAACCGCGCCTTCGGATTGATGCCGAACGTCACTGACGAATAGTCGGCCGGATAAGACACCCATTCGCAGATGAGGCAGTACTCGGTCGATGGCTCGTCCGGGCTGCCCGTCATCAGCGAATCATAGATGAGCCCCAGGCCGCCGGCCGCATCGCCCTTGACGCTAAAAGCGTTGAGGCTGTCGAACGAGCCCTCGGCGAAGCTGCGCAGCGTGCCGCCCTTCGGCGCGTCGGGGTTCACCCAGTCGAAATGGTCGAAGCCCGCCTTGAACTTCGGCTCGCCGATCAGCGACAGGGCATGGTGCCGCTTGGGTGCTGAGGCGTCGAGCTGCGGATCGGTTGCGGGAGGGGCTGGCGGCTCCTGGGCGATGGCTGGCACGGCGGACAGACAAAGCAGGAGTGCAAGACAAGCGGTCGGGACGTCGAGACGCGGAAGCACCGGGCGTTTTCCCTTCGTTTCTCGTGGGATGGAAGGCGGTGTGGCGCTCAGGCCGGAGGCGTATCAAAGGCATTGCATGACGTGACAACGCCCCTCAGCCTCGCAAAAAGCGGGCCGCGGGGCGAGTTAACTTGCTGTCATTTTGCAGATGGCAGATCTCGCGGCGTCTATTTGACGGAGTTGAGAAAGGCGAGCAGGTCGCCCAGGTCGCCTGGGTCGGAAATGCCGGGGAACAGCATCTTGGTGCCGGGCACGAACCCTTTGGGATTATGGACAAAAGAGGCCAGATCTTCGAGCGTCCAGTCGCCGCCCTTGCCCTTCATGGCTTCCGAATAGTTAAAGCCCGCGTGGCTGGCCTTGGGCCGTCCCACGACGCCAGCGAGGTTGGGACCGACCTTGTTCGGCCCGCCCGGCTCGATCGAATGGCACGCCTGGCACTTGGTAAAGATCTTCTGGCCGGCTGCGACGTTTCCTGACGCGGCAGCTTCGGCAACGGCCTTGGCATCGAGGGCCGGAGCGGCTGGGGCTGCGGGCGCAGCGGCGGCGCCATGATCGCCAGCTCCGGCGGCGCTTTCAGGCAACGGCAGCACGTAACCCGGCTTCTCATGCGGCTTTCCGTGTTCGGCGATCTCCAGCATCGTACGGAAGCCGACGATGACCAGAAGCGCGCACAATACTGCGCCTGCAATCTTCGACAGTTCGAAGGAATCGAGGTGCATTGTGCCGCTCCGCATCTTCACGTCCGGCCGCGCCGAACAATTCGGGCCGACTATAGAAACTCCACATCGGCTTGCAACCGAGGCGACCTGCGTTCTATGTGCGTCGGCCCGGGACCAATTGCCTCGGCCAGGCGCCTAAAGGTGTGCTCCGTGTCCAATACGCTCATCGTTATCCCCGCACGCATGCAGGCGACGCGCCTGCCAGGCAAACCGATGGTCGACATCGCCGGCGAGCCCATGATCGTGCAGGTCTGGAGGCGCGCCCTTGCCGCTGAGCTCGGCCGCGTCGTCGTTGCAACCGATTCGTCCGATGTGATCGATGCCGTCAGTGCAGCAGGCGGCGAGGCAGTGATGACGCGCGCCGACCACGCCTCGGGCTCTGACCGCATCTTCGAGGCCATCGGCATCGTCGATCCCGCCGAGCGCGCCGACATCATCGTCAATCTGCAAGGCGATCTGCCGACCTTGGAGGCCCATCTCGTTGCCGCTTGCGCCGCCCCGCTCACCGATGCCGCCGTCGACATCGCCACGATTGCCGCCCAGATCACCGTCGAAGAAGAGATGACCAATCCCAATGTCGTGAAGGTGGTGGGCTCGCCGCTCCCCACGCCAGGACGGCTCAGGGCGCTCTACTTCACCCGCGCAACGGCACCCTACGGCGAAGGCCCGCTCTTCCATCACATCGGCATCTACGCCTACCGTCGCGCGGCGCTCGCACGTTTCGTGTCGCTGCAACCTTCGCCGCTGGAAAAACGCGAGAAGCTTGAGCAGTTGCGCGCGCTTGAGGCTGGCATGCGCATCGACGTGACCGTCGTTGACACTGTTCCGCTCGGTGTCGATACGCCCGCCGACCTCGAGCGGGCCCGCCGCCTCCTCGCCAGCGCTTAGCGCGTCGGCCCCGCGTGCATCTCCTTCATCGACCGAAGTCGGCTCAGGGCCGAGAGCAGACATGCTGGTCCTCGGTGGCCAAGGTGACGGCCTCGGCAATCAACACCATTGGTCGTCGTTTCGCTTGGGGGGCCGGCAGCCGGTTCTCAGGGACCGCCGAACCGGTAGCTGATACCTGCGGTCGCGCTATCGAGCGCGAAGTCGACCTTGTGCGATCCGGTGTAGACCGCACAGACGGCCACAGAAGGCGGGGGGCAGACACCCGCGCTGCCGACGCTTTCGGAACCCAAATCGACATGCAGGAACTGCAGTCGGAACGACCATTCTTCATCGAGGGCGTGCTCGAGCCCGGCGCCGAGCACCCAGCCCGCTTTTGTGGAACTCGATGCACCTGTCTGAACGTACGGAAAATTGAGCTGTGCGATCGACTGAGTGTACTTGGGCTCGCCGAATGCCAAACCGCCAGTGACGTAGACGAGGCTGCGATCAAAGGCGACGCCAAGCCGTCCACGCAACGTAGCCACCCAATCAACGTCGGCGGAGGTCTCCACCCGGTAGGGACTGATGGCCGTCACGGCGCTCGTCGTGCTGCTCTTGCCGTCGAGCGCGCTGTAATCGGCTTCGACGCCGAGCAGGAGGTTATCCATTTGCCAGTTGTAGCCCACGGCCGCGCCGCCGATTGCGCCCGTGCTGGCCATCCCGCTGTTGAGAAGCGGCAGAAGTGCGTCCCGGTCCACCTGGTTGAGTGGATTGAGAGGGTTATTCCACTCGCCGGAAAGTTCCGTAGCAAATGTACTGTCCATCCAAGCCGCGCCGGCGAACCCGCCGATGTAAGCACCACGCCAGTCGACGCCCTGTGAAGCGGCGGGAAAACACCAAGCCAATGATCCCAAAAGTATTGCTGCCCGCCGCACCGCATTCCCCCACTTCATGCGAATCGCTCATAAAGTTAACAGCTTCGGCCACCTTGAGCTGATTTTTCCGCGTCAGACGTGGCGCTGGCCAGCGCATGTCAGGCCGTTCTCGGGCGAGTAAGCGTGCCGGCTCTATCCTGAGCCGCGGCCCGCTGGCGTGACGACGGCGGGGCGAGGTTTGATGTCCGCATATCGGGTCAGCAGCGGCCATGGCCACACAGCCGTGGCCTCGAGTTTGCGCGGACGAGCCAGCCTCACTTGCGGAAAGCTTCGAGGTGCTGCTTCGCCGTCTCCGCATGAGGATCGATCGCAAGCCGCTCCGGTAGCCGGCATCGGCGCGCACGGTGCCGCGCAGGATGTAAACTACGTGTCGCTGGGATCGATGACGCATGCCGGACCCCGGCAGCCCGGCTTGCGGTCCGTCTCTGGTAGGGGCATAGAACGCCCGTCAATCCAAATGGGCTGAGGTCGATGCCGCCAGCCCGAACCGCCCAGGCAGAATGCTCAGATGACCAAATCTGCAAAGCCGGCCTCCGAGCGCATCGTCTATCAGGGCGAACCGGGCGCCAACTCGCACCTCGCATGTCGCGAGGCCTTTCCCGACATGGAGGCCGTCGCCTGCCCGACGTTCGAGGACGCCCTGCAGGCCGTGAAGTCCGGGGAGGCGCGCCTCGCCATGATCCCGATCGAGAACTCCGTTGCCGGCCGCGTGGCGGACATCCACTACCTGCTGCCCGATGCCGATCTCTACATCGTCGGCGAGCACTTCCTGCGTGTTCGCCATCAGCTTCTGGCCGTCCGCGGCGCCACCCTGAGCACCATCAAGCGCGTGCTGAGCCACACCCAGGCGCTGGGACAATGTCGGCGCAAGCTCATCGAGTTGGGGGTCAAGCCCGTGCCCGAGGCCGACACTGCGGGCTCGGCGCGCATCGTTTCCGAGGCGAAGGATCCCACTATCGCCGCCATCGCCTCGTCTCTGGCAGCGGAGATCTACGGGCTCGATACCATCGCCAGCGATATCGAGGACGAGGTGCACAACACCACACGGTTCGTGGTGCTGTCGGCCGAAGTGGACGATGCCGAGCCCGAGGAGGCGCCGGTCATCACCACATTCATCTTCCGCGTCCGCAACGTTCCCGCCGCGCTTTACAAGGCGCTCGGCGGCTTTGCCACCAACGGCGTCAACATGACCAAGCTCGAGAGCTACCAGCTCGAGGGCACCTTCAATGCCACCATGTTCTACGCTGACATCGAGGGCCACCCGGCAGAGCGCCTCGTCCGCCTGGCATTGGAGGAGTTGTCGTTCTTCTCTTCCGAGAAGAAGGTTCTGGGCACCTATCGGGCCAGTCCCTATAGGGCAGAGGCAGCACGCCTAGCGGCTGAAGGATTGATTCCGGTCCGCCGCAGCCGCTGAAAAAGGAACGCTCTCATGAAGCTCGTCGGCAAGGTTGCCATCGTTACTGGCGCCGCCTCGGGGTTCGGACGCGGCATCGCTGAGCGATTTGTGCTGGAAGGCGCCAGCGTCGTGGCCGCCGACATCAACGGCCAGGGCGTGCGCGAGCTTTGCGCCGGATACGGCGACAAGATGATCGCCGTGCAGGCCGACGTCTCCGAGAAGCTCGACGTCGATGCAATGGTGCGTGCCGCCACCGAAGCGTTCGGCGGCATCGACATCGTCGTCAATAATGCCGGCGTTACGCACCGCAACCGGCCGTTGATGGAAGTCTCCGAAGCGGAGTTCGACCGTATCTACGCCGTCAATGTGAAGTCGATCTACCTGTCGACGATTGCCGCCGTGCCCAAGCTCGAAAAGCGCGGCGGCGGCATCATCATCAACATTGCTTCGACCGCCGGCGTGCGCCCGCGCCCCGGCCTCACTTGGTACAACGGCTCTAAAGGCGCCGTGATTACGCTCACCAAGTCGATGGCTGCCGAACTCGCGTCCAAGAACATTCGCGTCAACGCCATCAATCCGGTGATGGGTGAGACCGGAATGTTGACCGACTTCATGGGTCAGCCCGACACGCCGGAGAACCGCGCCAAGTTTCTCGCCGGCATCCCGCTCGGGCGCCTGTCGCGCCCGCACGACATCGCCAACGCGGCGATGTTCCTCGCCGACCCGGCGTCGAGCTTCATCACCGGCGTTGCCCTCGAGGTCGACGGCGGCCGCTGCATCTGAATAATGCCTACTCCGCGCTGGCGGCCGGCTCCCCGCGGGGGAGTCGCCAGCGCACGACAAAAACCCGGCCGGCTCCCCGCTGGGGAGTCGCCAGTGCCAGAATGAGCCAACTACTTCGTGGTGCCCGTCGAGGTCGGCGAAGAGGGCTGTCCTGCCATCGGCTGATCGGAGTGGGCAGGAGCGGGAGATGCGGACGGCGGCACGATCTGCTTCAGCTCTTTCTTGACCGCATCCTTGGCGTCGCTGACGGCCTCCTTCGCTTCCGCGATTGGCCCTTCGGGCAGCGCTGACCAGTAGGTCTTGTTGCCCATGCCCTTGTAGGGAATTGCCTTGAAAACTTTGCCTTCCGGGTCCCGCTTGCTGGGATCGCCAGACGGCTTGCCCGTGATGACGGTCTGGATGTCGTTGAGAATGGTCTTGTCGTCGACGTAGTCCGCGTGGGTGTACTTGAAGAACTTCCAGAAGTCGTACTCGGGCGGCGTCTTGTCGACGACGTAGACGTTGTTGGCATTGACGTGCAGCGGATCGCCCCACGGCGTATGCCCGCCGGCGCGGTCGTTGAAGCCGCGCAGGAACGACGAAAGCCACAGCACCCAATCGCCGCCCGACGTGTAGATTGTCACACGCTGCGCGAGCTTCGCCCAGCTGAGAATCTTGGTGTTGAACACCGCCGCCGACACGTCGGGTGCCGCGAACACGACCTGACCGAGCCGCAACATGCCTTCGCCCTGGCGGCGGCTGTCGAGGATTTCGCGGATCGAGCCCATCACACGCATGAGCTGCTGCGAGCCCATGGAGTGGGCGACGATGTCGAGCGTGCGCACGTTGTTATCGCGCAGCATGGCGGCGAGAAAGGCCTGCAGGGCTCCTTCCGATTCCTCGGCGTTGTCGGCGTCCTGCAGATAGCGCAGCGACATCCGCACGCTCGGCCAGCTGAACATATAGACGCGGCCCTTGTAGTCGGCACCGCCGGCGATGCGCGCCGCAGCCTGCATGGCCTCCAGGAAGGTGTTGTTGTAGCCGTGGATCACCAGCAGGGCGTGAGTAGCGTCCTCGGACGCGGCCGTATCGATGATCCGCACGTAGTTCTCAGCACCTCGGTCGATCGGAGCTGCAAGCAGCTTGATGCGCGAATTGGCGGCTCTTGCACCGCCGCGCCACGCGCTCCGATAGCTGTTGTCGCCGCGCGCCATCGATATGCGTGGATTGACCTGCGCGCACCCGAAGCTGATCTTTTCGCTCGGGGCGTTGCCGAACATGGTGCTCATGTCACCTTCCTGGTCGACGATCGATCGCGTCGTGGCGAAGATGATCCGCACGCCGCCGCGCCGCGCCCGCCGTTGCGATCCGAAGACGCAATTCTCGGTCGTCAGCTCCTGCCAGCCGTTCTGGTCGTAAAAGTCCGAAGCGACGATGTTGAACACCGCACGAGCGATAAGGGCCCAGGCGACCTCGTTCTCGGTGGGCGGCGTCGCACCGGCAACGCCGCCGGTATAAAGCCGGATGATCTGCTTGCTGATGCTCTCCAGGCGCGCTGCCGCCAAGATCTCCGGCGGTGGCACGAAGTTCTGCGGCGGCTTCATGTCGAAGCGGATGTAGATGCCGCGCTGTCCACCCTGGAACTCGAAGTTCAGGTTGTGGAAGTAGTAACGCGACCCCCAGCGGCTGCCGGCGCCCTCTGCGATCATCTCCGAACCGGAGTTATGCACATAGGGAAGCACCAGCGCGCTGTACGACTGGAAACCGCGCGAGAACGAGCTGTTCGACGATTCACGCCCCGAAAGCCGGAACACGTCGATGCCGACCCGGCTCACTTTCGGGTTCTCGTATTCCTGCCACGTGAGATCGGAAGGCTTGGCTACGGGCGGCAACAGGCCGGCCGGGAACGTCATCTTCAGATTGTTGACCGGATTGACGACCTGTTTGAAGCCGATGAAGGCATAGACGGCATCATTGTTGTGCTTGAGCTGGTCGCACTCCGGCTCCGTCAGGATGGCCTGATCGGCACCGGGCAGATTGTTGGCGGTGCGGAAATCTGCAACGGCCGCCCGCAGCGACTTTTCGCTGGCGCGTCCGATTTCCGCGCCGAGCACGCCTGACAGAATCAGATGCCGCTGCAGTTCCTTGTCCCGCAGCTGCGTATCCAGGTCATCGCCGGCCGGACAGGCGGCCAATGCGGACGTCGAAGCGGCGGCAATCCCGACCCAAGCGCAGGCGGATGCCAGCAGCGATGCAATTTGCCTCATGTGCAATCGTCCCCCCGGAGAAAAGCGCCGCAAGCCTAGGGGCCGCGCGCGTGGAGTGTCAAATACGCGAAATTGGCGCACGGGCACCTTCTTGCAGCTAACCTAGAGCGGAAAAATGACACGCCTCCGAAGGTGTTGGTGTCCCAGTGGGGGAGGGTTGTAACGCGCCACGCGAACGCCCATAATCAGCCCGGGAGACTGGCGGCGGACGTATCCCTCGCCAACCGGGTCAGGTCCGGAAGGAAGCAGCCCTAACGATCAGGACGCGGGTCGTTCGTCAGTCTCCTCTTATATTTCGCCCATGGGCAGTTTCGCTCGCCGTCTTTTACGGCAGGTTGGCCCTCCGCGGGGGCGTGTTACTTCGCGGGTCGCCTTGTTCAGGGCCCTCTGGGGCCGAGGCAGAGGCCTCACGGCCCGAATCGCGAGGCTGAATCAGGAGGCCCTGCGGGCCAAAGCAGCGGCGGCGTTCTGAAATGGCGAAAAAGATCTCCGATAGCGCGACGACAGAGGCTGCCCATCAGGGCGCCGCGGCCAAGCCATACGTCGTACTCGCCCGCAAATATCGCCCGCAAAATTTCGAGGACCTGATCGGCCAGGAGGCCATGGTCAAGACGCTGCGCAACGCCTTCGCGTCGGGGCGCATCGCGCAGGCCTATATGCTCACCGGCGTACGCGGCGTCGGCAAGACGACCACGGCGCGCATCATTGCCCGGGCACTGAATTACGAGACCGACACCGTCAAGGCGCCGACCTTCGACATGCCGGTGCTCGGCCGCCATTGCGCCGAGATCATCGAAAGCCGCCATCCAGACGTCATCGAGATGGACGCTGCATCCAACACCGGCGTCGACAACATCCGCGAACTCATCGAGAGCGCGCGCTACAAGCCGATCGTCGCCCGCACCAAGGTCTTCATCATCGACGAAGTCCACATGCTGTCGAAGGGCGCCTTCAACGCGCTTTTGAAGACGCTTGAGGAGCCGCCCGAGCACGTCAAGTTCATCTTCGCCACCACCGAGATCCGCAAAGTGCCGGTGACGGTCCTGTCGCGCACGCAGCGCTTCGATTTGCGCCGCGTCGACGTCCCTGAGCTGTCCCGCCACTTCGCCAAGATCGTCGGCCTCGAAGGCGCTTCTGCCGAGGACGACGCCTTGGCGCTCATCGCCCGCGCCGCTGAAGGCTCGGTGCGCGACGGCCTTTCGTTGCTCGATCAGGCCATCGCCATGGGCGAAGGTTCAGTCCGCGCCGAGACCGTACGCGACATGCTCGGCCTCGCCGACCGCGGCCGCATCTTCGATTTGCTCGAGCACACCTTCCGCGGCGATGCCAAGGCCGCGCTGACCTCGCTTGACGCCCTCAATCGCGATGGCGCCGAACCGGCGCAGCTGCTCGCCGATCTCGCCGAGGCCGTGCACGTTTCCACGCGCATCAAGGCCGTTGGCACCGAAGCCGGCAGCGAAGGCATGAGCGCCGAGGAGAAGCGCCGCGCCTCCGCCTTAGCAGAGCGTCTTTCGACGCCGCTCCTGTCGCGTGCCTGGCAGATGCTGCTCAAGGGCGGCGAAGAAACCGCCAGGGCCGCCAACCCGCGCGCCGCCGCCGAGATGGTACTCATTCGCCTCGCCTACACCGCCGACCTTCCCGCGCCCGATGACCTCATCCGCATGCTCGGTGGCGAGGGCGCTCTGGCGCGCAGCGGCAAGCCCGCTCCCTCAGACAGCACCGCCGCAAAGAACGGCCCGCTCAACAGCGCCGCTGCCGCGCCCGTTGCGACTGCGCCGCCCAAAGCGACCGAGAAGGCCGAGCCTGTCGAGCCTGAGCCGGCAATCCGTGACAGCGACGGTGACAACGACGAAGATGACCTCGGCTTCGACGCTGAATACGAAGCCTCGCTCGACGACCTGGCCGGCGTTGCACCTGTTACCTTCGCCGACCCGCGCTCCTTCGACGATGTCATCGCCATCGCCGGCGAGCGGCGCGACATGATGCTCAAGGTCCATCTGGAAGACCGCGTCAGCCTCGTGAAATTCGATGCCGCCGCAGGCTCTATCGACATGTTCTTGCTGCCCGGCGCGCCGCCGCACATCGCCAACGAACTGCGCGAGAAGCTCAATGCATGGACAGGGCGCAAGTGGGTCGTCGTGCTGTCCAAGGCGGCGGGCGAGCGCACGCGCGGCGATACACGACGCGAGCGCGAGGCCGCCGAACTCGATGCGCTCAAGGCGCATCCCGCTGTGAAGGCCGTCCTCGATCTATTCCCCGACGCCAAAATCGCCGAAATCCGCCCCCTGGCCGACGTCCGCCGCGACGAGACCGGCACCGGCTGAGCCACTTCCTGGAGACAAGCGCGCATGAAAGACCTGATGGGCATGATGAAGCAGGTGGGCCAGATGCAGGCCCGCGTGCAGCAGATGCAGGAAGAGCTGGCCGTAATGGAGATCGACGGCCAGTCGGGCGGCGGCCTCGTTAAGGTCACACTCAGCGGCAAGGGCGACATGAAAAAGGTCAGCATCGACCCGAGCCTCGCCAAGGCTGATGAGGTGGAAATTCTCGAAGACCTCATCGTCGCCGCCGTGGCCGACGCCAAAGCCAAGCTCGATGCCACGATGCAGTCGAAGATGCAGGAGATGACCGGCGGTCTACCGCTGCCCCCTGGCATGAAACTGTTCTGAGGCTCCGCAGCCATGAAGATCACATCGCCCGAGTTCGACGATGGCGGCGAGATACCTGCCAGGTTCACCTGCGAAGGTACCGACGCTTCGCCGGCGCTGGCGTTTTCGGGTGTGCCTGGAGATGCCAAGAGTTTGGTGCTGATCGTCGATGATCCCGACGCCCCCGACCCCAAGGCGCCGAAGATGACCTACGTGCACTGGGTGCTCTACGACCTGCCGCCCGACACCAAGAGCTTCCCCGAGGGCATGCAGTCACTCCCTGCCGGCACAAAAGAGGGCCTCAACGACTGGAAGCGCACCGGCTACGGCGGCCCGTGTCCGCCCATCGGCCGGCATCGCTACTTCTTCAAGCTTTATGCCCTCGACACGCAACTGTCCGGTCTCGAAAAGCCGACGAAGGACGAGGTGCTGAAGGCCATGCAGGGGCATGTACTGGCCGAGGCGCAGGTCATCGGCACCTACCAGAAATCCGGCTGAGAGAAGCAGCATGCGATGCCGCCTCGCTGCCGTCGGCATGCTGCTCGCGCTCGCGCCTGCATGCGCGGGTAATCCTCCGCGTGGCTTCGTCGACGCGACGACGCTTATTCCCGACCTCATCGTCGAGATGCGCTACATGACGGCGCAGAATTTCGTCGGTCGCCCCATCCCTGGATACAACGCCCCGCGCTGTCTATTGACGCGGCCGGCGGTCAAAGCGCTGCAATGCGCCGCCGATGATCTGCGCGCCCGCGGCTACCTGCTCAAGGTCTACGACTGCTATCGTCCGCAGCGCGCCGTCAATAGTTTCGTCACCTGGGGACGCAACCTGCGCGACCAGAAGATGAAGCCGCAGTTCTATCCCAACGTTGATAAGCGCAATCTCTTCCGTGACAGCTATATCGCCTCCCGGTCCGGGCACAGTCGCGGCAGCACCGTCGATCTCACCATCGTTGCGACAGACAAGAAAGCAGCCGCATCCACGCCGGCTTCCGCGGAGGTCCGTGCCTGCGATTCAGGGGCCGTATCCCGCACCGACGACGGCAGCGCCGACATGGGGACGGGCTTTGATTGCTTCTCGTCCCTGTCACACACGCTGACATCGAGAGTGAGCCAAGTGCAGCGCGAGAACCGCGCCCTGTTGCGCAACGCCATGCGCAAATGCAACTTCTACAACAACCCAAGCGAGTGGTGGCACTATACGCTGCGCGGTGAACCCTATCCGCAAACCTATTTCGACTTCCCCGTGGAGTAGTCAGTAACCAGTCCCCATATACGGTTTGCGTGCAACCTAGTCAGACGAGGAACGCTAATGGCATTCGAGGACGTTAAAGCAGAGCTCGGCATCCTGCTGACCCAGATGCAGAACGAGCCCCAGGATCGCCACGAGCTTTATCTCCAGTTGATGGAGAAGCTCAACGAACTCCGCGCCTTCGGTATGCCGCTACCGCAAGACCTCGTCGAA
>JBAZYB010000059.1:0-18952 GCA_041659545.1 Hyphomicrobium sp.
ACCGCGCACCGGGCTCGGAGACATGCAGATTTACAATTTCAGTCTGGCCAAACTCAATCTCGGCATGTCGAAGCCGGTCACTGTCGGCATTGGGCCGTTGCTCGCGGTTCCGACACGCACCAGCAGAAACTTCGGTCCGGATAGCCTGCAGGGCGGCGTCGCAGGCGTTATTAGCGCACCCCAGAGTTGGGGAATGTTCGGCGTCTTGGCGACCTACCAGCACACGCTCTCGGGCGAAAGCAGTGAGATGACTACCGTGCAGCCGAACGTCTATTACAATCTCGACCAGGGTTATTATCTGCGGTCATCTGCCATCATGGTCTTCGACAGTAGCAAAGACATGAAGCTGATCCCGGTCGGTCTGGGGCTCGGCAAGGTTATCCAGCTGGATGGCGGTTATACGCTCAACGCTTACGCAGAGGCGCAGCCATCCGTTTATGCCGAAGGGACGGGGGTGCCAAAATTCCAGGTCTTCACCGGCATTCAAATACAGCTCCCGGCGAGCTTCACGAGCGGCTGGAATTTCTAATAGACTTGGTCTTCCCTTGAGTCACGGCAAGCGCATGTGCGCCGCACTTGGCTGCCGGCACACTCGCTCGCCTCAGGCGGCTTTCAATCCTGACCTTCGCAGCTCCCTATACCGGCAGGACGAGGGGTTTGCCCGCAGGGAACTGTGCGATAGTCGCCGCATCAACGTTTAGATGCTGGGACACCATCGCGTGTGGGGTGTGGGTGATCCAGTCGGAGAGCGACACGTCGGCGAAGTGAGGGCTGCGGAACACCTCCAGGTAGACGAGGTCGGCATCGCCGGTGTTGCGCAGGAAGTGACCGAGGCCGCGATTGATGTAGCCGATGTCGCCTGGATTGAAATTCTGCGTCACCGCGTTTGGCCCGGTGTTGAACACGGTAACCTCGGCCTTTCCTGCTATGACGTAGAGCCACTCGTCGGCGTTGGGGTGCCAGTGCATTTCGCGCATGCCGCCGGGATGAATGGTCACTAGCGCCGCGGCGATCGTCTTAGAGATCTCGAAGTTGGAGCTGTCGGCAATGCGCACCTCGCCGCCGCGTGTCTTACGTAGGGGAGCAAGGTCAGAAAGCTGGAACGAGCTCCGCAGCTTCGGGGCACCGGAATTCATTTGCGCCTGCTGCTGCTCGATCTCGATGGGCGCCGGCATGTTGCCCTGGAAGATGTACAGATCGTCCATCGGGATCTTATCGAACGTTTGCGCTGGAACACCGAAGTTCATGGCGAGGATGTGCGGGGGGGTGTGGGCGAGCCATTCCGTCAACAGAAGGGTGCTGAATTCGGATGCCCTGCCGTCGTCGAAGCAGAGGATGAACTCGCAGCCGTCATCGCCGATGCCCTGCAAGGAATGGGGTAGTCCCGCCGGAAAATACCAAAGGCCGCCCTTGGGCACGTCCTCGACGTTGGCGGCGCCATTCTGATCTATCGTGGTGATGCGGCAGTTGCCGGCGGTCACGTAAGCCCATTCGGCAAACTGATGCCAGTGCATCTCGCGGATGCCGCCTTTGGTGAGGCGCATGTTGACGCCCGCGATCTCCTCGGAAATCTGGAAGTCGGACTGCGTTACTTCCCGAGCCCAGCCACCGTTCTGTATCCGTCGCGGAGCGTTGTTGAATGTGGCCCAGAACATCGGCAGACTGCCGACGTCCGTCGGCGGCGGCGAAAAGGCGCCGGGAAATTGATCCGACAGTGCAGGATTGTTTGGTCCGGGAACCGACGTACTCCTGCCAAGTGCGTTGACCGCGCCCTGTGGCGGTTCATCCGGATTGCCGAAGACGGCGGCGCGTGCGCTCGACGTGGCCGCGACGGTGCCGCCGACGGCCGCTACCGATAGTACGCTTCTGCGCGAGAGTGGTTTCATGACTAGGTCCTTCCTCCGCGATCGCTGCATCCACCGAATCCATAGCGCTCAAATCGCGCGGTGTGGCGCGCGCTCGAAACTGTCGATGAATGTCTCGTCGCCGCGATATCGAAAATGCCGAATATGCCGTGGCGCCTGGCGGCATCGCCAACACTCCCGAGTAGCGACGCAATCGATCAGAAAGTTGGGCAATAGACTGCTGGAATTGTTCGCGCCGCGGCAACGGTGCATTTAGAAACTGTCTGGTTTTCTCTCGAACATCGGTGGCTCAATCTGCCTTGTGGGCCCGGATGCCCGATTGTTGAGCAAAGAGGGATATGACCATGAGCCAGAGAATGAGGAAGTTGACCTGCGCAACGATTATTGCCGTTGCCGGGTTCGCAGCAACGGCGATGGCGGACACCAAACCCGTCACGAACATCGTGCTGGTGCACGGTGCGTGGGTCGACGGCAGCGGATGGAAGCCGGTCTACGACATCCTCACGAAGGAGGGGTTCAAGGTTTCGATCGTGCAGGAGCCTGAGACATCTTTCGCAAACGATGTCGCCGCTACGAAAAGAGTTCTCGACCTCCAGGACGGCCCTGCAATCCTCGTCGGCCACAGCTACGGCGGCTCTGTGATCACTGAGGCTGGCGTGCATCCAAAGGTCGTTGGGCTCGTGTACGTTGCCGCGCATGCGCCTGATGTGGGCGAGGACGAGGGCGCGCTCGGCAAGAAGACGCCGAGCGTGCTGGGTAAGACGCCGGGTGCTATCAAGAGGACGCCGGACGGCTTTACCTATCTAGATCCGCAACTCTTTCCGAAGCTGTTTGCGCCGGACCTTCCGCATGAGCAGGCCCGCTTCGAGGCCGCCTCCCAGGTTCTTACCGCTGCCGAGGTGTTCACAACGCCGCTGAGTGCTGCAGCGTGGAAGACGAAGCCGAGCTGGGGAATCGTCGCCGGCAACGACCAGATCATCAGTCCTGAGCTCGAGCGCTGGTACTACGAACGTGCCAAGAGCAAGACGACCGTGATCCCTGGGGCCAGTCACTCGGTTTACGAGTCGCATCCAAAAGAGGTTGCAGCCGTTATCGAGGAAGCAGCTCAGCATGCCAGGTCGGACCGAGCATTGCAGGCTGCCGAATAAGTTCGCTCAGACGTGGAATACGGCCTATGGCACGCTATATCCGCCGCGGAGGACTTGCCTCGGTTCTCGTGGTCGACAACGACCACGAGATCGACGCTCTCATGGATCACCCCGGTCTCGATCGCGACTATTCAGCGAACGGACCGCTCCTCAACCGTCTCCTTCTCGCGCGCCTGCGCAGAGGCGTGACCGAAAGTGGCGATGTGCTGCTGTCCTTCCGACGGCGTAACGACCCTCAGCGCAGGCGATCACAGCAAGCGCTGGCCGAGCGCCTCGATGCCATAGCAAAGCAAGATCCCTGGGCGCATAGCGCCATATCCGCGATGGCCAGCTACATTGCGACGGGAAGCGGCCGCAAGGCAGCGCTCGCAGCGCTCACCTACGTTACGGCTATGCCGTTTCTCCCGACTGAGGCGCAGGCGTCATTTGATCCCACGCGATTTGCCCCTCTCTATCGCCTTTATCGCCGCATGAGCCTCGCACGGCGACCCTGGGCCGGACTTCCGTTTCGACTGCTGGATATCGACAAACGTGCCGCGAGGCAGATACTGGAGGCAACGGGTGGCGACGAGTACGGATTGCACGCAATCGGCATCACGCTCGACAACTCAGTAATCATCCTTGAGCGGTTGCGCACTTCGTACGCTAGGAATGTCGGCACGTCCGACACGACTCCGATGGGTTGGGTGGATGGACGAACGGCGCCTGCGCTCGTCGTGCGTCAGACGACAGCCAGCTGCAAACTGCTCAATGTCGCGGTCGAGCTTCCGCCTCATACACTCGTGCTGCTTAAAATGCGCCGAGCGTTACGAGCGAATAGCCCCAGCGGATTCGAGTTCGCCAGTGCTCACTGGTCCGCGTGTCCCGCCGGTCATTATATGACTGAGGTCTTCAATGCCGTACTCAGAGATTTGCGTGGTGGCCCTTCACTAGGCAAGAAATCGGAGGCCCGCGCTGCCCCCGCTCTGTAAGGTCGGCCACGCGAGCTGATCCGCTGGCGACTATATTAGATCGCCATGCCGCCCGAGACTTCGATGCGCTGCGCGTTGACCCAGCGATTGTCGTCGGAAAGGAGGGCGGCAATCATTGGCCCGACATCGTCCGGCACGCCCGCGCGACCAAGTGCTGTCATGTCCGCGACCCGCTTGTTGAGTTCCGGGTTGTCGCGGACCGAGCCACCGCTGAAGTCAGTCTGGATTGCACCCGGCGCGACAGCGTTCACCGTGATGCGGCGCGGCCCTAGCTCCTTCGCCTGGTAGCGGGTCAACACGTCGATCGCGCCCTTGAGTGCTCCATAGGGCGCGCTGCCAGGAATGATGATCCGCGATAGACCGCTCGACAGGTTTACGATCCGGCCGCCATCTTTAATCAGTGGCAGCAGCTTCTGGGTCAGGAAGAACACGCCTTTGAAGTTGACCCGATACAGCGTGTCCAACTCTTCCTCCGTCGTCTTCTCGATGGAGTTGTGGTGGGAGATGCCGGCATTGTTGACGAGATAGTCGAAGCGTTCGGCCCTAAACTCATCAAGAGCCTGCCGCACCTTTTCCGCAAAGGCATCGAACGTGGAAACCTGTCCAACATCGAGCGGCAGGGCGACGGCCTTTGCCCCGGCCTCGGCTGCGAGCCCGAGCACCGATTCGGCCTCTGCGCGATTGGTCTTATAGGTGAAGATTGAGGCGACCCCGCGCCGCGCGAGGCTGAGGACGGTGTTGCGGCCGAGTCCGCGGCTTCCCCCGGTGACGACCGCGATCCTCGCATTGGAAGCGGGATTGTCGTTGTGGGACATGGTGCGCTCCTTCGTCGATGTCGGACCAAAGATACGCATCCACCGCGATACTTGCCAATCCTGCTCCTCTTTCTAGATTTGCCCCAAACAGCAACATGGTCGGCGAGTGGTCTCCGCGTCGCCGGTCATTCGCGCCCGATTTCCGCCAACGGGCCCCTGATGGGTACGATCCCTTGTGACGCGGGCTATGCCCAATCCTGGCCTCACGTCGGCTGTCGAGGGAACAGCGGTCTCAGGTAGAGCCGGGCGAAGTTGCCTTGCGCAACTTGGCCTCGACGTCTGCAAACTCGGGAGGCTGTGTGAGAACCAAGTTGCGGCCGGTCTACCGGCAGGATCCCGTCCACCGCTGCAGCTTTACATCGCCGCGATCAGCTTCGGCACTCCAAGGATCGCCATCACCCGTTTCATATTGTAGGCCAGAACGTGCAGCGCCATCTCAGTGGCGACGTGCTTCAGCGTTTTCATTTTGAAGTGAGTGGCGCCCATCCAGGCCTTGATCGTCCCGAAGGGGTGCTCGACGGTCTGGCACCGTAGCGACATCTTGTTGGGATCATCGTCGAGGCGCTGCTGAACGCGCTCGAGGATGCCCTCGTGCTCCCAGCGACGCACGCGGCGTTCCTTGCTGGTGGTGCACCGGCCTTTGATGGCGCAGTTTCCGCAAGCATCGGTCCAGTACGAGTGCAACGTCTTCCCGGCCTCGGTGTTCGTGAAGCGGTACGTCAGTCGCGCACCGGCTGGACACACATAGGCATCATCGCCGGCGACGTAGGTGAAGTCGGCACGATCGAAGCGCCCATGGGCGGCTGCATTTGAGGTGTGCGGCTTAGGTACGGTGACCGGGATGCCGGCCTCTTCGCACGCCACGATCTCCTCGCCCTTGTAGTATCCCTTGTCGGCGACAGCCTCGATGTCATCGCAGGACATCTCCTCCCGCGCCGCACGCGCCATCATTGCCAAGGCGTCTCGATCGTAGCCGAGGTTCGTCACCTCGTGCGCGACGATCAGGTGATGCTTCGTCTCGACTGCACTTTGCACATTGTAGCCGACCACACGGGGCTTTCTGCTCGTCGTCGCCATGGCGCGGGCATCGGGATCGGTCAGCGAGACCTGCATCTCTCCGCTGCTGTCCATGCGCCGCTCTATCGCTTTCAAGGCATTGGCCTCTCGTCTGCAGTAGGCCAGTTTCTTGACCGCACGCTCAAGCCGAGCCATCGGCACTGACATGCCGGTCTTGCTCAGCACCTCATCGGCACGGTCGAGTTCGACGAGATACTTGTCTATCACCGCATCGATCTCTCCAAGACGCCGCTTGAGCTTCTCACGCGTGAAGCTCTTCGTCTTCGCGTTGACGGCTTTGAACTTGCTCCCGTCGATCGCCACGATGCTGGCGTCCAGGAGATTCAGCCCGTGGCAAAGGACGACGAACTGTTGGCATACTTTGCGAAGGGCTGGACCGTTGTCGCGCCGAAAGTCGGCGATGGTCTTGAAGTCGGGTGCCAGGCGGCCCGTGAGCCAGATCAACTCCAAGTTCCTCCGGCACTCGCGCTCGAGGCCACGCGAGGACTGCACCTGGTTGAGATACCCGTAAATGTAGATCTTAAGGATCGTCGCCGGATGGTAGCTCGGACGGCCTGTTTCCTCAGGAATGACGCCATCGAAGCCGATCGCCGCAAGGTCGAGCGCGTCGACGAAGGCATCGACCACGCGCACAGGGTTCTCCTCGCTGACGTAGTCGTCAATCGCATCAGGAAGGAGAGTTGCTTGCGTCCGATCCGCGCCCTCGATGAACCGCCCCATCCGACCCTCCCGCTTAGCTCGCGAGAATCGTACAGTGCTTCGCTAGATTGGGCGCGTTTTCACACAGGCTCTCGGCAAAGCAGTCTTAGTGCTGATCTCGGCTATGCCGAGAACGGCCACTGATCGCGACATGACCCAAGACTGGTGAGAGCCAAGTTCGGATTCGTCCTCAGAGCAGGCAAACCGTCGACTTTCCATCGTGAGCTAGAAGCGCACGTTTATCCAGCCTCTGGTCAACGGTTCAGCCGCACCTCATGAACGGGCGAGGCGATTTGCGAGGCGGTCACGCGCCGGAATGCCTTGACGCCTGCATCTCGCCGGCAGTACCCGATATTATCCACTGTGATAGATCGCTCATTCTCGGTATCATCTTGCCGACGAACCGGGCCACGAAAGTCCAAGTCGTAATAGCGTCACGCTCGCTCGTTAATTTATTTCTATACGCATATTTTGCTTGGGGGTGCATATGTCGAGACGGTTCTTGGCGCGTCAAATATTTGTCTTGTTTGCGCTCATCGCTGCGTCCGGCATTGGGAGCGCCGTCGCGGAGCCTGCCACCAAGGCCAATGAGCTGAAAATCCTGATCGTGATGGGTGAGAATGTCTATTACGAGAAGGAGATCGCGGAGGGCTTCGTGGGGCGCTTGCGCCGCAAGCTTGCGGAGAAAAATGTTGAGCTTATCGAAAGAGAACGCATCGTCCCCGACTTTAGCGAGTCCAAATACGCATCTCCGGATAGTCCGAAAGGTGCAGACGTTTGGCGACTGGTCACAGACGCCATAAATAAGAAGTACAATGCCGGGGACATAGATTATTTCATCACCCTCGGATCGTTTGCGTCGAGAGCGATCAAGAACAGCGACCTCGTCCAGATGAAACATGCGAAGGGACAGGTCTATCTCGGTGTCACAAGTCCAACGTCAGCAGGCCTCGTCGGTCAGCCGGGAATTGCGGGTGTTCAATACGGATCCGGCGGCGTCGACTATGGAAGAAAGATATTGGAGCTGTTCCCGTCCAATCAAAAGCTGATCTTCATCTATCAGGCCGAGAAGGGGCAGGGGAACATCCAGGATGAATCGATAGCCGCAGACTTCATCAAACTGAATAAAGAATATGAGACTCGCTATCCAAATGCCAGAAAGCCGCGCCTGGAAATCAGGCCGATCGACGGCCTGATCGAGGTCCAAGACCTTCAGCAGGGGAACCCCGCCGATCCAGAGAACTCTGAAATTTATATCGGTTGGTATGGCCTGGATAATATCTTGGCTCATACCAACGGCGAGCGGTTGAGGCAGGCAAACATTTGGATCGTGCCATCGAGCAACACGCCGCAAAATCTTGATCTCGCCGGCGTTATCGTGACGGTCGATGACCGGTTCGTTGGTGAACTCGGTGCAGACATTATCCTAAAGCACATGGCCAATCCCCAAATCGACCTGAAGCAGGAAAAGGTGCGGAAGCCGCGCTTCAAAGTGCTGATAAAGAAGGAGGTCTTGAAGGCGAAAGGGGTCAAGCTCCTCGACGCCGCCTTTACGCGCCAGGAAGATGTCACCTACACCTATCGCTGAGCACGGGCCCGTGGGATACTTATCCAGACTACTCCGATGAATCCGCAAAGCCAAGTCGCGCAACGATATCGCGGGCGCCGCTCACGAGGCTTGCGGTTGTCCAGTTGGGCCAGGCGCGCGCCGTTCCATCGCCCGAAGCTGTCAGCATCCAGTGCCCGTCGCTGCTGAACCTGGCGCCGCTCAGTGCTTCGGTGTGGCCGCGTAGGACAGCAAGACATTTGCCTGTGTGGGCGTCGTGTATGCGGGCCGTCATGTCGTCGGATGCCGTGAGTATCGTCGTCTCATCTGGGCTGAAGGCGACTGAACGGATGCGCCGATCATGTTCACTCAATTTGAATAGCAGCTTGCCGCTTTTGGGCTCGTAAATGCGCGCAGCGCCACTTTCAAGTCCAAGGGCGATCTGAGAGCCGGATGGGCTGACAGCTGCAAACTGCACAACCGCGCTATTTTCCAGCCGAGTTAGAACGCGACCGGAAGCCGCGTCGGACACGAAGGCGCGATTGTCCTGTCCTCCGCTCAAGACCCACGCTCCGGTAGGATCGTAGGCCACGACGCTTACGCTGTATTCGTGCTTCGGACATAACCCCTCTGCGCACGCGGTCTGCCAATTGCTAGCCATCTTTTGGGAGCCGACATCCCACACAGCCACGCCGCCGCTGTTTGTGCCAAGGGCAATGTGCTGACTGTCCGGGCTGAATACTGCGTGCGTAATGTGAGCGACCGTGCCAATGTTGATATCGGTCACATGCGCTGCCGTCGATGCGTCCCAGAGATCCGCACGGCCGTTGGCCATCGTCGTGATGATGTAACGGCCATTGGGGCTGAAGATAGCAGCGGTCACTCTTTCGCGATCGGCGCTTGGGTTCGAGGTAGCACCGAGTTCGTTTTCGTTTTTGGCCCCAGGCCTTAAGATGGCCTTTGACTCGCCTGTTTCAGCATCCCAGATGCGGGCAGTCTTGTCCTCGGAGGCCGTCACCACGTATCTGCCATCCGGGCTCACATCGATGGCGAGCAACTTGCCGCCGTGGCCTCTAAGCTCGAGGAGCAGGGCACCACTAGCGACCTGCCAGATTCGCGCTACTCCGTCGTCGGATGCCGTAACAACCCTCCCGGCGCCTGCGACGAAGCGGGCGTCGTGTACGAGGCCGCCCCGCCCATCGAAGGTAGGAACCTCTGCTGCGCCGACGGCATCCCAAAGACGTGCCGTTCCATCTGAGGATCCGGCAAGAATGAGCTTCCCGTCGGGGCTATATGCTGCGGCCAGCACACGGTGGGTGCGGCTGCGCATAACGACTAACTCGGCTTCTTTGGTCGCATCCAAAAGGTCGGACGCATCCCAGATTCTGATCGAGCTGTCCGCGGAGGCTGAGATGAGCCTTGTACCATCGGGGCTAAACCCAGCCGAATAGATCTTGTCGTGGTGGCCGACGAGCCGGGCAATCAGCGTTTGTCCGGTTGCATCGAAGACCTTGAGCGTCTTGTCGTACGAGGCCGTTAGGAGACGAGTTCCATCGTTGCTGTAGGCGACCGAGCTTACGGCGGAACCGTGCCTTTCCAGGGCGATCAGACGCTCGCCGCTATCCGCTCTCCAGATACCAGCCTCGCCGTTCTCAAAGCCGAGCAGGACTCTGTTGCCAGTCGGATCTAATGCGGCGGCAGTCACGGCTCCAAGTTGCGGGACGATCGTCGTGGCTACTACCCAGGGCTCGCGGCTTGAACCAGTCGCGGCCCATACGATTGCGATGCGATCGCGCGACGCGGTCAGAACGTGCTTGCCGTCCCGGCTGAAGGACACGGAGGTTACTCCCCCGCCATGCCCAGATAGCTCTGCCACCTCATCTCCGCTGGAGACGTCCCACACAGCAGCCCTCGAGCCCGCCGATCCGCTGACGATGAGTTTCCCGTCGGGGCTGAACGCAATGGAGTTGATGCGGGGCCGATCACCTTCAAGGCCTTCGTCGCCGCCGATCGTCCGAACTAGATTCCCGCCGCCAACACTCCAGATGCGGATCAGATTATCATCGGCGCCTGTTGCGATGAGTTTACCATCCGGGCTGAAGGCTACGCTGCTGACAGCGGCCGGGTGCTTAGGCAGGACACGCAGTTCTCGCCGCTCATAGCGCGCCTCCCGCAAGGCGACCAAGGCGGGGGGGGAAATTGGCCTTTCGAAGAACCCCTGCGTGCTCGGCAGAGCGGAAAGGGCCACGGCCATCGCTTCGCTGGCATTGTGCTGCGAGCGAAAATCGGAAGCGACGCGAGTAGAAGAGTCGCTCTGTGTCCTCCAATTTTGCTGCAGCGTTGTCCATGCCCAATAGCTTGCGCCGCACGCCACGATTGCGAGAACGAGAGCAGCCCCGGCACCGGCAAAGGTGCGTCTTGCGATACGCTGTGCGGCGTGAAGTTGAAGCGCGGCAGCTTCAGCTCGCTGCTGCTCGATCGCGGCTCGTTGAGCTGCGACTTCGCGCGCCGCCTCGGCTGCTTCTTCTCGCGCGTTTGCCGCTGCGAGTTCAGCCTCACGGCGTCGGCGCTCGCGTTCCTCCTCCTCCGTTCTTCGGCGGCCCTCTTCCTCTAAGCTTGCAGCAATGAAGGCTTTGTCCGGCTCGCTGATATCGTGTGCATCCGCCCGGCTGTCCAGCCAGTCGCGGGCGATTTGCAGCTCGCGCCCCACAAGCAGGCCGCGGGTGTTAGCCTCATACGCGCCGCGTGACTTACCGAGCCTGTCGCGAAACGACAGAAATTCTCGGTCGTTCTCGAGCCATTCGCTCAACGGCGGCAGCCGCAGCAACGCTTCGTGCGCCACCTCCAACGTCGATCGACCATCTCTCGTTCCCGAGCGTGTGAGGAGGCGCGCTTCGACGAGTGCATCAGCCAATGCTTTGAGCCGCTCGCGTTCTCCACGGATCAGCTGATCTTCTTCAGCCACCAGCCGCTTGGCGCCCGGCGGTTCGGCGTCCTCGTCCCAAGTTGCCAGATGCGGAATGAAAAGGCTACGGAGATCAGTCGGTCCGCTTCCGGCCGAGCGTTGAGCAAGTGCCAGCCGCTTGCTCAAAATTCCGTCCATCCCGCCAGCGGCAAGAAACAGATCGAGCGTCAATCGCGCGGTGGCGCCAGTGCGGTTCTCTGCCAACAGCTGTCGTAGCGCGAAGGCGAGCAACGGCAGCGCGTCAGCGCCAGAAGCGTTTTCAACGAGAGCATCGACCAAAAAAGGGTCGATCGTCACTCTCATTCCGGCCTGGTTAGCGACGGCGAGCGGTGCCTCAATGATCTCTCGGTAGGCGTCACGAGGAATCGGCGGTAGCGGAAACAGATCAGGCGGTCTCAGACCCACTCGTTCGGTAGCATGCAGCAGTGCATCGACGCTGTCGGCGCGGATGGTCCAGACAAAGAGTGGGGCCGCGAGGAGTTGACCGGCTTCTTCACTTCCTTGAGCCTTAGCTGCCATGACGCGAGCAATGATCTCAAGAAACTTCTGGCTTTCCTCCTGATCCGCCGCTGCGAACAATTCCTCTGCCTGATCCACTCCGAAAACTGGTGTCGGCAACGGGGCGTCTGGGCGCGCGACACTGTTGATTGCGTGCCCGAGCCTAGTCGCCTCATTGATTAATCCCAGGAATGCTTCGGCGGCCTTTTCCGGACTGCCCCTCAAAGCCTGATGAATCTCGGTCGCCGTACGTGGGGATCGATGCGTCGCGAAGTAGCTCGCGAGCTGGCGGCCCACTCCATGGTCGCCCGTGAGGATGCCCGTAGCAGGCCGTAGTATCGCTACAGGCAAAATTTCAGGATCGCGCTCAAGCCGAGGCCAGAGACCAGCCCGCAGGAAGGAAGACTTGCCTGCTCCGGATGCGGCTTGGATGACCATGACTTGGCCAGTGCCGAAGCGCCGTAGTTTGCGGACTTCGGCCAGCCCCCGGGCAATATCCCCGGCCCGACCGAAGAACAGGGCTGCATCATGCTGGGTGAATCCCTCGAATCCTGGATACGGACTCGCTGTCTCCGGATCACCTGGGCGCCAAGAGAACGTTGTCGGCGAAATGCCAAGCTGATCGAGGCTTGCTTTGATACGTCGCAAGGTTTCGCCGCTGAAAGATACTGCTCGACGCTGGCCCTTGTGTTCAACAGTGAAAGTCGCGTCGCGAGGTTCTGCACTCAAGTCAACGATTTGGCGCTCCCCGCGATAGAGCCCAAGTGCCTCATCGTCCACTTTCAGCGAGTGCACAATCGCGACAATGATCTCCTTGCCGTAGTCCTCCGCCATTCGAATCTCGAGACGGCATTCAGTCGAAGCAAGCGAAGCGGGCGAAGCAAGAAAGACGATCGCCTCGCAACGCTCGTTGGCCGTCGCCAGGGCTTCCTTCCATTTCGCGCCGGCATTTATGTCGTGCAGGTCGAGGAAGACGTCATCGGAGGCCCAACCTTCCCGTATCAGCCAATCGTGAAATGCTATCGCTTCGAAATTGTCTTGGTTGGAGTGTGAGATGAACAAGCGCGGCATGTATCCCTCCAACTATCCGGT
Source organism: Hyphomicrobium sp. (assembly GCA_041659545.1). Classification (GTDB taxonomy): domain Bacteria; phylum Pseudomonadota; class Alphaproteobacteria; order Rhizobiales; family Hyphomicrobiaceae; genus Hyphomicrobium_A. The sequence goes on from JBAZYB010000059.1 coordinate 12,677, forward strand.
CACACAATGCGATGCCGGCAAATAGGATTTGGTACGCTAGAAAAATGGCAGCTGGTCGACAGTTGACGAGCGATCACGCTCATCCAAAGCCACCCAGCCTAACGTGAGCGCTCTCTGCGGCTCGCCGATCCATGATGCCCAAATAGGATCACGCCCAATCTGCCAATCAGGCCAAGCTTAGGGGAACGGGCCCTCATGCGCTTCGCGATATCCTCGGGCGTCGCCGGTTCGGCCTGCGGCCCCGCTGGCTTGAACGGCGCGCCGCCGCTGAACAGCAAGTCACCGGACGCTCGCTCCGCCGCCTGCGGCCGCGCATACTTTCTGATCGCCTCAACGACGAGAGCAGGGTCGTTCAGGGAGACCTCGGCTTGCGCAGCATCGGTTATCCGCCGAAATTTTACAACGCGCCGTTTCGGGCCATCGGCGCGCGCTGGATCAAGCACCGATATCACGGGGATGCCGTAGGCCTGAGCTGCATCCAACTCATGCTCAATCCATCTCCCCGCGCTATGTGCAAAGACCAGCAGGACGTCAGCGCGCTTGATCTTTCGCGTGATGCTGATCTTCAGACCGCGATCGGTGCCGATGATGAGCCGATTGTCGATGGGGATCGATAGGTTTTTCCAGCTAAAATTCCGCGCCTGGTTCAGCAAACGTCTCAACTGGCCATAGATGTCGTCGTCCCCGAAGCGGTGAGACACGAATATTTTGTACGTTCTCGGCCCTGGATTGACGCGTGACATTTGCCCCCCGGCAGTCAGACAGCAGCAAGCGGTAACGACAAAGACCGACTATTGAACGCAGCCGCGCTTCTCGGCCAACCGACCGATGGCCACGAGTTCCGGCCGATATTCGAAATGCATCGTGTCGTAGTGATACCAATTCCCGCCCCAGATGAACCCCTGCCGCTCAAAGGCAGCAACAATCTCGCCCGGAATCTTGTGCGTGGGCGCGCCGACATTCTTGGGAGCCCCTTTGGACCAGCGCCAGTAATCTGACTTCGCAGTCGAAATGTCGATGGCGATGCCATAGCTATGGGTGCTCAGCCGGGATGTTCCTGCAATCGGTCTCCAGTTGAAGGTTCCGGCGCTAGGCAACAGATAGCTTCGCAGCGTTGCGAGCTTGGGCTTCAGCTCCTCCACCACAGCGGACAGCTTTTTGTCGATGCCGAGCTGCTTATTGACGGACAGCGGCTGGCCGAACCAGTCCACCTGAACGAGGTTGGCGGTAACTTCGGCCGCCGATTTCCCATAGATAGCCTTGAAGAACGCCTCGTTACGAATTCGTCCAGGATCGAAATCGAGAGCCGGGCGGCTGCCGGGTTGCACGCAGGTGATCACTGGATAAACCTGAGAAAGCATATCCTCGACATCGGCGTGCTCAAGCTTGTCGTTGAATGACTTCCGTTGTTCTCCATCATCGATGTGCATCTGTGCCCTGTCGGACATCGTCAGCGTCGTCCCGTTCATGGACATGATGTGGCCGGGATACGCCTGCCGCAGCTCGTTCAGCCGCTCCTCAAGCGATATCTCTGCCGCTCCGGCCGGCAACGAAAGCCAGATTACTGCCACACACGCCGATGCCCTGACGCAGCGCCGCAGTTCGGAGAGCGTGCGGGCAAGATCAGCACGCATTGGCGCGCTCCTGCATCTGTATGCTCCTGATGATCTGGCGGTTGCGCTCGCCCATTGCGCGCCATGCCGCGTCCTGATCGCGGAAGCAGTTTGCGTTACCGAAGGCAGCTATTCCCCGGGCGCTTTCAAAGCAGTAACCGTGATTGTGATAGATAGAATTTCGCTGATGCCACAGACGGTCACACGTCGACGCCCCTGAAGACGAAGCCCGGCGCTGCTCCGCTTCTTGCTCTGCACGACGCCGCTCCTCCTCAGCAATTCTGCGGCGCTCCTCTGCAGCTGTTTGCTCCGCCGCGCGCTCTTCAGCCTCGGCGCGGGCCCGCTCTTCGGCAATTCTGCGGCGTTCCTCGGCGGCTCTCTGCTCCGCCGCGCGGCGCTGGAGTTCTTTCGCTTCGTATTCTTCGCGGATAGACCTTTCCGTCTCCAGGCGCAGCAGCCGCTCCCGCATGGCGCGCTTCTCCTCTGCCTCGGCAGCCGCTTTGCGCTGCGCATCTCTGCTTGAACCGGGTGCCTCGCGGACTATCGTCGCTGTGCCATCGGCCTGTTGCGAATTCGGAAACAAGGACGTCTGAGGCAAAAGAAAGCTCGCCGCGGCTAGCGCGATCCCTGCGCCAATGGTCGGCACGACCCACCGTCGTTGTGCACGGTGGCCGAGGCGCTGCGTCAACACCTCCACGAGGGTATCGGCATCGTCGCCGAAGCGGGTGTTGCGGAGCTCGACGGCGTGGCGCCGTGCCAGCGCGTTCAAGTCGGATGGCAGATCGGCTTCGGCGGGCATGCTAGCGCCATCGACAAGCACCGGAATGACGGGAATCTCTCGTCGCAAAGCAGCCGCGACTTCGATCCTCACGAAATCCTGATCGTTGTCGACGCGACGGGAGCCGCTTGCATCCATCGCTGTGAGCCAAGAAGGTCCAATGACCACGACAACGATGTCACTCGCCGCGATCTTCTCGTCCAGCACGCGCACGAAATCCAGCCCGTGCATTGCTGCGTCGACATCCATGAACACCTTCTCGCGCGGAAACGAGCGCGTGAGGCGGTCGAAGATCCTTCCCGTCGTGCCTGCACTGTCGTCACGACGATAACTAATGAAAATTTCCCCTTTCATTGACACCCCAACAATGAAGTCTTCGCAATTCAGGACGTGCTGGTGCTCGGCCATCGAACCAAGTGTGACGAGACCATTGGGCTGCGAAAAAGCAGCTTGGCAGCTGGCTGACGCCCTGCACGCCTCCTCTGGGAGGATCCGAAGAATTGTGGTCCCGCAAGCACCTCGCCGACCACAGATGAAAAAATGTCTTGGCTGCCGAAAAACAGAGTCTGCCGCCATCAAAAATCATATACGGTCCAATCGTTGGAAACAATGGCCAACATTCCTTGCGCTACGATTTCATATGCCCTGCAATTTTCGAAGCGTCGCGGAGTTATTTGACAGTTTTTTGAAGAGATCATCGAGCAGCTCGCGGCACGATCGCATAAGCAGGCGATCAGCTTGTTGCGGGAACGCCTAATCGCTAGGCATAAAGTGCTGACAAGAAAATCTGGGAACGGGGGAACGAATGGAACGGCCACCGGCGCTCGAGGAGCATCTTTTCGCCGCCGATACTAAGCGGATTCTGGCGCTCGATGGGGGTGGCGTCAGGGGTATTATCACTATCGCTTTTCTTGAGAGGATCGAGGCTCTCCTGAAAGAGCGCTCCGGGCGTGGCAACGACTTTCGCCTGTCGGATTATTTCGATCTGGTAGGTGGCACCTCGGTTGGCTCGATCCTCGCCACGCTCATTGCGCTCGGCTATCCCGTCGCCGACATCAAGCGTCTATTTATCGAGTGGTGTCCTTCGATCTTTCGACGACCCTGGCTCGGCATCCCCTTCTTGTCACCACGTTTTTCATCGGCCGGCCTCAAGAAGAAGACGCGCAGAGTTTTGCAAGAAGGAACCCTCAGTACGGCACCGCTCAAGACAGGGCTGGCCATTGTCACAAAGCGTATCGATACTGGCAGCCCCTGGGTGCTGAGCAACAACCCACGGTCCAAGTACTGGGACGATCCCGCGGATGCATCCTATCTCGGCAACCGCAACTATCGCATTGCCGATCTCATCCGGGCCAGCACCGCGGCGCCTTATTACTTTGCCCCAAAGCGCATTCCGATCAGTCGCCAACGTGGCTTGTTCGTCGACGGCGGCGTATCTCCGTACAACAACCCATCCCTTCTCATGTTGATGTTGGCTGGGATTAGAGGCTACGGCTATCAATGGCACCTTGGTGCCGATCACCTCCTTATCGTTTCGGTTGGAACTGGCAGTTATCGCGTGTCCTACAAGCCCGGTTTTTTCAGCCGTAACGTATCGACGCTGTTCGCGGCGCAAGCGTTGCGCGGCTTGATCGGAGACAACGAAACCTTGTCGCTGACGCTCCTCCAATGGCTTTCGGCACCCGATAGGCCATGGGAGATCAATTCCGAAATTGGCAATCTTGCTGACGAGCTGCTAGGGCCGGCTGATATGGGCGGAGAGGCCAAGCCACTTTTGTCCTTCGTCCGCTACGATGCCCGGCTGGAAGAAAAATGGCTGCGGGAGGCGTGTGGGCAGGAAGTGACGCGCCGGCTGACCAGCGACTACTTGGCCGCCCTGCAAAGGCTCGATCGGCCCGACATGTTAATGGAGATGTATCGCGTCGGCGCCGAGGCAGCCGCCGCACAAGTGACGCCGGACAACTTTCCGAGCAGGTTCGATCAGTAGCAAATGAGCCAGAAGCAGCCCCAGCGTAGAACTCTGAACGTTGCCATAACGGGGCACCGGCCCAACCGCATGCCCGCGCGTCACTGGGAGCGAGTGAGAAGCGACTTGAATGGCACCTTTGCCAAACTCGAGGAACAGAATCCGGGCCGGCGGCTCGTGCTCATGTCTGGGCTGGCAGAAGGCGCCGATCGGCTCGCGGCCTTCGTTGCTCTGGGGCGTGGCTGGAAGCTGCGTGCAACCCTAGCCTTTCACCGCAGCCGCTTTGAGGAGGACTTCCCGAACGCAGCTGCAGTCGGCGAATTCCGCTCCCTCCTGAAAGCCGCAGACAAGATCGATGAACCGCAGCGGGGCGCGCACCTCGGCCGCCCCGCGGAAGACGGATACGACAGGGTCGCGCGATTACTGCTGTCTCGCGCCGACTTTGTTGTTGCAGTCTGGGATGGAGCAGATTCACAAGGCAGGGGCGGGACGGTGGAGGTAATCGAAGCCGCCCGCAAAGCGGGGATCCCCGTCGTGTGGATAAGCGCAACCAAGCCCCTCAAACCAAAGTGGCTTGGCGCCCGATCCAAACATCCGCGCGGAGAACGGCGGCGGCCCGCGGTCGAGCATCAGTGAGATGGGTGAAGGGATGGCACAAAATCCCGCGGCGATCGCCATAGGTCAGGATGACGCGAACTCGGATTGGAACCTTCGGGCGGGCGACCATGCAGAGGAGCTTCCGCCCGAGGCCGGACCTTTGAAACGGGTGCTTGAGCACGATGCAATCACGCAGATCATGGGCGAATTCAGTGTCGGCGACGCAAAGGCCGTTGCCGCGCGGGCCCGTTACCAGCGCATTGGCCGCTTGAGCCTGTACGCTGCGACACTGGCCACGGTCATCGGTGCTTTATTCCTGTTGCCGATCGAGGCTTGGCTCAATGGCCGGATGGCAGCGATAGCCTCGATGCTGCAAGTTCTCAGTCTCGTCGTAGCGTTCCTTGCCTCGCGGTATCTGGTGGGCGCCAAGCCGCTCGATATCTGGATGAAGAGTCGGGCGCAGGCCGAGATTGCCCGGATCGCCTATTTCGAGGCAGTCACCGATGCGCTCGAGCCTCAGCGCGCTGGAGAGTTGCCTTTGCTCCCGTTAGCTCTTGAGTATTTCCGACGCTACCAACTCGACGTCCAGCGGCGTTATTACAAAGGGCGCGCAGCCCAACACGCCGCAGCGATGTGGCGCAACAATCGATGGTTGCGCGCCGGCCTCCTTGTCACGGTGATCTCTGTCGTCGTTGCCACGCTCCTTGCTGTGCACCTCGCCGCCGACGCGGGCTTGCCCGTTCCTCCCTGGCTGCTTCTACTACCTTCACAGTGGGCAGGAACTGGCCCCAACCGAATTTCTCTGGCACTTGGCGTCGTCGCCTCCGCGCTCTACGGCCTCGGCGTTGCGCGCAGCCTCATGGACCTCGACGAGCGGAATGCCTCCCGCTACGCCACAACCTCCGGGAACCTCGAATATCTCGTAGACACCGGCTTTGCTGCAGCCCAGGCCGCCGCGACTGACGGCAATGCCGTCACGGTGAAGGATTTCATCACCCAAGTGCACAATCAGATTTCATCTGAGCACAGGGAGTGGATCCTGCTCAGCGCGAGGAACGCGCGTCCCGACAGGCTTCGTCACGGCTGATGGCTGCGAATTCCGGATCAGCTTAGTGCTTATCGGGAGCCTTCAATGACGATCGGATTCCAGTCCCCGCTGGATGAAAGACGGGGGTACACATCACGCAACCTTCACCACGTAAACGGCGGTGGCGCCATGTCCGCAAACTCGGCATCGCTACCATCGCGCAAAATTGGCTGAACGGTCGAGATGCCGAGATTCCGGAAGTCGAGGCCAAGCGGCGCAATGCAGTTTCGTTAGC
>JBAZYB010000060.1:0-18762 GCA_041659545.1 Hyphomicrobium sp.
TTTCACGCTATGGCGCGCGCATTGGGACTAGGCGACTGAGGGGGGGGCGCCTAGCTCATCTCTGCGAGATAGTGGTTCTCCCGCAGATTGCAGTTGGCCAGTCGCCACTCGATCGGGCGCCCGTCGATCGCGCGCACCACGCAGTCCAATGTCAGCAGTGGCGTGCCTTCCTCCACACCCAGCAGTTCCGCAACCTCGCCTTTGGCTGCCGAGACGCCGATGCGCTCCTCCGCCTTGCCGAGAAGCACACCATAGTGGTGCGCGAGCACGACAATGCTCGGGGAGACGTCGTCGACTCGCTCTAAGCCGGGGAAGTGCGCTTGCGGGATAATTGACTCCTCGACCATCAGCGGCAGCCCGTTGTGCGCCCGCACCCGGTGGATGCGGAAGATCGGATCGCCATGGCGCAGCTGCAGGTGACGCGCCTCTGTATCGTTGGCTACAGCGGCCACGACCGTGCAGCTGACGATATCCCCACCGATCCGGACGCCGTTTGGATCGCGGATGTTGCTGAAGCGAACGGCGTGCTCGGTCGACGTCTGGTCGATAACAAACGTGCCGCGACCCTGGCGGCGTGAGATCAGCCGCTCACTCTCCATTTCGTCGAGTGCCTTACGCACCGTCCCGACGCTGATGCCGAGTTCGCGCGACAGCTCGATCTCGTTGGGTATGGCTGCGCCTGGCTTCCATGCCCCAGCCGCAATGCGCTGGATCAGCATTTCTTTGACTTGGAGATAGAGTGGCTTAGTCGAAAATCTGCCAACCGCCGTCATGGAAGCCCTCAAAGGTCTGCCGCCTCGCGGTAGCGCCACCAGTCGACTACCTCATTTGTAGTCTCAGGCCGCAACCGCGAAACCTTTGCACTACATAGGACGCACACACCTCGTCATGGCAATCAATCGATAGTTCGTAGAAGAGCATAATAATATCATTTACTATAGCATGGTGTGCGTGGCACCGCTTGGAATTTATCGGCGTCAATTGGGGAGATCCACTTCAGCCTGCGACATTGGCGCGCAAGATGGTCATGCGACGCTGTCTGATTTTCCTTCGTTTTTGTCTAAATTTGTCAAAGTTGTTATCGCCAAGGAGGCATCGACGCCCCTCCCATCGCGGAATCGCCGCGTGGCGTCCCGCGCAGGGGGCACCCGGACCGGGGGCGACTCAGAGGTTGGTTCAGTCAGAGATGTTGGCGCATGGCGCCCCTTAGATCTTGCAGCGCACCCCTGCGCCGGTACAAACATCTGGGCGAACGTCGGCAGCCGACGATATGCCCTTTGAGGAGCCTTTTCACATGATGGAGTTGGGGACGTTGCAGTCGGGCACGAGCGGCCAAACGACCGACCGGACGCTGCGTCACGACTGGTCCCGCGAAGAGGCGCAGGCAATATATGACGCCCCCTTCAACGATCTGATCTTCAAGGCCCAGTCAGTCCATCGCCGCTTTTTCGATCCCAATACGGTCCAGCGCAGCCGTCTGCTGTCGATTAAGACGGGAGGTTGCGCCGAGGACTGCGGATACTGCAGCCAGTCGGCGCACCACGCCTCGGGTCTCAAGGCCAGCAAGTTGATGCAGGTTGAGAAGGTGCTTGCCGAGGCGCGCAAGGCCAAGGAGCAGGGTGCGACGCGCTACTGCATGGGAGCGGCATGGCGCTCGCCCAAAGGTCGCGACATGGACGTCGTTTGCGCCATGGTCGAGGGCGTAAAAGCGATGGGCATGGAGACATGCATGACCCTCGGCATGCTCTCGGACGACGATGTCTTCAAGCTCAAGCACGCCGGCCTCGACTACTACAACCACAACATCGATACCTCGGAGCGTTACTACGACAAGGTCATCACCACGCGCACCTTTGCCGACCGGCTCGATACGTTGTCCCGCGTGCGTGACGCGGGCATGAAGGTTTGCTGCGGCGGCATCGTCGGCATGGGCGAGGAGCCGGAGGATCGCGTCGACATGCTGTTGACGCTGGCCAACCTGCCTCAGCACCCCGAGAGCGTGCCGATCAACATGCTCATTCCTATTCCGGGGACGCCTCTGGCCAACACCGAGAAGATCGACGCCATCTCTTTCGTGCGCACCATTGCGCTGGCGCGGATACTCATGCCGCAGTCATATGTGCGTCTGTCCGCCGGCCGCACCGAAATGAGCGATGAAACGCAGGCGCTGTGCTTCTTTGCCGGCGCCAACTCGATCTTCGTCGGAGAGACTCTGCTGACCGCGGACAATCCGGGCGAGGATAGCGACGCGTTGCTGTTCGATAAGCTCGGCCTGAGGCCCCTCGAGCTCGATGCGGGCTCGTTTGAGCAGGATGATGTACAAGAATCATGAACGTGCCCTCGAGGCACTGGCGCGACGTGGTCGTCGCCGGGCCCTGACGGCAATTTCTGGCATCGACTTCGCCTCCAATGACTATCTTGGCCTCGCCAGCTCCCGCGAGCTGCACGACGCTGCGCGATCGGCGATAGATCGCAACGCTCCTATAGGCTCGGGAGGTTCGCGTCTGCTGCGCGGCAATCACCGCGAGCATGAGGCACTGGAGGCTGAGGCCGTTGGCTTCTTCGGCTCGGAAAGTGCGCTTTTCTTCGGCGGCGGCTTCATCGCCAATCTGGCGCTTTTCTCCACCCTGCCGCAGCGCGGTGACCTTGTCGTGCACGATGCGCTTATTCATGCGTCGGTTCTGGACGGGCTGCGCATGGGCAAGGCTGAGCGCGCCGGCGACAGGCATAACGATCCGCAGGCCTTCGACGATGCCATCGCCGACTGGCGGGCCGCGGGCGGAACCGGCACCCCGTGGATTGCCGTCGAGAGCCTTTACAGCATGGACGGAGACCGAGCCCCGCTCGACGAGCTCCTCGCGGTCGCGCGCCGGCACGACGGCGTCCTTGTCATCGACGAGGCTCACGCGACCGGCGTGCACGGACCGATGGGCCGCGGCCTTGGCGCTCACCTCGAAGGGCAAGCGGATGTCATTGCGCTTCACACCTGCGGGAAGGCGCTGGGCTCGATGGGCGCGCTGATCACCGGCCCCCAGGTCCTGTGCGATTTCCTCATCAACCGGTCGCGTCCGTTCATTTATGCGACGGCGCCTTCGCCCCTCATCACGGCGGTCGTGCGGGCATCGCTGCTTATCTGTCGCTTCGACAATGCACGGCGCCAACGGCTCGCATCGCTCGTCGCGTTTGCTGGCAGGCAGCTCGCCGAGAGCTGCGGTCTCGAAGCATCGGGATCGCAGATACAGCCCGTCGTCGTCGGAGCCGATGAGCGCGCCACGCGTCTGGCGGCTGCTATGCAGCACCGCGGCTTCGACATCCGGGCCGTACGCCCGCCGACTGTCCCGGAAGGTACGGCGCGACTGCGCCTGTCGCTGACGCTCAACGTCGATGAGGAGCAGGTGGCATCGATGGTCACCGCGCTCGCCGAGGAGCTGAAAAGGCTCGAAACATGAGATCGGGGATCGTTGTCGCCGGTACAGATACGGACGTGGGCAAGACGGTCTTTGCTGCGGCCCTTGTTGGCGCCTTGGGTGCAGTCTACTGGAAACCTGTCCAGGCGGGTCTTGCCGGCGAGACGGATTGCGAGGCGGTGCAGCGGCTGGCGGCCGCCCCTGACGAGCGCGTGCTCCCCGAGGTCTACCGGCTGTCGACCGCAGCGTCCCCACATCTTGCCGCCGAGCGTGACGGTATCGAAATCGACATTGAGCGCCTCGAGGCGTTGCCCGGCTCCGTGGGCAAACCCATTATCATTGAGGCAGCAGGCGGTCTGCTCGTGCCGCTGACACGCAGCGTCTTGCAGATCGATCTATTCCCGCGCTGGCAGCTTCCAGTTGTTCTCGTGGCTTCGACGCGGCTCGGCACCATCAATCACAGCCTCCTATCCATCGAGGCACTGAAGCGACGTGGCATCCCACTGCTGGGGGTGGCCTTCGTAGGCGATGAGAATGCAGACTCCGAACGAACCATCGCCGAGTTGAGCGGTGTACGCCGGCTCGGGCGCCTGCCCCGTCTCGATCTACTGGATGCAGCTTCCCTCCGCACAGCGTTTGCCGCCGGCTTTTCGGTCGCTGATTTCACTGCGCCGGAGGTAATATGACGCCCAGCCATTCGAGCCCGATCTGGCATCCCTTCACCCAGCACGGCCTACAGCCGGAGATGATCGCGGTCCGCGGCGCGCGCGGGGCATGGCTCAAGACGCGCGACGATGATCTCATTCTCGATGCCATTTCCTCCTGGTGGGTCGTAACCCACGGCCACGGCCACCCGCGTGTCGTCGGCGCCATCGAGGAGCAAGCGCGGCGGCTCGATCAGGTGATCTTCGCAGGGTTCACCCACGCACCGGCCGAAATGCTGGCACGCGGCCTCATCGAAATCGCGCCACAAGGCCTAGCGCACGTCTTCTATTCCGATAGCGGCTCCACGTCAGTGGAAGTCGCTTTGAAAATGGCGCTTGGCTACTTCCACAATATCGGCGAACCCCGTCGGCGCATCGTGGCTCTCGAGCACGGCTACCACGGCGATACCGTAGGCAGCATGTCGGTAGGCGCCCGCGGTGCCTTCACCACAGCTTACGAGCCGCTGCTGTTCGACGTGGAGCGCATACCCTTCCCCTCGGCGGGCAACGAGCAGGCGACTGTCGACGCCTTCGAGGCTGCGTGCGCATCCGCGCCGACGGCAGCACTCATTATAGAGCCGCTCGTTCTCGGAGCTGGCGGCATGCTGATCTACGAGGCCGATGTGCTGCGTGAGCTAAAGCGCGTCGCCGAGCGCCACGGGGTCCTCTTCATCGCCGACGAGGTCATGACCGGCTGGGGGCGTACCGGCGCACTTTTTGCCTGCGATAAGGCCGGCATCTCGCCCGACATCATGTGCCTCGCCAAGGGCATAACGGGCGGCTCGCTGCCGCTGGCCGTCACCCTTTGCACCGCCCCTATCTTCGACGCGCACTGCTCAAGCGATCGCAGTCGCACCTTTTTCCATTCCAGCTCATATACGGCCAATCCGATTGCTTGCGCCGCAGCTGTGGCCAACCTCGACATCTGGAACACCGAGCCGGTGATGGAGCGCGTCGCGGCGATCACTGACGCCCACGGCGAACGACTGGCACGCTTGAGCGAACATCCCGCCTTCGAGAACGCGCGCCAGATCGGCACCATCGCCGCGATCGACCTCAAAGTAGAGGACGCCGGCTACCTCGCCGGGATTGGGCCGCGCCTGATGGGATATTTCCTCGACCGCGGCGTCCTGCTGCGTCCGCTGGGAAACACCATCTACGTCATGCCCCCCTATTGCATCACGCCGGCGGAACTCGATCTCGTGTACGCCGCCATTGCCGATGCGCCGGACGCCCTAGCGGAGAGCGCGACATGATCAAGGTCGCAGGTTCGACCATGCTCGGATTCGGCCACTACGTGCCCGAGCGCCGTGTTGGCAACCTCGAGATAGAGCAGCGTCTTGGTCTGGAACCGGGGTGGATCGTCCGCCGCACCGGAATCGAGGAGCGCCGCTACGCCGCCCCCAACCAGGCTCTGACTGACATCGCGCTCCCGGCCGCCGAGATGGCTCTGGACCAGTCGGGGTTGGATCGAGGCGACATTTCGCTTTTGCTTTTGGCGACCAGCACCCCGGACCACCTCCTCCCGCCCTCGGCACCCCTTCTGGCGCATAGGCTCGGCCTGTCGCGCTCGGGGGGCATCGATATGGCGGGCGCCTGCGCCGGGTTTCTCTACGCATTGACCCTGGCCGATAGTTTCGTGCGTACCCACTCCGAACCGGTGCTCGTCGTCGCAGCAAATATCCTGTCGCGTCGGATCAATCCGGCGGATCGCGGCAGTTCCATACTGTTCGCCGATGCCGCCGGCGCCGTCGTGCTGGGGCCTACCTATGGGGCTCCGAGCGGCGTCTTGGGCGCAAGGCTCGGCGCCGACGGCAGCGGTTATGGCCTCATTCAGATTTCCGCAGGCGGAAGTCGGCGCCCCTTCGAGGCCGACATGCCCATCGAGGACACCCAGATGATCATTTCGAACGGGCAGGCGGTTTTTGCCCGGGCCGTAGAGCTGATGGTTACGACGTCCCAGGCGGCTCTCCATAAAGCCAACTTAGCTGTCGCCGAGCTCGATTGCTTCATTCCCCACCAAGCCAACGGACGCATAACCGCCGCCGTGACGCAGCAACTTGCCATTGCTCCCGAAAAGGCCGTGTCGACCATTGCCACCTTCGGCAATAGCTCGGCGGCGACCATCCCACTTTCGCTCTCGCTGGCCGCCGGCCAGGGTCGGGTCGGTCGCGGGACCAAGGTCCTGATGTGTGCCGCGGGGGCCGGCTTGACCGGCGGGGCCGTCGCCTTTGCGGTCTGACAGGTAACGCGCGAGTTCAGTCTGGGTTCATGCACGGTGTGGTTGGGTAGCTTCGGGACGCCAATGATGGTTTGCGTATAGCCGCCGCTTCGCGGAGCATGAGACCGAAGATGCCTAGGCCCCTACGTTGCCGCAATCTGATGCAGGAACTGCCTAACGGTGTGTCGCGTTGTTCGCCGCGTAAGAACATGCAAATTTGTCTATTAGCCGTTTCAACCCTCCTCTAGCGGCCAGGTGAAATACATGCCGACGGGCGCTCAAAGCTCCGGTGCACAGCGCGATTTACGAATCGATTTTTTTCGCGGCCTGGCCCTGCTGTTTATCTTTATCGACCACATCCCTGACAATATCTTGGCCAGGGCGACGCTGCGTAACTTCGGCTTTGCCGATGCCGCCGAGGTGTTCGTGTTGCTGGCCGGCTTCTCGGCCGTCCTGGCGTACGGGCGCACCTTCGAGGGTCAAGGCTTCAAAGCCGGCTTCGCGCGGGTGTTCGAGCGCGTGCGTGAAATCTACATCTGGCATCTGGCGCTGGTCGTCATCTGCGGCATCGGGCTGACCGTCGCCGCCGCCTACTTCAGCAACTTCGCCTACATGAAGAATATCGGTGTGCACGTGTTTGCTGAGAACCCGGCGCGCTCGACCGTGCTGGCGGCACTGCTGTTCAATCAGCCGAACTCGCTCAACATCCTGCCGCTCTACATCGTCCTGATGCTATTCTGGCTGCCATTCGTGCTGTGGCTGTTGCCGCGCAATCCTTGGCAGGCGCTTGTGCTCTCGATCGGTATGTGGGCAGCGGCCAACATCCTGTCCGCCAATTTGCCGAGCCTGCTGCATCCCAAGGGCTGGGTGTTCAACCCGTTTGCCTGGCAGTTGCTGATCACCATCGGCGCCATGACCGCGCATTTCGTTCGAAAGGGGCAAATCCCCTTCTCGCGGCCGCTGGTCTGGGCCGCAGCCGCATATCTGCTTTTTGCTTTCCTCTTCGTTGCTCCCTGGACACAGATCCCCGCACTTCAGAATGCGCGGCTCTTCGCCCCGGATATGCTCGGACAAATCGATAAAACTTATCTTTCGCCGTGGCGTCTCGCTAATGTTGTCGCGCTAGGATATTTGGTCCTTAACTTACTGTCGCCCCAAAGCAATTGGCTTACTATGGGCTGGGCCACGGGCGTAGCGCGCTGCGGTCGGCATTCACTCGAAATATTCTGCCTTGGGACGGTTCTCTCGTTCGTCGGTTGGATAGTGATGGTTGAAGCCGGCAATGGATTCGCTCTACAGATCCTGCTCAATATGGTTGGAATCGGGATCTTGTTGGGGGCGGCATGGGCTCTAGCATCACGCGATCGCGCAACAGGTTGGGTCTTTGCTCAATCGGTGCGCAAGCTGTTCGCCGAGCGGCATTCTGGTGTGCAGCAATTGCAGGCCTGACAACTGCAATCTTTACTGCCCCCGCACAGGCCGCCCCGCGCTGCCAGGCGCCGGCGGCCCTCGTGCGTTTCGACGCGCCGCTACCGAAGTTTTCCGCCGCACTGGCGACGGGACAGCCCGTCCGCATTATTGCGCTCGGCTCATCCAGCACGCAGGGCATAGGCGCCTCAAGCCCGACCGCCTCTTACCCGGTCCGCCTGCAAGCTGAGCTACAACAGCGATTCCCGAAGAGCAAAATCACGGTCGAGAACCTGGGGATCGGCGGTCAGCTCGCCAGCGACATGCTCCGGCGCATTCGCAAGGACGTTATCCCGCGCAAGCCGACGCTTGTCGTTTGGCAGACGGGTGTCAACGACGCCATGCGTTTGGTAAAACTCGATATCTTTCGTCAGGCGCTGATCGCTGGCGTCGACGAATTGCAAGATGCCGGGATCGACGTTGTGCTGCTCGACATGCAGTATTTCCCCAAGGCCGAGAAGGTGCGCGACTTCCCGCGGTTTCTTGTCTCCATGCGGCAGATCGCAGACCAGCGCCACATCCCTATCCTGCAGCGCTACGCCATCATGAAGCATCTCGTGACCAGCGCTCAGTTTACGCCGCAGCAGCTTCTGGCGAAGGATCTGTTCCACCCCAACGACCTGTCCTATGGCTGTCTCGGCCGCATGATGGCCGATGCCCTGCAGGGCGAGTTTGTGGATTTCGCCAAGGCTGCGCCGCGGCCCAAGAAGTATCCTGCCGAGCCCGCGAAGCAGGCTGGCGCCGCAATACCCATTCCCGTCCACTGATAGCGCCCGCGCGACGTGACCCGTGAGCGTTGCTTCAGTTTGTCGGGTCGTCGGCCTTCTCGCCGAGCCGATAGAGATTTTGCAGCAACGCATTAAAGCCGCCCGCGCCTGAGCCTGTGTGCAGATCGATGCGGCCGACCTTCTCCACCAGCTTCTCTAGCGCCTCAAGCTCTTTGAGGCGCAGCAGCAGCGGATTGTCCTCCAGCAGTTTCGACGTATTGAGTAGCGATCGGGTTGCCGCCGTCTCCTCCTGCCTGCGGATAAGGTTGGCCTTGGCTAGGCGCTCCGCCTCCACCACCTTGTTGAGCAGATCGCGCACGTCGCCGGGGAGGATGACATCCTTGACGCCGATCTCGCCCACTTCCACGCCGAGCGCCCGCGCCCGTTCATCGACGAAGCCGCGAACCTCCCTGTCGATCGTATCGCGCGCCGCTAAGATCTCATCCAGCGTACGCGTCGCCACCGCCTCTCGGATGGCGAACTGCACGAGCCGATAGAGTGTGCCGGGAACGTCTGCGGCGGCCAGAGCGGCTTTCTCCGGATCGACCACCTTGGTGAACGCCGTCAGCGTGACGCGAATGCCGATGCGATCCTTCGTCAGGATCTCTTGGGCCGTTACCTCGAGCGGCTGCGGGCGCAGGTCCACCTTGGAGATCTTCACCGAACGTCCGATCTGCCAGAAAGCGTGCCGGCCGGGCGGCAACCGCTCCTTGAGCTCGCCGTCGATGAACAGCAAGCCGGCCTCGTAGGCCTCGACGATGGCGAAGGCGACGACGGCGGCGTTGCGAGTGAGGTCGAGCTTGTCGAGATAGTGCTTGGCGATCCGCAGCTCGCTTGCCGTATTGACGAGTTCCACATCGACGCTCGTCAGCGTCTTCCAGAAGGCACGCGTTGAGTTCGGCGACACCAGATACTTCGCCTCACCGTCGAGCGAGACGATGGCCACCTCGGTCGGGGTCGTCTGTACAATCTCGAAGTTCTGCTCGGCGAGGGCTCGGTTTGTCCGTTGCAGAAGCAGCGCCCTTTCGGCAGTGACCTCGGTGCGTACCACTTTGACGACCTCAGCACTGAGCTGATTGGCAGGGTCAAAAGCCACAAAACGACCAGGCGGTAGTAGCCGCACAAACCGGCCGTCGCGACTCAAAAGAGCCCGCTCGTCATCTCTGACGATCGTCTGGAACCAAAATCCGTACTTCCGCATGACTCAATTCCTAAAAAACAACCTCAAGGTCGCCGGCCGCCTCCCACGCCGCCAACGCGGGTCGGGGTTTCAGTCGAGCTGCGCCGCCTTCCACGTCGGGCTGCGTCCGTCCCTCACCCGAAGACGAGAGGCGCCGGCACCCGAGCTCCGGCATTGCGGCCCGACGGTATCCGCCCCGGCACAAGGCGCCGCGACGCTTGCCCTTACGGGCCGGGAAGCAGACCGGCTTCCCCAGTTCAGAACCCGCCGAAGCGGGTGTCCTTGGAAAGGATGTTGACGTGGGAGTCGAACCCACTACCGCAAGATCCCTAGTCTTGTGCTCTACCAATGAGCTAGTCGTTGGAGAAGCTGAAGGGAATCGAACCCCCGATCTCCCGGGGCATCCCGGGCGCTCTACCACTGAGCCACAACCTCGACGTCTTCTTTTGACGCGGAACACGCTCTCCGCAATGCGGCGCGCGCCAGCCAGGTCTCACAGAGCCCGGACACGCGGCGTCAAAGTGCAGTAAATGCTCGATTTCGGCCAAATAAAAGCGCCGTGGACGCCTCCGAATGATTTCGCCTGCATGCTGATGCTCGGCTGCTGCTGTCATGCCTTGGGCCACCTGTAGCCTCCGGCCCGTAAATCAGTTAGCTGACGAGGGGGGAACAGGACGAAGAGAATGACTGGCCTCTCACGCACCCTCGACCACGCCCGCGACGGCTACGACGTCATCGTAGTCGGCTCCGGCTACGGCGGCGGGGTTGCTGCCTCGCGCTTGTCCCGCGCTGGCAAGAAAGTTGCCGTTCTCGAGCGCGGGCGCGAGGTGCTCGCCGGCAGCTTCCCGTCTCGCTTTCCAGATCTCAAGAACGAGATGCAGATCTCGGGCAAGAAATTGCGCACCGGCCCCTCGTCGGCCCTTTATGACGTGCGCCTCGGCGATGACATGCACGTTCTGGTCGGCTGCGGCCTCGGTGGCGGCTCGTTGATCAATGCCGGTGTCGCTCTGCGTCCCGACGCCCGCGTCTTCGCCGACGAGCGCTGGCCGGGACAGATCGCCCAGGACGGATTGCTCGACGAAGGCTTCCGCCGCGCACAGCTCTGGCTCAACCCGCAGAGTGATCCGCGCGCCGAAGATCTCACCAAGTTCAGGACACTTCGATCAGCCGGTGCCGCGCTTGGCTACGACATTGTCCGTCCGGCCCTCACGGTGAGCTTCGAGCCATCCACGAACGTCGTCGGTGTCGAGCAGCCGGGATGCACGCGCTGCGGCGACTGCTGCGGCGGCTGCAACGTCGGCGCCAAGAATTCCATCGCCATCACCTATCTGCCGGACGCCGTGCGCCACGGTGCGGAACTGTTCACGCACGCCGGCGTGCGTTACGTCGCCAAGACCCGCGATGGTGAATGGCAGGTGCACGTGCGGCGCCTCGACGGCGAAGGCGGCGACATGGTGCTGCGCGCGGCCATGGTTGTTCTCGCGGCCGGTACGCTCGGCACGACCGAGATCCTGCTGCGCTCGCGCGAGCGTGGCCTCGCGCTATCGGAGCGAGTCGGCGAGCGATTCTCAGCCAACGGCGACATCATCGCCTTCGGCTACGGCGCGCGCGACCCCGTCAACGCCGTGGGTGTCGGATACCCCCCGAAGGTGGCGGGCGCGGAGATCGGCGCGGCCGTCACCGGACAGCTGGAGATTGACGACGAAACCACGCTCGCCAACGAGCTGCGCGTGCAGGAAGGTGTTCTGCCATCGGCGCTGGCACCGGTTCTCCCGGTCCTTTTCATCCCCAACGGCCGGCTGCTCGGCGCGCTGCAGAGTCTCGTCAACGGCGTTTACAAGGGGCCGTTCTCCAAGCTGCAAACGTTCTTCGCCGTCTCGCACGACAGCGCCGCGGGTCGGTTTGTCCTCGACGATGACCGCCTGTCGCTCGTCTGGCCAACTGCCAGAGACGAGCCCGTCTACGCACGCCTTGACGCGATGCTTTCCGCAGTCGTGAAGGAAGCGGGCGGCAGCTACGTGAAAAACCCGCTTGCCGGCACGGTGATGGGTCACCAGCCGGCCACCGCCCATCCGCTTGGCGGCGCCGGCATAGGGCGCGAGCGCAGCGATGGTGCGATCAATCACAAGGGCCAAGTGTTTGATGGCGGGGCGGATAGGGGCGAGACGGACGTGCACGCCGGTCTCTACGTCATCGACGGAGCGATGATGCCGCGCTCGCTCGGTGTCAATCCACTGCTGGCAATCACCGCCCTCGCCGAGCGCGCGCTCATCCATATGCAGCAGGACTACGGCCTTACCTTCGATGCCGAGCCACTCACGGGCGTGCGTGCGACCCCGCAGGACATGAGCCCGTTTCTCGCCGCGTGAGCGTGTGGAAAGAAGACGGCACCGAATCCGATCTCGGATCCGGTGCCATTGTCGCGCAATCAGGCGCTCTTCTTGTAACGCGCCGCCTCTTCCGACCCCTTCGTCGCATCGCCCGAGCTGTAGGAATGCGCGCCCGTTCCGGCGAGCTTGCCCTTGTCGACGATGAGGTACTCGGTTCGGATCGGCTTTCCGGCGAAGTAGCTCTCCAGAATTTCGCGCGTGCCGGCAGCGTAGCGCGCCTGCGCCGACAGCGACGTGCCGGAGATGTGTGGTGTCATGCCGTGGTGGGGCATTTTCCTCCACGGATGGTCTTTCGGTGCCGGCTGCGGGAACCACACATCGCCCGCATATCCCGCCAGATGCCCACTCTCCAGTGCGCGCACCACGGAATCGCGATCGACAATCTTGCCGCGTGCCGTGTTGATGAGATATGCGCCGCGTTTCATCTTCGAGAGGAGCTTGTCGTCGAACAGGTGCTCGGTTTCCGAGTGAAGCGGAGCGTTGATCGTCACCACGTCACAGACTTTGACGAGGGACTCCACATCCTTGTGAAACGTAAGTCCGAGTTCCTTCTCGACCTCGGGTGGCAAGCGATGCCTGTCGGTGTAGTGCAACTTGACGTCGAACGGCTTCAGACGGCGCAAGACCGCCAGGCCGATGCGCCCGGCGCCGACCGTGCCGACTTTCATGCCTTCGAGATCGTACGAGCGCTCTACGCAATCGGCGATGTTCCAGCCGCCTTTCACGACCCACTGATAAGAGGGGATGTAGTTTCTCACGAGCGAGAGGATCATCATCACCACGTGCTCGGCGACACTGATCGAGTTTGAGTACGTCACCTCGGCAACGGTGATGCCCTTCTTCATCGCCGCGTCGAGATCGACGTGATCTGAACCGATGCCCGCGGTGATGGCGAGCTTCAGGTTCTTGGCTTTCTTCAGGCGCTCTTCGGTGAGGTAGGCCGGCCAGAACGGCTGCGATATAACGACGTCGGCGTCCGGCAATTCGCGCTCGAACACGGAGTTCGGACCGTCCTTGTCGGATGTCACGACGAAGGTGTGACCCTGCCCCTCGAGGAACTTGCGCAGACCTAGTTCACCCGACACGCTGCCGAGCAATTCGCCGGGCTTGAAGTCGACGGCTCTCGGAGTGGGAAGGGTCTGTCCGCCCGGATAGTGGTCGAGCTTGGGGACGTCGTCGCGGGCATACGTCTTAGGGTATCCGTCGACGGGGTCGTCGTAGAGAACGCAAAGTACTTTGGCCATGAGTTCTTTCCTCCGTGTTCAACTGATCGTGAGGAAACGTCTCGGATGCGGCTGTGGGCCTCTCTTGATCGGCGGCTTGGAGGCGTTTCCAAGGATGTGCAGCGGTCCAGATGGCCGGGGCACGGATGTCACAGGCTCACGCCTGGCTAACAGGTAATCCGGCCAAGCGCATAAACAAGGCCACCCCGAGCCCGTCTGCTCGGTAAAAATGGCTGTTCAACGGGACTTATCCGTAAGGCTTCGCCTGCCGTACGCGCAGCGCCGTGCAAAAGAATGCAACCTGTTCGGCGCAAGCGCGGTCGAACCATGGACCCTTGTAAATGTCGAAGTGATCGATCGGAAACGAAACGGCGCGCCCGTTCTTCATGCGCGAGGCAGCGTCTGCTGCTGCCTTGGCTGAGACAACTGTATCGTTAGCGCACACGATGAGCAGTGTCGGGCAAGAGACTTGTTGTGCGCGGCGCAGCGGCTTGTAGAGCGGCAAGCTGAGGAGAATGCGCGCGGCTATCTCGTTGCGCGCATTGGCGGGCACGATGCGCAGCCATCCCGCATAGGATCGATCCGACGCCATTGCAGCGAGCTGGCCGTCACCCGCGACAAGCGGCACATAGTAAGGTGCCCGGCCAAATAGCGAGCGCACGATATCGTGTAACGCCGCGCGGGCCATCCGCAACGTCCCGCGAATGCCCGTCCGCGCCGTCGCCAACTCGGCGCTCGCCATTCCATCGAGCATTGGACATTGTGCCGATACGGCGCCGATCTCCTTGTCGCGCGATGCCAGAACGACAACGTGACCGCCGGACAGCGACGTGCCCCACAACCCGATGCGCTGAGGATCGACGCCCGGCAGCTTCCGCGCGAAGCTCACTGCGGCGCGCCAGTCAGCCAGCTGTCGTCGGATCGACACCAGCTGGCGCGGCTCGCCATCGCTGGCCCCGAGATAGCGGTAGTCAAACAGCAGGACAAAGAACCCGGCAGCTGCAAAGCGCTCCGCATAGGGCTCCAGCGAAGCAGCGCGTGTGCCGCCGAGCCCGTGTGCCATGACGATGCACGGCGCCGGACGCGCCACTTGCACATCAGGCTCATAGAGCCAGGCACGGCAAGTGATGCCCTCAATTGGGAATGAAACATTTGTACGCGAAGTCACGACTTCGCTTTCCGATTGGAAATCGGCCGGCATCTCGGCGCCGTGCTCATTGGCTATTTTGCGTTGGCTGAGGTTCATTAGGGGCACGCGGAGAAAATGGCACGACGCCACTCTCAGTGCTGTTCTTTAAGGAACAGCGCCCCATCCCCCATCAATTTGACGGCTTCGCGCCCAGTCTGCGCCGGTTAGTGGACGCCCGGCATGGGCTTGCGCACGCGGAGAAGGTTGACCGGCCGGGTCGAGACGGGAGCCGCGGATGCCGCCGCCGTCGGGCTGCTGGGCTGTGCCGCGGCGCCGCGGCGACGCCGCGACCACCACTTGCGCGAAGCAGGGATCTGCAACCCGTCAGCCTCGAGAAATGCAATCACGGCGCGGACATGGGCGACGAACTCCTCTCGCCCGGCCTCGCCGGAGGAATTCCCCTTCAGGACCAGCTTCCGCCAGCGCCCCGTCCACGATCCGGGAAGTTGGGCAATCCACCTGTTTGCGGCCTCGACCTTGACGAATGGCGTCTCGCCGTCCTCGGCCGCATCAAGAACGACGCGAAGTGCTGCAATCACCGCATCGATATTGGCTGCCATCGCGCCCTCCGCCCTCGCCCTGTCCCAGGCGCGCATTCTATCGGCTTTCGCGCCGTAGTACACATCCCGGAGCGCTATCCCCGGTGACATCCTGAATCGCGGCCCACTCGAGATCATGGCCCGGTACAACCCAGCTCCCGGCGACATCGAGAGAGCGGGGACCATCGGGCTAAGCGCTCTCCATTCCCCCGAACTCAACGCAAAAAAAGGGGCAGCTTGCCCGCCCCTTTCGTTACTCGCCAGATGCCGTAGCTCACTGAGAAAACAGCTGGCCGTAATCCATGGCCGGACTGTGCAATACCCAGTGAAGCATCCAAACCATTCCTCCGAACATCGCAGTGCCGAGCAGCAGGATCATCAGCGACGGAGAAGCAGATGACGGTTTGTCGTTGAAATCGCGAAAGATTGCCATGTTCCCTCCCTTGAATTTCCAGCAGCACCACGCGTGCCCGAACGCAGATACGCCGGGCTTGGCAGTGTCGCATTTAGGCTATCTGCGCCATTTGCGTCCGCACGACAACGCTCCGCGTCCCCGTGTAGAGGCGGCTGGAGTCCACGCCTTCTGCACGCAACTCCACGTGTGCGGATGCGTGTATTCCGCGCGCGCGATCGCTAACTCGCTAACCTATTCTATGTTGCCTTTTCGGAGCGCTGCTCGACGACCTGCTCCTCGTGAGCAAGCTAGATTTGGCGGCACGAATGCTCCAAACGCAGGAGAGCTGAACAATGAATGATAACAAGCTCACGCGAAACACGGCCATCCAGCAGATCAAGGAGGTGATCTACGATCTCCAGATGGGCGAGACTGAAATTGTCCCGGCAGCGAAACTCCCGCTCATGTTCAAGGTGAAGTTCGACAACTGGCAAGGCCGCCCAGGTGAGGTGCTCATCGCCGCGGGCTCAACCTACCGTCAAATGTATATGGCCTTGAAATCGGCGTACCGCGGCGGAGCCTGAGCAGACCTCTTGTCGCCCATTGACCGCTGGACGCGGGCGCGTCCCCGGAGCGGTCGTTCGCTGGATGTCGGCCGGATTACTGAGGAGGAGGCCGCGATACATTGGTGGAGCCGAGGGGAATCGAACCCCTGACCTCTGCAGTGCGATTGCATAAAAGCGTGAACCGGCAGATTCAGACACGTTCAAGTATGCTCATGACAATGCACTGATTACACATAATAAATTGACCATCGCGGCTCCGCAAGCCATAACTTCGCCACGCCCCTAACGCCGTATCCGTGCGTGACAGGTGCGTGACAGAATTCAGCACCCCTTTAGATACAGGCATTTGACCCCTGACCTCGGTTGTTTCGCCATGCCGATCCTGAAAGCCAATCATCGCGTCATCAACGCGGCGAAGCCGCTTGGCGGCAAGCGTACGCGCTACCGTATCGAGGGCATCGAAGGCCTCTGGCTCGATGTCAGCGCCACCGGCAAGCGGTACTGGTATGTCCGCTATCAGCCGGGCGGACGCGCCTCGCGGACCGAGCGGTGGTACCGCGTCGGCAATGCCGGATCGGTGAGCCTCGCCGACGCGGCTCAGAAGACACGCGACATCCTGACGAGCGCCTATGCCAAGGAACGCGACCCCCATGCCGAACGCGCGGTCAAGCGGGCGGAGACGCTGACGCTCGGTGACCTCTACGCCGATTGGTACGCGCGGCACGCCGAGCCGAACCTTGCGCGCGCAACGACCGATCAGTCGATCTGGAAGACCCATATTGAAGGAGGGCTCGGCAAGCAGCGCGTGACCACCATCAAGCGCGCCGAGATCGGCCGGCTTCGCGACAAGGTCGCCAAGACCGGCGGCCCCATCGCCTCCAACAACGTGCTGGTCCTCATCAACCGCGTGCTCAACTGGGCGGTCGACGAGGGCCTGCTCGAATTCAATCCGGCCGCGCGACTGCGCAAGGTCGGCGAAATCAAGCCGCGCGAACGCGTACTTTCGGAAGAAGACATTCCCAAGCTCTGGGCCGCACTTGCCGTCATGGACTCGATGTCCGGCGACCACATGGCCAAGGGCGAAAAGGGCCGCATGCTCTCCCCCGCAACGCGGTCCGCATTGCGGTTGATGCTGCTGACCGGGCAGCGCCGGACGGAGGTGGTCGAGGCGGAGAAGACGGAGCTGGAGCTGGACGCCGACGAGCCCGTCTGGACCATTCCGGGCGACCGCACCAAGAACGGTCTCCTGCACCGGGTGCCGCTCTGCCCGATGGCCAAGGAGGAGTTTCGCCGCGCCGTGGCTGCGAGCCCATCGGCGAGCCGCTATGTCTTTCCCTCGCCGGTCGAGAGGGCCAAGCCCGTGCCGGCGAGATCAAGGCAGCCGACAAAGAGCAGCGACACGCCGATCCTCGCGAGCGCGGCCACGCGTGCCATGGCACGGCTGGTCGCGGAGCTGAAAATCACGCCGGTCTCTCCGCACGATCTGAGACGCACGGTCGGCACGCAGATGGCCATGTTGGGGTTACCGACGCATGTCCGCTCGCTCGTGCTCAATCACAGCGCCATGAGCCGCAGCATTACCGATGCCGTCTACAACCGCTACGCCTACGACAGGGAGAAGCGGGAGGCACTGGCGGCGTGGGAAGCCCGGATGGCCGCACTGATCGGGCCCCGCATCGATAGTTGACAAATGTCAATTGACACTTTACATTTGAATGAAGGATGATCGAGAGCTTCGCGCACAAGGGCCTGAAACGGTTCTACGAGGACGACGACGCGCGCAAGCTCCCAGCTGATATGCTGGAGCGCATTGCCATCATCCTCGCCGCGCTCGATGACGCCGCCGACATCGAAGACATGAACCGCCCGAGCTTCAAGCTGCATAAGCTCAAAGGCGACTGGAAAGGGTTCTGGGCGGTAACGGTGCGCGCCAACTGGCGCGTTGTGTTCCGCTTCGAGAACGGCAAGGCCTCGGACGTGGACTTCGTAGACTACCATTAGAGAAGGAGGATGCCATGCCGATGAAGAGCCCGCCGCATCCCGGTCTCGGTCTGCGCGACGACATCGAAGCGCTTGGCTGGACGGTCGCAGAAGCCGCCGTCGCGCTTGGCGTCACCCGCCAGCAGCTTTACAACGTGCTGGGCGGCAAGAGCGCCATCACGCCCGACATGGCGATTCGCCTGGAGAAAGGCATCGGCAGCACTGCCGAGCATTGGCTGCGCCTTCAGGCCGCCTACAATCTCGCCCAGGTCCGGCTACAGGCACCGGCCATCAAAGTGAAGAAGCTTACGCCGAAGGTGGCGTGACATGGCGCGCGTGATGCCCGCCGATCCTCGCGAGCGCCGGCGCGCGCCACGGCACGGCTGGTCGCAGAGCTGAAAATCACACCGGTCTCTCCGCACGATCTCAGACGTACGGTCGGCACGCAGATGGTCAAGCTGGGGTTACCGACGCATGTCCGCTCGCTCGTGCTCAATCACAGCCCGATGAGCCGGAGCAATCACCGATGCCGACCGCTACGCCTACGACAAGGAGAGGCGCGACGCGTTCATGGCGGTGGGAGGCGCGCTTGCAGCAGGTCATCGCGGCCGGCCAAATTCCTGTGCGTGAAGCCGCAACAGCGTGAAGAATTAGACCGTTCAATCTTTGCCATGGCATCTCGCCATGGCATTGTCCCCTCAGCCATGATCAAGAGGGAACGGAATGCCGAGGCCG